>CAZXQL010000047.1:0-12027 GCA_964643395.1 uncultured Thermotogae bacterium
GACCTCTTGATCGCCAACTGTGACGAGTTCATCTTCTACGACGATCTGGCTCGCCGGAAGCAGCCGAAGAAGAAGACGTCCACCAAATCGTCGACTGCCAAGAAGTCGACGGCGAAGAAGACGTCCAAAGCTGCCCGGTCCTCGGATGACGACAAGAAGCAAGAGGCATGGGATCTCGTCGTCGAGACCTACGAAGCTCTGGTGGAAGAGCGCGGCGAGGGGCAGAACATCTGGGGATCGATGATCAAGCAGACGCTCAAACGCCGAAAGCCGGGCTTCAGCGAGTCCTATTACGGCTTCCGATCCTTCGGGGAACTCCTTGAAGAGGCAGGGAAGGACGGCACCCTTCAGCTCGAGAAGGACGAGAGGTCCGGCGGTTTCATCATCAAGGGAGTTCAGGACTGACCGAACTCCTTGACAGTGCGCAGGGAGCGAATGAAGCGACGCCCTCTGACTAACTCAGCACAGCCAATGGACAATCCCGCAGCCTTGCGGTCGGGCTGCGGGATCATCCCCTGAGAACCTGCTTCGTGGAGCTAGGTTTCGTCCGCCGGCGTTCTCTTGCGTGGCATCGGCATCATACCCGCCATCTCGCCGATCACGTTGATGAGCTCCGAGTCCGTAGGCACGACGATCTTCGCGTTGTCCCGCAACGCCGTTTCCAGCGCTTCCAGCTTGCGCAGCATCTGTGCATTCCCCACGAAGTACTTGTTTGCCGCCTCGTTGACCAGGCGGATCGCCTCGGCCTCACCCTCGGCGGCCAAGATCTTGCCCTGCCTGATTCCCTCGGCCTTCTTGATCTCGGCACGCTTCTGGCCGTCGGCTTGACGCTCCATCGCGTTGGCGAAATCCAGCGCCGCAATCTTCTCGTTCTCGGCCTTGACGACCTTGTTCATCGTCTCCTGAACATCCTTGGGCGGGTCGATCTCCTTGAGTTCGGTTCGGACGATCTCCATCCCCCAGTTCTGCGTCTCGGCAGCCAGCGTGGCGAGCAGTTCGTTGTTGATCTTGTCACGTTCGCTGTTGGCTGACTTCAGCGTCAGCGTACCGATGATGTTACGGAGTGTCGTGCGAGCGAGATTGACGATCTGGAGTTGGTAGTTGTTGACGTTGTACTGTGAGTTCTTGACGCTATCCTCGTCGGCCTTCACCTTGAAGTAGACCTGGGCATCCACCCGAGCGTTTAGGTTGTCGTTGGTGATGATCTCCTGCGGCTGTGCATCGACCATCTGCTCGGTGATATTGATCTGGATCATCCGATCGATGGCGGGAATGATCCAATGGAACCCCGGGCCCGCAAACCGGCGATATTTCCCCAAGCGCTCCACGAGTGCCCGGTGCGTCGGACGAACGATACGAATTCCCGAAAAAAAGAGAATGACGACTACGATAGCCAGAACCGCCCACAGGATGTACATGCATGCCTCCTTCGTCCATCGAACAGGTTGGTCGTTCCGGACGTATCACATTGCCGTGCTCACACGCTCCAATCGGACAGACTCCCATTGTAGCTGAGATCATCCTAGAAGTACACACGTGATAGGGCCAACCGTGCCGGAGCCCAGCGGTCCTGACAGTACCTAGTGTCCGGCAGGTCTCCGAGGGTCTCGCCCGGGCGCCCGCCCGCCTGCTTTTCGCTGCGTTTCCTGCAAGTCGGCGATCGCCTCATCCACTTCTTCGTCCGTGGGCTTGCGCCGCAGTCGTCGCTGAAGCTGACGGATCGTACGTTCGCGGAGTCGCTTCTCTTCTCGTCCCATGATTCTCCCTTCGCCAGGGTACGCCCCATTATGCCTGCTCGAGGCGCCGCAGACGACAGGTCCGATGTCTGGGCTCACCGCGCAGGGGCACTGAGCTTGCTTCTGATGGCAATTCAACGCTAGTCTGATGATAGCGCGCATTCACGAATCGCCGTCCTGCGACAAGTCATGCATGAGTTTCTCCCGGTAGGCAGGGGATTCATCGGCCGCGAAGCCGAAGGGCCGCGATGCACGCGCATGAGTCATTATGAAAGGAGGAAGAGAGATGAATACGAAGCTGGCAATCATACTTGCCGTCGCGGTGGGTGTTGCGATCGCTGTGGCCGGACTCCTGCTCTTGAACGGAGCGAAGGGATCGCCGCCGACACCGTCGTCCATGCTGTCTCCGACGACCACGTTCACGGTCCGGATCGACAACATTGCGGGGCCGGATGCCATCGTGACATCGGATGGAAGTACGGCTCCGTTTGCGTTGTCGCCGGTGGGATGGGCTGTGCACGAGCCGGGGACAACCCTATTCTCACGCGGAATGTCGGAATCAGGCATGCCGCTGGAACGCCTTGCCGAGGACGGGAATCCCGTTCCGCTTGTGGACGAAATCGCTATGATGGCGGGCGTGTCGTCGAGCGGCGTCGTGAACACACCCGTCGGATCCACTGAACCAGGTCTCCTAACACCGGGCGGAAGCTACGAGTTCCAGATCACAGCAAGCCCAGGCATGTGGCTGTCATTCGTGACCATGTTTGGGCAGTCCAACGACCTATTCTATGGTGCGGAGCCTCCGGGAATCGAGCTGTTCGATTCGAGTGGGAACCCGATCTCTGGAGACGTGACGTCGATGATCTACCTCTGGGATGCCGGGACGGAAGTCAACCAGGAACCCGGTGTCGGCAGCGATCAAGCCCCACGGCAGGCAGCTCCCAATACCGGGGAAGACGAAAACGGTGTTGTGGGATTCGTCAACGATGGGTTCACCTACCCGAACGTGATTGACGTGCTGCGGGTGACCATCACTCCGATGCCGTAGTTCGGCCCGCGACGAAGTGAGGTGGGATAGAGCGGACCTGCAGGACTTCTCGCCCTGCAGGTCCGCTGTCAAGCTCGGGTCGCGCTCGCCCGAGCCATCACCACACCTGTCAACCTCGACCGTGTCGGCGCAAGCCGAGGCCATCGGCGGATCGAGCCGTCTAGGAAACGACAACAACGAACAGCTTGAACGGCTTGGTCACCGACGAACTGGCCCCATTGGCCGCGTAGACCGTCAACGTTACGGACGTGAGGTGGTCCGGTGCACGTAGGTGTGGGTGGAGGTGGATATCGTACGAGAACGACAAGGTCCTCTCGGCTGTCGTCCCTTCTTGCACGAATCCATCCTCCCACTCCCAGCGATATCGAACGATCTCAGAACCGTCGAACGTCGTGGACAACGCGCCGCTCAGGACGACCGAGACGTTGATCGCAAATCCCAGTCCGCCCAAGTCGGGCAGATACGTGACGGTGCCGTTCATGCGTGCAAATGGCTGATGAAGGTCGATCGGGATGAGGGAGCCGTCTTCCGTGATCCATCCGGCGACAAGGACTTGCGCATCCGTCTCCACCCACTGAGCGGATACGCCCCCAAACGGACCGATCGCGCCCTCGAATGTCAACATCAGGCCTCCGTTGGACGCGATGGTTGCCTCGGCGCCCACACCGTAGCCGGTGGCGCTTGGCACGGGGGCCGAGAAGGTGATCCTCAGCCCAACGACATCCCGCCCGGACAGATTGGTGAAGATGGCCGTTCTCGGCGGACCGAGAAACAGCTGGTACGCAGGCGTCGAGGCAAGCGCTTGGAACGTCTCCGTGAGATGCCCGTCGAAGGCCAGTCCTTCCTTGCATGCGATTCCAGCGGCCACACCGATGACGAGAAGCCCGACCAGGGCCGCTCTGACTCCTCTATTCCACATGGCATACCTCCCATTCTCCATCGGAACCGACATTTCACTGTGCTACGACTCTGCCTAGCCGAGGGCCGTCTCAGCCACTCGATGTCGTCGCCCCTATGGGTTCGCCACGGTTCTGTTACGGTCATCGACCATGTTCGGTGCACATGATGCGAAGGAGGAAGGCATGCCAACGAAGGCGCAGCAGCGGCCGATTCGCATTCTGTTGCTTGTTGGGGACAAGATCGGGGCCAACTGCATGATGGGCGGCAAGAGGCTCTCGATCATCGACAAGTTCAAGCGCTACGGCTGGGATGTGACGCTGGCCGGGCTCTCGAAAACGGTTTCGCCGTGTCCCTATGCAGCCAAACTGGGGGCGACGCCGGTGACAGTAGACCGAACGATTGACACGATCGAAGATGTTACGGCGTTCGACGTCATCTCGGTCCTGCCCGGCCCATCGCACCAGCAGCTCATCGGCTCGGAGCATGCCCTTGCGTTGATCCGCGGAGCCTACCAGCAGGGCCTTGTTGTCAGCGGTTGGTGCCGCGGTGTCCGCGCGCTCGCCGCGGCCGGCGTCGTGCACGGGCGCCGCATTGTCGGGCACATGGATGACAAGGACGCCATCGAAGATGCCGGCGGCACGTTCGTCGGTCAGGACCGTCCCCCGATCATTGACGGAACGCTCGTGACGGGGGCTCGAAGCTACACCTACCGAGCGAAGAACGCCGACGCCATCCGACAAGCCGTCCTTGCTCGACAAAGCACTCTACAGAATCCCGACGCGTAAGCCGCGCCCACGAGCCGACGCGTTTCGCGCTATCCTGCTTCGTCGCGATTCTCCGTTTGCGACGACGGGGGCCCGAGCGGGCCGCGTTGTGCCTTCTCGATCCGGATAGGCTAGGGTTCTCCCAGGGGGGTGTGCCCATGATCGACGTATTCGAAGTCGCCAAGCTCCTCATGGCGCATGCTGTGGGGAAGCATGGGGAAGACATCGACCTGATCTGCACCTACGGCTCCCAGGCGCGTGGCGACACGCACGAGACGTCCGACCTGGACATCTTCTATACCCCGGCGGACGGGAAGAGCCCGCCAATCGGAAGGACATTCCTGCTCGACGGCATCCTGTTCGACTTCTGGGCGATCCGCTGGGAGACGCTGGAAGGGTTCGCTTCGGGTGACCTGAGAGGGTGGGCCTTCGCTCCGGGCCTCGTGCAGCAGGCGACGCCCCTCTACGTCCGCTCGGCCGAGCAGGCCGAGCGACTTCGGAGACTCCAGCAACGGACGCTGGATCTCCAAGGGCCCGAATGCCGTGCACAGATGCTCGGACGGGCCGTCGATCGGCTGGCAAGCGTCTCGGCGCATCTGTACACGCTGCAGCTTGCCGTTGCAGAGGGTTTGGCTGCCGATGTCCGGCATGCCGGGTGGAGGTTGATCCAGGCTATCTGGGAGTGTCTGGCGTTGGCGAATCAGGTATTCTTCGCGAAGGGCTTCGGCAAGAGTCTCGACGACGCCGAGCGATTCGTACAACGCCCCGCGAACCTGAACGCTCTGATCTCTGTCATAGCGACATCGTCCGATCCCGCGGAGATCCTTCAGGCGGCTGAGGAGTTGATGCTGGAGACACGACAGACCCTACGAACAATTCGGAACACGCTCCCGGCGCGCACGTCGCCACAGGAGCAGTTCGGCCAGGTCTACCCGGAGATCAAGGACATGGTCGGCAAGCTGCTGCGAGCGTGCGACCGAGCGGACCGCGCGGCCGCCGGATTCCATGCCTGGGAACTGCAAACGGAACTCACGATGATGCTTAGCAACACGCAGGATGGGGTCGGTTACGGCCATTGCGTCCTGTATGAGGAATTCTCGTCGTTGTATCGGCAGCTCGGGTTCCCCGATCTGCTGGCGACGTCCTCGGCCTCTCTGAACGAGCTGGCAGACCAGGCACGGCTTCTCGACGAGAAGCTGCGGACATGGCTGCACAGTCAGTCCGTGGATCTATGCGAATACGCAACGATGGAGGAGTTCGAGCAATCCCTCTAGCTCGTGCCGAAGTCGTAGACTCAGGGAATGAGACAAAGGAGGGGTCGATGAGCATCGCTGACTCAGGCACTACACGCGATCGAGGGCACGTTCGGCGCTTGTTGGAAGACATCTACGTACGCGATATGTACATGAAGTCGTCGCGGGAAGCCCTCTCGCGAGAGTTCGATGATGCCTTTCACATGCTTGTCCCGGAACTCGACGGGCGGAGCATGGAGCCAGTCTCGCTTCACTGGGACGGGCTGGACGAGTTGCGCACCAATCACCCGAAGGCCGTGATGCAGGGGGCACGATTCGAGTTCCCGTTCATCGATGTGATCGGGAACGCGGCGGTCGCGCGCGTGGATGTCTTTCGCGACAACGAGCGGATCTTCACCGACTACGTGTCGCTCTACCGCGTCTAGGGTGAATGGCGGGTCGTGAGCAAGGTGTTTCACGCGCACCTCACGACGAAACCGTAGACGGGCAACTTGCGGCTCGGCCCGCAACGATATAGAACAAACCTAGCATTCAGGGATCACGTGTCCCGAACAAGACACAAGACAGATCGCAATCGCGGCTGTCCTTTCTTCTTTTCGAGGCCCCATGAGCCATTCCCTGACCGGTGCTTGCCCGCAGCAAGCGCGTCAGGCCCGGCCTGCACGTCGCCCACAAGGAGGACACAGCGATGAATGACCGAGACGAGATTCGGCGGGTCATCGAACGGGCGTACATCGAGGGCATCCACCAGGCCCAGGACATCGACAAAGTGCGGGAGGGGTTCCATCCCGAGTTCCGGATGCTGGTTCGACGGGAGGGCGAGATCATCAAGGTCGACCCGGAAACGTTCGTTCAGAATGTCAAGAGCCGCCGTGAAGGCCTCACAGACCTCCGAGACACCCACCGGCAGTGTCGAGCGCTCGATGTCCAGTTCGTATCGATCGTGCGTCATGGCGGTGGAATTGTACAAGCAATACGGCGTACGGTTCCCAGCCGGTCTCCGAGCCGATCAGTTTCGGAGCACGAGGGCAAGGGCTGCGGCAACGAAGAGTCCTGCAGCGACTGCCAGCCACATCAGCGCCGAGCGGCGAAGTTCGGGTGCCGATTCCGTCTCGCCGGGGACGAATGGGTTCGTGGGGAGCGGTTGAAAGAGAGGTTTGGAACCGGTCTTGACGAAGGGAATCTCACCCAGCCCTGCAACCAAGAGAGAAGCACCGTCGACCTGCCCGTTCTCGTCCCGATGGAGCGTGAAGTCCATCTCCGGCATCTGCGTGACATTGGCATGGAACCACACGTCGTTTCCCGCGGGGTAGAGTTCGAAGGCTATCCCCTCGGGAGCAACCACGAGAAGCGGTGTCTCGCCATCCCAGACGACGCTTGCGCCGGTCAGCATGACCGGTGGGATGGGCACGAATCCGATCTCCGGGTCGACGGCATACTGACCGACCAAGTCGCTTCGATCCACCCCCAAATCGACAGTCCGATCGATGCGCTCCTCGATCGCGCTGTCGAGCGCCGCCTGCGCGTCAGAGACCCACGCATCACGGAGGGCGCTGGCCGGTGCGAGATCGGCGAGTTCCTCGACGTGTGCACCCTTCGCCAATTCCTTATCCAGGTCGAAGTAGATGGGATGCTCGAAGTCTCGCCAGAAGTACACGATTGCCGTCGTCCCGACTGGATCGTAGATCGCAGAGTATGCTGTGCCGCTTCCGTCAGCGTAGGTGACCGCCGTCGCAGCGAGGACGTCCCGAACGGCGTCAAGCGAAACCACGCTCATCTCGTTCAGCATCTGTTTGGCCGTCAAGTAGCGCTCAGAGGTGATCTCGCTTGGTGGAGTGGTGGATTCAAGGAAATTGGTGCTGACCTGGTAGTTGCGCTTGGGATAGAGGATCTGCTTCCCTTCGACGACAATCGAGTGTCCAGTGCGGTCTCCGAAGAACAGCTTGTCCGTCCATGTCCCCGGAATGGAGATGCTCTCGACGAGTGCGACGACTTCATCGACGGTTGCGCATGTTTCGAGCGCATACATGGACCACATTCCCGGATGGATCTCCTTGCCCTCTTCCATGCCGACTTCGATATCGGGAACCGAGAGACTGTCGTAGAAGAGCCCCTGATCGTTCATGCCGCTCTTGGCGACATGTTCGAATCCGAAGTAGACACTTCCGTACTTGCCACGGGACGCCGGAATGAACCACGCCCGAGCCGGGAAGTCGCCCTGGTCCTCATTGCCACCGCCGAGAACGGTCATTCCGTCGGTAATCATGAACACCGTACAACTCTCGGCAACTGAGCCTGCGACGACCGATGAAGGAGTCGCAGCCAACAGAGCCAGACACAGGACACCGACGAAGCACCATCCGGGACGCATCCGTACCTCCTGGTCGGGCAATGAGGTGGTCACGATGCTACCGAGTGAAGGCTCGAATCTGCAAGAGAGGCCAGCTGCGGACCTTGGTGAACTAGCTCAAGGGTGTCTTGATGCTTCCGCACGGAATGCGCTGGTTGCAGTTCTCACACGTGTCGTAGACAGGGATCACTTGAACCTTCTTGATGACCCTGAGGCCGGGAGAGGGCGTCCGTCCTCCCATCTGGCCCATGTTTCGCGATCCCATTGCATAGCTTGTGGACTGCCGTATGTAGCTTTCCTCCGTAGCCGGTACCCGACTCATCGGTTTCCCGCAGGCGGGGCAGTACCGATGGGCGTGGAAGATGCCCCCCATTACGATGTTCCAGATTCTCTTCATCGCTGTCATTGGAATCCCCGCTTCTCATTGAAACTACGAACAGTGTACCTCATCGGCGACGTTGTCTCCTTCTCTGCTGACCCGAGCGCATCGGTCCGTTCGTCCCCATGTGGAGACCCGTAATCGACCCATGAGATCCGATCCTTATCCGCGATACACTGAGAGGCATGAGGTGACGAGCATGTACTGCCCGAAGTGCGGGATGTGGAATCAGCCGGACGCGAAGCACTGCACGCTCTGCGGTCGAACTCTGAAGGCTCGAGGTCTGGCATCGCTGTCACCCATCCGGCTGTTCGAAACCCTCGAGGAGTTGGGAGAGAGATTCACGAACTGGGTGTGGAAGATCTGGGAGAAACTCACGGGCTACGGGCGATAAACACGGTGCGGGACTGAGGCTGTACGATTGACTCCGCACCGGTCCGCCGAAACCCGGCCGACCACGCGGTGACGCCTTCGTAGATCCGCCCAGAGCCTCTTCGGGAGGAACGGCTCTCGGCAGTGCCGCCGGGCGCTCCGGATTCGGTTGTTCTTCGGACATCCAGACCCGCAGTCCGCCAGGACTACCAGATGCCCTTCTCGCTCAGGTACTGGACGACGCGAAGGGATTCGGCGATTCCGGTGGTCCCTCGCATCGAAACGACCACGGCGAGCGCTTCGAGGAACTCGCGCTTGGACGCGCCCTCGTTGAGAGCCAACTCGGTCTGGGCGAGGACGCAATTGCGGCATCCGGCCCCCAGAGCCACGACCCTTGCCATGAGGCGCTTTGTCTTGGTGCTCAGTGCACCCTCTGCGTACGCCGCCTCCCAGACCTTCTCCACACCTTCCGATACTCCCGGGATCTCGGCAAGGACTGCCTGCTCGAGCAAGCCGAGATGCTTCTTGCGATTCTCACTCAGTGCAACCTGACTCCCTGACATCATTCGCCTCCTCGGTACTTCTCCAAGCCCGTTGGTTGCAGCATCGAACCCTCACCTGTACTCGAAGACTTCACCGGGCTTCAAGACTCCGACATCCATCACGAAGCTTCACCATCTTGCACGTGTTCTATGAGTAATAAGGTAAGAGAGCGATATTCATTGACGAATCACGACAGATCAACTATTCTGCATCCGTGGATCAATAGCACGCGGCGGGAGGAGATCTAGAAATGGCTGTGCTGATTGCTCTATTGATTGCTGTGCTCTGGTGGCTGCTACCGGTGTATATCTGCTCAAGGATGGCCTTGCAGAAGGGGAAGAGCACGGGCCTTTGGGTGTTCTTGGCGTTTCTCTTCGGGTGGCTCTCCGTGCTCGTGCTGGCGGGCTCGGCATCCGAACGGTAGATGCCGGGACACTCCGGGAATCCGGTGTTGCTTGTCCCCATCCGAAGGCCAATGCGAGTCATCCTCTTGTGTATGCGTCGGTGTCAGCGTGGCCGTCGATGATGCATCCGGTGCAATTCCGCAGTTTCGCCTGACTCCCTGATTCCGTTTCTGCTGCGCCTGCATGCGACGTCGCGAGACGCTGATGCAACGAGGGCGGCACAGGATCGGCTCAGCGACGCAGCAAGAAGGAAGGCTTGATGACGAAGACCAAACTGGGGAGTGTCCCGTGGGTGTATCCGATCCCCATCGTCCTTGTGGGCGCGAACGTTGATGGCAAGCCGAATTTCGCAGAGGTAGGCGATTGCGCCATCATGGGCATCCGCCCGGCGATGGTCGCCGTCTCGTTGGGGGAAGCACACCACACGACGCGTGGCGTTGATGCCGCGGGCGCGTTCAGCATCAATCTACCGTCGACGCAGTTGCTAAGTCTCACCGATCTCTGCGGGATGGTTTCCGGCAAGGATGTGGACAAGAGCGGGCTGTTCACCGTGTTCGAGGGCGAGCAGACCCGTGTCCCCATGATCGAGGAGTGCCCCGTCAATCTGGAGTGCAACGTTCAAGAGGTCGTCCAGATTCGCCACCGGCGGATGTTCATCGCCGACGTCGTCGAGTGCCACGTCTCGGAAGAGTTCACGGTATGGGAAGAGGGCAAGCCCCGCGTCGCGGATCTACCGACCCTCGATCCCATCCTATACAGCCTGGACAACTGCTATTACCGCGTCGGAGACGCTATCGGCACCGGGTGCCAGGAAGGCGTCCGCCACAAGTTGGCCCTTGACGCGTGACGTGGAGCGGGGAATCCTGCACGTGGAAACTGCCGCGCGCCGCTGGGAGAGACATCGACGACGCGTCCATCTGCATCATGCTCGAATGCCACGTCGATCGGTGGAGCCCTTGTCAACATCGATGGAAACGGGAATCGGATCTCGGCGCTTGCTTTCGGACCGAGGCGCGTTGTCCTGTTCATCGGGCGCAACAAGCTGTGCGACGGCCTCGAAGCGGCTCTCGATCGGGCAAGAAACGTGGCTGCGGTCTCTCTGGCGACTCAACTGGGATCGAGTACGCCGTGCGTCAAGACAGGGAGTTGTCATGACTGTGCATCGTCCGAGCGCATCTGCCGGATGTTCTCGATCATCGATCGGTGCGAGCCCGCCGGGCGGATCGAAC
The DNA here is from genome assembly GCA_964643395.1 of uncultured Thermotogae bacterium. Classification (GTDB taxonomy): domain Bacteria; phylum Bipolaricaulota; class Bipolaricaulia; order UBA7950; family UBA9294; genus SPBW01. The sequence goes on from CAZXQL010000047.1 coordinate 10,979, forward strand.
TCATGCTCATCGACGAGAGCCTGGGTCTGTAGTCTCGCTACGCACGTATGCAGCCGGAGTCGAACGGAAACAACTGCTAGCCATCGAATCCACACGCTGCGCAGGTATGCTCGTGAGAGCTCCCAATCCATACGGACACGTTGGAGGTTTCCATGGTTTTGACGTCACGCAGTTCCCGTCGGAAGCACAACAGCAGGCCACGAGTTATCCTGGCTGCAGTGACCGTGGCGCTTGCATGCGTCTTGATGGGGAGTCCTGCCGCTGTGGGCACCCAGACGGACTGGGCGTATTCCGAGCGTGCCGTCGAGAATCTGTGGGCGTTCGCCCGGCTCTATGGCATCGTTCGTTGGTTCCACCCGTCCGACGAAGCAGCAGTCGCGAACTGGAGCACGATTGCCCTTCAGGGTGTCCGCGTGGCGTACGATGCGGAAGACCCGTACGACCTCGCTGAACGGCTGCAGTCCCTGTTCTCTCCCTATGCGCCCACCGTCCGCGTGTTCGCCCCGGGTGAGTCCATCCAAGTGCCGGGCGAGCTTGCCCCGCCGGAGTCCCACGCGGTCCTCTATGTCGTGCAGTGGTCTCATGAAGGTGTCGGAACCGCCTACAGTGTCGCCAATGCACCGACGATCTACTGGAGCGTGCGGGAACGCAGTCCGCTGATTGCCGAGCGTCTACCTAGTGGAATGGGGGATCCGGAACACCCGCTTCAGGTCGATCTGGGCGAGGGCTTGACGGCTCTCGTCGCGACGACGCTCTACGCGGACCGCGAGCGGAGCTTCCCCAGTGCTGAGGCCACGGGTAGCCTGCCTGAGATCCCCCAAGATCGTGTCGCGACGCTCCTTGCCGATGCCATTGTCATGTGGAACGTTATTCAGCACTTCGATCCTGTGCGTGACCTGGCGGAGGGCGGCAGCTGGACGGAACGTCTTGCGCCCGCCCTGCAGAACATCCTGATGGGGCCGTCGACGTACTCCTACGAAGACCTATCCGCCGACCTGCTTGTTCCTCTGCGTGACGGCCATGCGCGCCTGTCTTAACTCCCCGATTGG
>CAZXQL010000048.1:0-9161 GCA_964643395.1 uncultured Thermotogae bacterium
TCTGCGCGACGTCGAGATATGCAACATCGCCTCAATGGGGTGCGATGCCAGCTGGCCCGGCATCCGGCGTTGCTACGACTATACGAAGCTTACCGGTAGATCCTCCGTGTTGATCGGCTGTGAACTGAGCGACTTGACCTACTATCCGGAAGCGAATCCGCCCGAACGTGAGAATGCGTTCGAACTGATGCGGGCCAATGCGATCTTCGGTGATGCATGTAGCTGCGCCCTGATCGGGTGCGACGACAACCCCCGCCATCCGCAGATACTCGACTTCGCCACGAGGATGGACACGAACTACATCGATCGCCTCGGATATGCCTGGAGAAACGGCCGGCTTCGAGTCAGACTGGCCAGAGACGTACCGGAGATTGCACTCAAATTGGCTGTGGCCGCCATCGATACGCTACTCGAGAAGAACGGCCTGTCGACGGACGACATCGCCTACTGGATACCGCACCCGGCCGGGGCCGTGATCCTCGACAATCTACAGCAGCACTACGATCTTCCCGATGCCAAGATGCGATACTCGAGGGAAGCGCTGAGGAGGTTCGGCAACTGTTCCAGCGCGACGGTCGGCATCGCGGGCACAATCCTGGCGCAGAGCGAGCCGGAGCCGAAAGGGTACGCTGTGATGGTCAACATGGGACCGGCAATGTCCGGGAACAGCATGCTTCTGTCATTCTCCTGACCGGTAGAGACTCCACGCCGTAAGCAATCCAGAAGCGAGACGCTCGGCGTCTTCCACCTTCACAGCCGGATGAAGGCGGAACTGCATCACCCCTTTGCTTCTCTGCGGGCAATCAATATAGTGGCTTCATGGAGCCCGCACTCAGTCTGGCCAGAGCCCAGTTCGCGATCACCGCCGTCTTTCACATCACCTGGCCGCTCATCACCATCGGGCTCGCTTGGCTGATGGTGTTGCTCGAAGCCGCGTGGCTCAAGACAGGGGATATCAACTACTACCGTCACGTCCGTTTCTGGTCACGGATCTTCATCGTAGGATTCGGCATCGGCGTCGCCAGCGGCGTACCCATGGAATTCCAGTTCGGAACCAATTGGTCGCAGTTCGCCAGCTTCGGGGGCGCTGTGATGGGCAACCAGCTTGCCTTTGAAGCCGCGATGGCGTTCGCTCTGGAAGCGGCCTTCCTGGCCATCTTCATCTTCGGCTGGGGACGAGTGGGCAAGCGGATGCACTTCTTCTCCAATGTCATGGTTGCGGTCGGGGCGTCCCTGTCAGCATTCTGGATCATCAGTGCCAATGCCTGGATGCAAACGCCGGACGGCTACAGCATGGTGGGAGGCGCTGTCACCATCACGGATTTCTGGGCCGCGACGTTCAACCCGGACACTCTCACCGCGTTCTTGCACATGTGGTTTGCGAGCATCGAGACGACGTTGTTCTTTGTTGCGGCCATCGCCGCCTGGAATATCCGGAGAAACAGAAACACAGGCTTCTTCCTGAAGCTCTTTAAGGTGATGCTCGTTGCAGGAGTTCTCGTAACGCCGCTTCAGGTGTTCTTGGGCGATGCCTCGGCTCAGATCGTCAACACATACGAACCTGCTAAACTGGCGGCAATGGAAGCACATTGGGTCCAGAACCCGCCCGACACCTCGGCCGCGTGGGCTCTGGTCGCCTGGCCGGACCCACAGAACCAGACGAACCGTTGGGCGATCAAGATACCCTACGTATTGAGCATCCTGACGGATCGTTCGCTGAAGGGACAAGTGCCGGGGCTCACGCAGTTTCCGATCGAAGACCAGCCCCCGGTCGCCATCCCCTTCTACGCCTTCCGCATCATGGTTTTTCTGGGGATAGCCATGGTATTCCTGGTGTTCTGGGGCCTATGGAAATGGAGGAAGGGGGGGCTGCACGCTCCCACAATCCCACGCCAGGAGCGTTTCTGGCGCTGGTGGAGCTACGCGCTGCCTCTGGGCTTCCTGGCCACCTATATGGGATGGGTCCTGCGCGAAGTGGGGAGGCAACCGTGGGTTATCTACGGAGTCATGCGTACCCAGGACGGGATATCGGCGGTCAGTACCGGCATGGCTGCGGGTAGCTTGACGCTCTTCGTCCTACTCTATTCCACCTTCCTAGGGCTCTTTGTCTTCTTCACCCGGCGCATCGTGAAGCAGGGGATTGACGCACTGCCCCCACCACCGGACGTGTGAGTCACATGAAACGGAGATAGGCGTGGAAACGTATTTGCCATATGTATGGTTCTTCGTACTGGCAGGGATTCTGCTACTCTTTGCCGTACTGGCGGGCGCCGATCTTGGTCTTGGAATCGTGTCGCTCTTTGTGAGAGGATCCCGTAGAGCGGAGTTCATAAACGACATCGGTCCGCAATGGTATGCGAATGAGACGTGGCTGGTGATCGCTGGGGCTGTTCTCTTCGGCGGCTTTCCTCACGCATTCGGCCTGATTCTTGGCTCACTGTACGTGCCGGCCATGATGTTGGTATTCGGTCTGATGCTCCGAGCGGTATCCGCGGAATTCCGCCACCACGCGTCGAATGAACGTCTTTGGAACCTGGCGTTCGGAATAGGCTGCCTGGCAGCTGCTCTAGGAGAGGGATTCCTGCTGGCGGGGCTGCTGACCAATCCGGATGCGGTCAATGTGCCCGGCATTGGCACCTGGCACTGGCTCAACCCAATCTCAGGTCTGATCGCCATCGCCGCCGGCGCCGCTTACGTCATGCTCGGGACCTCACGCGCCATTCATCACTCAACGGCACAGGACAGGTCGGTGGTGTCGCGCTTCCGAACGTATGGCATCGTGCTGGCTACGGCGCTTTTCATCGTGCTGGTGAGCCTGCTCCTGGTTGCGCCATCCGGATATCGCCACGTATGGTCGGAGGACTACCGTGTGGTGTTGGTGCCATTGTTCATCGGGCTCACCCTGCTTTGTCTGGTGGCGGCATGGTTCGGCTCGCGGAATTCCGCATCGAGAAGCGGCCCCTACTACTGGACCATCGCAGGCCTCGTCAGCGTTTCGGGTATGCTGCTGGCGCTCGTGTATCCCTTCATCATCCCCTTCTCACACACCCTATCGGAGACCTCCTCTCCCAGAAGCACGCAGTTCGCCATGCTCTTTGGAGTAGGGATCGTGCTTCCCATCATCATCTTCTACAACTTCTACGTTGCGCGGGTCTTCTCTAGATCGACCCGCGAGAATAAGCCGCCTGGATAGGGCGGACTAGTTCCAGATTGACCTTACGCACAGAACACGACGAAGCGGACCATTGCTAGACTCCAAGGGGGCTTTCGCCTCTCACGATCCGCCGAAAGGGCACACAGCTCACCACACTGCAACGTACGAATGTGTTCTACATTCGGTCCCCAGGCTCCAAACCGCCGTTCCTGTCTAAGTCTCGGCAAGGATCGGTCTGCGCACGCTGCTGCCTCTATCAAATGCCAGCCCATTTTGATTCCGACGTCAGCCTCGGACCGGTTTGCTGGGTGAAGGTTCAGTTACTCTGACCTGCAACCGTGCTTGGTCTTCCTCGAGAATCTCGAGTTGCGCCACCGTTGGCGGCGCGATGATGGACACGGGGCATCCCGCCAGCATCAGCAGCGAGACAATTGCGGCCAGGACCCTCATCCTTCCCGTCGTCGTGGTCTCGCTCTCTTCTCCTTTCTTCCTTCCCCGTTTCCTCAGTTCCTCAACCCCTCCCCCTCTCGGCCTGTCAGCGCGAGAGAGGAGGAGGGCAGGACTCTCGCCCTGCGCGGCGGAGGTTGGTTTTCTACGTCCTACCAATCGAAACTGAGTGCCGCGGAGATGGAGACATCAAGCGCCCAGGCTGAGGCACTGGCCGACCTAGAGAGAGAAGCTTGCAGCCCCATGTCGGCGTGTCCGAGCGTGAACCCAAGAAGGGCTGAGACGGTCTGACTCACGCTCGCAACCTGTCCTAAGGGTTGCACCCGCAAGCAGGTGTAGGTTGCCTGAAGCGAACTCGTCTCTGACAGAATGTAGTCGTAGGACCCTCGTACCTTGATCGTGTTCTGATCCATGAAATTGACCGGACCCGAAAGACCGGCGTGGAACAAGAGCTGCCCGTCAGGGTTCGGGACGAAAGCTGCGTCGGCGGATGCGGTGACAAGGAAGCCTTGGGATTGATTGTAAGGGTCGATCAACTGATACCCTGCCCCAGCCTGAACCGACCAGCCGCAGTATCGGGCATCTCCAGTGGCGAGGATCATGTCCTCGATACTAAGAACTTGACGGGGGCTTAGCATCACGCCGGATGCGGTTTGTATTTGGTTCACGGCATCGGCGACCTGATCGTTGATGGAAGCGTACTCCTTGCTGCCGATTACCTCTGCAACCGCCATGAGCGTTGTGTCACTGAGGGGACTTGAGATCCCTTTTGATTTCAGGAGTTCCGCTTCAATCTTGAACGCCTTCGCAAGCGGCGTGACGTTGTTGAAGCGTCCGTACCCCAGTCCAGCACTGATATGTACAGCCGGTTGGGGTTGCCCTGTCGAGATGGACGCTTCGACGCTGCCGAAGCCGAATGTCGGCATGTTCTCCGTAAGGAAATAACGGATGGTTCCCGCCGCGTCCGCCTGAGCGCTTGTTGGCAAGAAGTTCGCCAGAAGAAGCGCTGCGTTGCCGTTCAGCGTGTAACCGAAGCTCGGCGAGTCGTAAAGCCGATTGTAGTCCAGGTCGGCTCGTCCTCCGCTTGAGTCCACTCCCGGCGTCGCCCAATCGTCGAAGTAACGGTAGCTCATGGCGAGTCCCAAGGACTCTAGAGCCGTTTCAGGTGATACATAGCTGCAAATACTGAGGGGCGCAGCCGAAGCCCCGAAACCTAGCACAACACCAATGATCCCGAGGAACAGCACCGTCCGTTTCATTTCAAACGCCTCCTTGTTGCTGCGTACTACTTTCCGCCTTGCGGAGAAGTCGCGCCCTTGTTGTCTCTTGCAGCGCGGGCTTCTTTGGTTCCTTTGTATGGAGTGCTATGACTCTGCGGGCCATCCCGAAGTCCAAGACTCCCACACTCTTCTCTTGTTTCTCCCACTAGGGCATGCCCTGGTGGAGCCTGCTGAATCGTCTATTCCTTGCGCACTTCTCGCAGTGGTCCATCTTGCCCCGGCAGACAACCGGGCGAACAACAGCAGGCGCGTCCGCCTCTCCGCGGGCTCGCGGAGGGCATCATGCACCGGCACCTCCTCTGATGTAGCGGACGGATCTGTACTCTCCGAAGCTTCGAACGTACTCGTCGGCCAGCGGATCATGCCCCCACCAGCTCCAGTTCCCTGAGTCGCTGCATCTGGTTGACCCGCATCCCACCGAACTGCTTTCTCCAACGGTAGTAGCTAACGTCGTGGATGCCGAGTTCCTTGACCACTTCAGGGACCTTCATCCCTTGCGCTAACAGGATCTCAGCCTCTCGTAGCTTGGAGATGATCTCCTCGGGTCGGTCGTGCCTGCGCGTGCCACTTCTGCCTCCCTTCCCTCGATCCGAATCCTAGCTCTCTACTTCTGGGCCGATTTCAGGGGGGCAGGTCACCCCTGTGACGCTGCCCGTTGGAAGCTAGCATTGGAACTCTCTCAAGAGCGCGGCAGGATTCTCATCGAGGGATGCCCTATCGCAAGCTGACAGGCTGATGTACGAGGACAAGTGGCGCTCGTCCGCGGCTATTCAGCGAATCAGGGGCGGCCCGGTCAGACTCATCAGTACACGAAGCCGCCAGCGGGAACTGCCTCGCCCTCCGGAATCCGCGCAACGAAGAACGCCACCTCGTCACGAGCGAAGATTGAGTGGCACTTCGGACACTCACAGCGGGCGGGAAGATTCTCCTGAGAAGGGCCGGACCTGATGCGACCGGAAAGACCTCCGACAGATGACTGACGTTGCAGTTGCCCTCGGTACCTGAACGCCTCGTCGACACTGGAGAAGGTTAGGAGTTCCTCACCTTCATGGGCAATGAAGAAGGCCTCCCCGCACCTTGGGAAGGCGCATATCACTCGGATCCCGTATTCCTTGGCCATGTGATCCCTCCTTTGGATCGTGACAACATCTGCGTATTGCGCGAACGGCTTCCTAGTCTTGGTAGTGAACCCCCTTGAGCCGGCTTTGTCTCTTGAAGCGGAGGTGCTCGGCCTCCGTAAGCCGTCGGAACTCACCGGAGGGACTCTCAATGGCAAGGTGGAATCCCACCCTAGACCCAACGAAATACACGGCACGATCGCCGAGTGAGCCCACGCATCGGCTCTTCGTCTTGAGGTATTCCCGGCATACGTGGTCAGACTGCGTCAGTGGGCGGCACCCCCCAGCATCGCGTGCCGGCTCTGTTCGCGGACCGCAATCACAGAAGCCCGGCGGCGCGCACGCCTCTTGCCGTGCGCACCCAACGGGGTCAAGCAGGAAGGGCGGTGCGCAGAGAGACTCCCTGACCCACCGCTCGCATGTCATTCCGCGTCGACCTTCCGTTCAGGATCCGAGAGGCCAGCTTCCGCCCCCGGACTTGCTTCTGCCGCGACAAGCGTCTTCTCCTCGTCTTCTGAATCGGCTGAGGATTCTGAGACATCTGCCGCGGCGCGAAGCGCCGACGAGTCCGCTACCTCATCCTCTTGCTGGCCAGAAGCCTCTGCCACGGTGGGGCCCACGTGCTCCTCCTCTGACGCAATCGAGCTCTCCGCCATAGCCGTCACGGTCGGGCTTCCCTCTTCAACGTCGCTCTTGGCCTCTGTGCCGGCTCCGGCCTCAATCTCAACGGGAGCTTTGGCAGTGGTGGTGGCGGAGGCCACAGCGTTCGCCGCATTCAGCTCTCTTAGTCTCTGGGGAATCTCCGCCGCTGCGGGACCTACGTCCAGTGCCTCGGGGCCCTTCTCGCCCTGACCGACGACGAAGTCCACGTTCTGCCCCTCCGTCAGCTTCTTGAAGCCTGTCCCACGAACGGAGCTGAAATGAACGAACACATCCCCACCCTTGGATCTCTCGACGAAGCCATATCCCTTTGCCTCGTTGAACCACTTGACTCTTCCGGTTTCGCGCTCTGACATGATGGATCATCCTCCTGTCGTTGGTTCCTTCCATTGAAAGCCCTCGAAGCTCGACTCATGCATAGCTTGAGATCTCAGTCGATCTTGGGCGGGCTCGTTTTCTACGGGTGTAGTTCGGCCTTGAGGCTGGGGCCATCTAGAGGGCGTTGATGAATGCGCGCATCTGAGCGCCGTACTCCCGCCCAAAGGCCCTGACGTGCGTGCGCCGACTCTTCTCCTGAAGCTTCAGTGTGATTGGACACAAGACCTGCGGAATCCTCGAACCGCAACGAGCGCTCGGACTCCTCCGAGACTCCCAGGTTCAGGCCCTGCGGTCCGACGTACCGAAACGCCCCGCTTGGAATCGCGTGCCCGGCAAGTCTTGATTCGGTCTCCACGCTGACCATTGCGCTCCTTTCGATAGCTACGGAGACAAGCCCCAGGGATTCCATTCCACCGCCTCCATTCAGCTCATTCCGGCCGATCCCGATTACGTTGCAAGATCTGCAGGAAACTGGCTGCGGCAAAGCTCTCGCTCGTCAACCTGCTGACGTTCCAGGAGCGCCGGGTCAGATTGAGCCTTTGGATCCCGAACACCTGGACATGCTCGACTTTTCCGTTGGATCTCCGGCGTGAATGCCGGGTTGTACCGCATGGCTGTCCCCGGCTGCTGCCCTTCCTTGCGCCCGCGCGGAGAAGCTGACAGACGATCACGTGCTCGATACGACGTGAGTAGCGCAGGTCTTGCGGAAGTGGTATCCGTAGATGGCAAACGTCACGGCCGTCGCGAACTGCCTGGGACGCCTGAAGATCGTCCACACGAGAAGCTTCCAGTACTCAAGGCGTTCCCTGCCAACGATTCCGAGACGGAAGATGGAACGGAAGAATGCCAGGATGTGTCGTGCGCTCAGGGAGGCCTGAACGGAGGGGGGGGAGCCCCGTACTCGCGCAAGAAGGTTTTCACCCGCTTGTAGTAGTTCTTGGGCGAGTAGATGGTCAGAAGGATTCTCTCGTAGCCCGCCCGCAATGCTGCCAGATCCATCATGGGGACGATGTTCGTTGTGCCATCGACGTTGTCGCCCGATCCCTGCTCGAGCAGCCGATCTTCCTTCAGGAGACGATCGCTGAGCCTCGTACCGGGAGGGGCCTGCAGTAGCCCCACCATGGCCGTCACGATCCCGCTTTGCTGAATGAACTCGATCTGCCGCTGGAAAATATCCGCCAGATCGTGGTCGAATCCGACGATGAAGCCCCCTTGAACAATCAGGCCGGCCCGCTGCAGGCGCTTCACGTCGTCAACCAGATTGCGCCCCCTGTTCTGCTGCTTGTTGCACTCGGACAGACTTCCCTCATCGGGTGTCTCGATTCCGATGAAGACGGTGCGAAAGCCCGCATCGACCATCATCTTCGTCAGTGGTTCATCGTCCGCCAGATCGATGGACAGCTGAGTCTGAAGTGGAATGTCCTTCCCCTTCTGCCACTCGATCAATGCGGGAAGTAGATCCTCCTTGAGGGCCTTTCGGTTGCCGATGAGATTGTCATCTACGAAGAACACACCTCTACGCCAGCCCGCAGCGTAGAGACTATTGAGTTCTGCGAGGACTTGGCGAGTCGTCTTGGTGCGCCATGCGCGACCGAAAAGGGTTGTTACGTTGCAGAACTCGCAGTCGTAAGGACAGCCTCTCGAGTACTGGATGCTCATGGAGGCGTATCGATGGAGCTCTGCTAGCTCCCACCTTGGTGCCGGAGTCTGCTGTATGTCGGCAAACTCCGCCGTTCGGTAGAGATGCTTGGCCCGACCCTTCTCGAAGTCTTCCAAGAAGCGCGGGATTGTGATCTCGGCTTCATTCAAGACGAGGTGCTCGACATCGCCGAACGAGTCGGGCTCACCTGTGAACAAAGGGCCTCCGGCTACGATTCTCACGCCGGCTGCCTTGCAGCGGTCAATGATCCGCCTGGCGGATTCGCGTTGCACGATCATACCGCTGATGAAGGCGTAGTCAGCCCACGCAAGTTGCTTGTCGGTCAGCTTCCGAACGGTAGCATCCACCAGCCGGACAGACCACTTCGCAGGCAACATCGCGGCCACCGTCAGCAGCCCAAGTGGTGGAGAGGCTGCCTTGCGTCCGATGAATCCAAGAGCTCTCTTGAAGCTCCAGAAAGTTGG
>CAZXQL010000048.1:9171-12006 GCA_964643395.1 uncultured Thermotogae bacterium
AACATTCGTAGTGGTCCCCTATCGAACGGGTTTTGCTTCGTGCCCAGGGTTTGGGCCGCGTCGCCAATCCAGGTTTGGCAGTCAGCCACGCTTCAAGGCTTCTGTGACATACTGCCTCAAGGCCGTGCGGATGATCTCGGACTCCGAGACCCCCCGCTTCGCTGATAGCTCCTGCAACTGGGCTAGGAGCTTGGCGGGCGCCATGAAGGTCTTCATCACCAGAGGGTTGTTGGGGTCGCGCTTCCTGGGCGTCATGTTCACTAACTATACAACTAATGAGCTAGCTAGTCAACCCCTGTGTGCGCCGGCATCGCTCCACGGAGCTTCACATGAGTGACCGTCACGACAGCGTCCTCGAAGTCTCTGGCCGAGGACACAGAGAATCCCCGCTGAGCAAGGCAGCCAACACCATCCTGCAACGCTGACCTTCACCCGTGAATGCGGCCCGAGCGTGATGTCAGATTCGCGAGTTGTGAACATCGCGAGGAGGGGGATTACCAATAGCTCGCTAGGAGCATTCCGTCTGGAAGGGTCTTCCAGGCTGAGACATCCATCACCAGAATGCTATGCACGAACGCGTTCTACATTCATGTCCCCGGCAACGCAAGCAAGCTGCGTTGCTACGGGAGAACGCAGTCACAGCGTGCGTTCTCCAAACGATCGACACGAATTCGAGAGATCTTGGCTCCAAACTGCTGGAATGGCTGCTTGTCCATTCGCTGCCATTGCTTCCATCCCCTCTCAGCGAACCCCTGTCAACGCCTCGCTTCTTTCCCAGAGGTAGCCCAGAGCCTCTTGGGATTCTGCGTTCGGCGAAATCGACTTCTCCTCTGACTTCGAAAAGTACTTTCCCGTTACCCCATCCAATGCACTCAAGGAAGCCACCCTTACGACATGCTCAGCCGCATCTTCTGGCTTCGAGATGAACCGATTCAGGAGCCGGTTGAACCAACGGGGGTACTCGCGGAAGACATCGGTCGCAACCACACCAGGATGGACGCAGTTCACCGAGACTCCTGATCCAGAGAGCCTCTCCGAAAGTCTCTGCGTGAACATCACCAGCAGCAGCTTCGAGTTGGCGTAAGCCCGGTTGCCATTGAAGTGGCTTGGATTGATCTGTGTCTCAAGGTCGAGGTTTCCCTTCTTGTAGAGCTCAGAGGTCACATTCACTACACGGCTCTTCGGGGTTGCCTCAAGCAGCGGCAGGAGCAGGCTCGTCAGTAGGAACGGAGCTAGGTAGTTCACCGCAAGCGTCATCTCGAATCCGTCCGGAGACTTCTGGAGCCTCCTCCTGAAGACGCCAGCGTTGTTGACGAGGACATCAATTCGGTCGACATCTGCCTTCAGGCGCTTGACCGCTTCGCGGATGGACTGCTGCGATGATAGGTCAACATAGCAAAGCGTCACATTATCCGATCCTGACTTCTGCTTGATCTCGTCTAGCGCGAGTCGTGACTTATCGCAGTCACGTACAAACATGATGACTTCGTACCCAAGTTCAGCCATCTTGACGGCTGTCGCCTTCCCGATGCCCGCGCTCGATCCAGTGATCACACAGACCTTTCTGCCATCAAGCTCATTCAGCCGTTCGTTCACGTCCCACTCCTTCTCTTCCACGAGCCTAGACCTTCCGGATCGACCGACTGAATGCCCGCGTCGCCAGGATCAGCCCAAAGCCGGCAAACCCAAACACAGCCACGAAGCTGGTCCAAAGCGGCAACGTCCTCTCCGCTGCGAAGGCGGCGTTGCTGGCGAAGAGGGCTCCTCGCATTCCTGTGACCAGGTGGGTTGTCGGGTTGATCAACGCAACGATCCTCATCCACGTAGGCAGTGTCGCTAGTGGATAGAGGGCGTTGCTCGCAAACAGAAGTGGCAGGTTGAGAATGAAGATCAGCATGTGATAGCCGCCTGGGCTGTCAGTTGAGGAGGCGGTTGCCAACGCGATCCCCGCGAAACCTGCTGCATATCCGCTGATCAGAACCAGCGCGACCAGCCACCCGGTCAGGCTTCCTCCACCTTGCGCGCCAATCAGGGAGCCAAGACCCAAGATGACAAGTGCCTGAATCAGCGTCTTCGTCAAGATCGTCAGTGTGTTCCCTGCAAGGATGCTGAAGCGGGGGATTGGCGCGACGAGATACTCTTTCACGAAGCCTCGCAAGCGCTCCGTCAACCACTCGTTTCCACCTCCGATGGCTCCACCAAGCGCGGCCAGCGCGACGATGCCGGGCACCATGAATGTCAGGTAGTTCCCTGGGGCGTTGCTGACTGACGTTGCGTCCATGAGCCCTCTCATACCGAATCCGAATAGCAGGACCCAAAGGACAGGCTGGATCAGCAACCCGACAATCTCTTCTGGGTGTACCACCATCTTTCGTAGCTGCTTGCACCATATCGTTATCACTGCATTCATCGGTGACTTCTCCTTGTGGACACTGTGAAACTACGCCTCGCGGAACTCGCGACCGGTTACCTTGAGGAAGGCATCCCCGAGGTTCGGAGTCGAGACACTCATCTCGGCGATGGATAGGCTTGACGTCAAAGCTGATTCCACGATGGCTGCGAGTCTTCGGCTTCCTTGGTCCACGCCAATGAGGATGCAATCAGATTCCATGTTCGCCCACTCAACCCACGCGAACGATGCCAGCTGGCGAGAGAAACCGTTGAAGTCGCCTTCTCCACGGATCCGAACGACGTCGGCCCCCATCCCCCTGATCAAGTCCAGAGGGGATCCCTCAGCGACAATTCTCCCGCGATCAATGATTCCGACGCAGTCTGCTAGACTCTCGGCCTCATCCATGTAGTGGGTTGTAAGCAGGAGAGTCAGCCTCCCTGTTT
>CAZXQL010000049.1:0-8258 GCA_964643395.1 uncultured Thermotogae bacterium
GAGCGGCTGATGAAGGAGCGCTGCATTGGCTGCACAGACACTGAAGGACCTTGCGATCGGTTTCTTAACTCAGGTCGTGACCGGCGATGTCGCCGGTGCCTTTGACCGGTACGTAGGGAATGATTTCTGCCACCACAACCCTCATTTCCATGATGACGCGGTGTCTCTTCAAGCCGCGATGGAAGAAGACGAGCTCAAGAACCCAGGCAAGACACTGGACATCCACGTCGCGATCCAAGATGGGAGCTACGTCGCCGTGCATTCACGGCTCAGGCACGCCGATCACGGCCTCGAAATCGCAGTCGTTCACCTCTTCCGATTCGAGAATCAGCGCATTGCTGAGCTCTGGGACATTGTCCAGGTGGCGCCGGAGCGAATCGTGAACCCGAACGGCATGTTCTAGAGGACCCCAGAGCATGATGGTCGAGCTCTTCCAAGCCAAGTCATTCCTCGAATCTCGCTTCGGCGGCGACTACGGCGACATCGTGCCTTTGGCTCAGGGTGCTTGGTCGACGGCGTTCGCGTTTCGACAACGAGGACGCGACCACGTCATCCGTTTCGGTGCGCATCGGGAGGACTTCGTCAAGGATCGTCTGGCAGTGCGCCACAGCAATTGCGCTCTCCCGATTCCCCAGGGCATTGAACTCGGGGAAGCATTCGGCGGGCACTACGCGATCTCCGAGCGCGTTTTCGGCAGCTACATCGATGAGGTGGATGGGGTTCGGATGCGGGCCCTGCTGCCTTCCCTGTTCGCTGCGCTCGATGCCATGCGCCTCGCGGACCTGTCGGGAACGACCGGATTCGGAGGATGGGGCGGCGACGGGAGCGCCCGCCACCCGAGTTGGCGGTCCGCGCTTCTGGATGTGGCCAACGACCACCCCGGGCTGCGGATCCATCGCTGGCGGGAGAGACTGGAGGCCTCGCCGACCGGCGCCGGCCCCTTTGACCGCGCCTACGAGAGCCTCGCAGCGCTGTCCGAGCGCATCCCCGAGACGCGCTGCCTGATTCACAGTGACCTGTTGCACTTCAACGTTCTGGTCGAGGCGGATCGGATCGCCGGCGTTTTGGACTGGGGTTGTTCGCAATACGGGGACTTTCTGTACGACTTGGCGTGGTTCTGCTTCTGGCAACCGTTGTACCCGGCGTGGCAGCGAATCGACTTCCGTGAGGAGGCCTTGAAGCATTATGCTTCCATCGACCTCGACGTGCCGCAGTTCGAGGAGAGACTCCGCTGCTGCCAGATTCACATCGGGCTCGATTCGCAGGCCTACCATGCCTTCGAGGGCAAGTGGGACGAACTGGAGGACACGGCTCGGCGGACGCTTGAGATTGCGGGTTGTTGAGTTGCCATGTCGTGGCACTTGAGGACGCAGGCAACGGACTCGACTTACTGGTGCGTTTTCCAATGACGGACCCAGGGGAGGCCCCATGGACAACATCGCTCCGGACATCACCCGACAGCGGTTGCTAATCGAAGGCTACTACACGGTCGATGTCGACGAATCGAAGGTGGTGTCCTTCATGACCGAGTTGGCTGGGCAGCTGGTTCTGCGGTACTACGGCGAGCCCATCGTCCATACTCCCGGCGGTATCGGGAAGCACGAGAACCAAGGATACGACGCGTTTCTGTCGCTTGTGGATTCGGGGATCTCGCTCTACGTCTGGACGAACGCGAAGTTCTTTGCGTGCGTGCTGTTCACGTGCAAGCGGTTCGACACGGACGAAGCGGTGTCCTTCGTCCGGGAGTTTTTCCAATCGAAGAGAATCGTGAGCGAGTCCTTCTAGGGATCGCTGACGCGGAGCCCTCGACAACTCTGAGAGTCGGCGATTCGCCTTGCCAAGGAGATGATTACGTTGAAGATCCGGCCCTGTCGACCATGCGATGAAACGGCGGTCGTTCAGCTGTGGAAGGACTGTGGCTTAGTCGTGCCGTGGAACGATCCGCACAAGGACATCCGGCGCAAGCTGGCGGTCCAGCCCGGTCTATTCCTGGTAGGCTGTTCGGACGATTCCGTCATCGCATCCGTCATGGCCGGCTACGACGGCCATCGAGGCTGGATCAACTACCTTGCCGTGCATCCGTCGCACCGGGGCACAGGCATAGGCCGACAGATCATGGCCGAAGCGGAGAGACTGCTTCGCGAAGCTGGTTGTCCGAAGATCAATTTGCAGGTTCGTACGTCAAACGAGGAAGCGATCGCTTTCTACAAGAAGATCGGGTTCGACGTCGACGCCGTGATCAGCCTCGGCAAACGCCTCGACCCGGATATCTAGGCGCAGCCGCGTGCGACTGTCATCGAATCCATTGCTCGGCTACAGAGATGCCGCAAGGATACGTGAGGCAGCAGCTGCGGCGATCTTGGAGGGACGATGGATTACGACAAGGACAAGGTCGACGAAATGACGCTCGCCTTGATGTATCTGGTTGCGTCTAGTTCGCCCGAGGGCGGCCGGGCGTGGAGGACGTTCGATGCGCCGACACTGGACCGCCTTCGGCAGAAGGGATGGATCGCCGAATTGAGGAGCAGAAGCGCAACGGTCGACCTTACGCCGGAAGGAATGAGAAAGGCCGAGCAGCTCTTCCGGGAGCATTTTCAGAGCCCGTAGGACGTCCGGGCCGACGCCCTGTCGAGCACAGGAGTTGTGCCCTCGCATCGAAGGGAGGATCACATGGAAGCTGCCAAGACGTGCGAAAGCTGCGGGATGCCGATCCCTGACGGGACGTACTGCCAACACTGCGTCGACGAGAACGGGAACCTACAGCCGTTCGAGGAGCGGTTTGAGAACATGGTGCAATGGGTTCTCCGAAACGATCCGAAGACCTCGCGTGCTGAGGCGGAAGAACGTGCGAGAGGCACAATGCGAGCGATGCCGGCCTGGAGAGACCACCCCAAACTGAAGGTGTAGTGTGGCACCGGCAACTCATCGGTGATGAGATGCATGGAGAAACAGGCGTTGCCTGTTTCTCTTGCTCGACGACATGGCGAGTTGCTTGTGAGGAGGGGAATTCGCGCAGATTGCGACGAATTCCTTGGAAGAACCCCGGGCGTGGCCGGGGTTCTTCGGGGCCGATTCTTCTTGACAGCCTTTCCGTAGCTGTTCAGGCTAGTCGCGAATCGCGGCCTGAGCCGCTGCCAAGCGGGCGATCGGGACACGGTACGGGCTGCAACTGACGTAGTTGAGCCCGACCTTGTGGCAAAAGGCGATCGATGACGGCTCTCCGCCGTGCTCGCCGCAGATGCCGAGCTTGAGATCGGGACGCGTCTTGCGGCCCAGCTCGCACGCCATGGACACCAACTTGCCGATCCCATCTTGGTCGAGAACCTGGAATGGGTCCTTCTCGTAGATGCCGAGTTCCACGTACTGCTTCAGGAACTTGCCGGCGTCGTCGCGCGAGAACCCGCATCCCATCTGGGTCAGGTCGTTCGTGCCGAAACTGAAGAACTCGGCCTCGGTGGCGATCTCGTCAGCGGTCACGGCAGCGCGAGGCACCTCGATCATGGTTCCGACCAAATACGGAATCTCCGCCTTCGATAGCGCGTTGGCGGCGAGGACTTCATCGGCGACGCGAACGGCGATCTCACGCTGGAGCGCAAGCTCCTTCACGTTCCCAACCAGCGGGATCATGATCTCGGGCCTCACCTTCATGCCCGCTTTGTGAACGTTGCAGGCCGCTTCCATGACGGCGCGGACCTGCATCTCCGAGATCTCGGGGTAGGTGATTCCGAGCCGGCATCCGCGATGGCCGAGCATCGGGTTGAATTCGTGCAGCGCTTCGACGTTCTCGCGAATGACGTCGACCGAAACGCCCATCACGTCCGCCACTTCCTTCTGGCCTTCCGCGTCGTGCGGCAGGAACTCGTGCAGCGGGGGGTCGAGCAGCCGGATCGTCGCCGGGCGCCCCTCAAGCGCTTGGAAGATGCCTTCGAAGTCGCCCCGTTGCATCGGCAACAGCTTGTCCAGCGCATCGCGGCGGCCGGCTTCGTCCTCGGCGAGGATCATCTCGCGTACGGCGATGATGCGGTCCCCCTCGAAGAACATGTGCTCGGTGCGGCAGAGTCCGATGCCCTCAGCACCGAACTTCACGGCGACGCCTGCGTCGTGCGGCGTGTCGGCGTTGGTGCGGACACCCAGCCTTCGGAATTCGTCCGCCCATTCCAGCAGCGTCCCGAAGTCTCCGGAGAGCTCGGGGGCGATCGTCTTGATCTCTCCTACGTAGACGGAACCCGTCGATCCGTTCAGGCTGATCGCGTCGCCGGCTTTGATCTCGTGCCCTCCGACCGTGAATCGGCCGGCGGCGTAGTCGATCGCTAAGTCGCCGGCGCCGGCCACGCAGCACTTGCCCATCCCACGGGCGACAACGGCGGCGTGCGAGGTCATTCCCCCGCGCGCGGTCAGGATCCCCTGCGCTGCGACCATCCCGCCGATGTCCTCGGGGCTCGTCTCGATGCGGACGAGGATGACCTTCTGGCCGGAACTCGCCGCTTCCTCGGCCGCTTCGGCCGAGAACACGACCGCTCCCGAAGCGGCGCCCGGACTTGCGGGAAGTCCCTTGGTCAGCACATCGGACTGCGCTTCCGCTGCGGGATCGAACATGGGATGCAACAGCTGGTCGATCTGATCGGGGGACACGCGAAGCACGGCCTCCTTCCGGTCGATCATTCCTTCCCCAACCATCTCGACGGCGGTTCGGACAGCGGCGGCGGCGGTCCGCTTTCCGGTTCTCGTCTGCAGCATGTACAGGGCGCCGTCCTCGATGGTGAACTCGATGTCCTGCATATCGTGGTAGTGGGCTTCGAGTTTGGAGCGGATGTCGATCAACTCGGTGTACACCTCGGGCAAGGCGTCTTTCAAAGTCGTGATCGGCTGGGGTGTGCGGATGCCGGCTACAACGTCCTCGCCTTGCGCGTTCATCAGATACTCGCCGTAGAATGCGTTCTCGCCGGTTGCGGGATCGCGCGTGAACGCGACGCCGGTGCCGCATCCGTCGCCCATGTTGCCGAAGACCATCGTTTGCACATTGACGGCCGTGCCGAGAAGCCCCTTGATGTCGTTGATCTGTCGGTACTTGATGGCCCGAGGGTTGTTCCAAGAACGGAACACGGCTTCGATCGCGCCCCACAGCTGCTCGATCGGGTCCTGGGGGAACGGTTGGCCCGTCTTACGTTCGATCGCGGCCTTGAATCTCGAGACGAGGTCCTTGAGGGCGTCGGGGCCCAGGTCGGTGTCGAGCTTGGCGCCCGTCTCCTGTTTCACCGCGTCGAGGATCTCTTCGAACGGATCGATGTCGGTTTCGGTTTCCGGCTTGAGGTCCAGGACGACATCTCCATACATCTGGAGGAGTCGGCGATACGAGTCGTAGGCGAATCGCTCGTTGCCCGACTTGGCGGCCAGTCCGGCGACGGTTTTGTCGGTCAGCCCGAGATTGAGAATCGTGTCCATCATGCCGGGCATCGATACCGAGGCTCCCGATCGAACCGAGACGAGGAGAGGATTCTCCACGCTTCCGAACGTCTTACCAGTAACCTGCTCCAGTCTCTCGAGGCTGGCGGCCACCTCTTCGCGGAGCCCTTCCGGATACGCCCCATCATGCTTCTGGTAGTAGTCGCAGACCTCGGTCGTGATCGTGAATCCGGGAGGAACGGGAATGCCGAGGCCAGACATCTCCGCAAGATTGGCGCCCTTGCCTCCCAATAGCTCCTTCATGCCCGCGTTGCCATCTGTCCGATCCTTGCTGAAAAAGAACACGTTCCTACCCACTTCGAGCCTCCTATCGATCGAATCCGTCGTCGTTGATCTTCTCGTTCTCGAACAGCGCTTCGACGAAGTCGCGCGCTGCAAATGGATGCAGATCCCCCGCGGACTCGCCGACGCCGATGTGCGTCAGCGGGATCCGCAGCGCATCCCAGATGGCCAAGACGACACCACCCTTTGCTGTGCCGTCGACCTTGGTTAACACAATTCCAGTCAGGTCCAGGGCGTCGTGGAAGTGCCTAGCCTGGGAGATTCCATTTTGTCCCGTCGTCGCATCAAGCACAAGCAATCGCTCGTCCGAGCCCCGCCCCAGCTTCTTGGTCACGGTGCGCTCGATCTTCTTCAGTTCCTCCATCAGGTTGTGCTTGGTCTGAAGCCGTCCGGCCGTGTCCAAGAACAGCGCTCCTCCGGTCCGAGAGGCATGATCGAGCGCATCGAATGCGACGGCGGACGGATCGGCTCCGTGCTGGTGATGGATGAAATCGGCTCCGACGCGCTCCGCCCAGATGCCCAACTGCTCGATCGCGGCCGCACGAAAGGTGTCGGCCGCTGCAAACGTAATCGGCATCTCCAGATGCTCGGCTCGCAGGTGGGATGCCAGCTTGGCGATCGTCGTCGTCTTCCCCGCTCCGTTGACGCCTGCCACCAAGAAGACGGTCGGTTGATCGTCGGAGCGCAACTCGAGCGACTTCTCGATACCGTCCAGTCGATCGCAGATCAGAGTTTCCAGTGCGCGGACCGGATCACCGTCATCTCGGGAGAGGTCGGCTCGCAGTTCTTCGACCAGTGCGATCGCTGTTTGAGCGCCCACGTCGGCGGCGATCAACGCCTCTTCGAGCAGCTCCGCGTCCTCGTCGGACAACTTGGAAGCTCGCCGCAGCATCTGAGTGACTGTCCCGGTCAGGCCCGATCGTGTCTTCGACAGCCCGGATCTCAATCGATCGATCCAGGCCATCACATCTCCTCAGGGGCTTCCATGCCGAGAATGGCGAGGCACTCGGCGAGCACGAATTGGATGACATTCAGCAACATCAGGCGCGCTGTGCGGAGTGCCTCGTCATCGACAAGGACTCGGTGACCGTCGTAGTACGCGTGAAACGCGCGCGCCAGATCGAGCCCGTATTCAGCCAGTGCGTGTGGAGCGAAGTCGAGCGCAGCGTGGGTGATGACTTGCGGGAATCGAACGAGCATCTTGATGAGGGCCAGCTCGTCGGATTCACCCAGTTGCGTAACGTCCCCTCCGGCGAGTTCCGATGGATCGGTGTCGGCGTTTCGAAAGATGGATCGAATGCGCGTGTACGCGTACTGGATGTACGTGGCGGGATTGTCGGCTGATTCCGTACGTGCGAGATCGAGATCGAAGTCCAGATGCGCCTCCGGCTTTCGCGAGATCATGAAGTAGCGGACGATGTCCTTGCCCAGCTCGCGGACCAAGTCCCGCAGCGTGACGAACCTCCCCGCGCGGGTCGACATCTTCTCGACCTTCCCGCCTTCCTTCAGGCTGACGAACTGATGGATCGAATACGACAGCCACTCCTCTGGGTATCCCAGGATGCGAAGCGCCGCCTTGACGCACGTTTGCTCGGCGTGATGATCTGCGCCCTGCACGTCCAACACGCGATCGAATCCTCGCTCGTGTTTGTCGATGTGATAGGCGATGTCGACCATCAGGTAGGTGGGGCGCCCGTCGGATCGCACGAGGACCGAGTCCTTGGCGCCGCCGTGATCCTCAGCCTTCAGCCATACGGCGCCGTCTGACTCGTAAACGCCTTCGCGCTCTCGCAGAAGCTTCAGGGCCGCATCAACCTTCCCGGCTCGGTGCAACGTGGTCTCCGAGAACCACGAGTCGAATCGAACGCCCAACTCTTCGAGATCTTGCTTGATCCAGTCGGTCATCCGCCGGACCGATTCCCGCCGAAACAGCTTCCTGGTCTCGTCGTCGAACTCGGGGAACGATCGGCCCAACGCCTCTTTGAGATCTCCTGCGACCTCGATCAAGTACGCGCCCTGGTATCCCCCTTCGGGGATCTCGTGCGTCTCGCCGAATTGCTCCTGATAGCGGACCCAGAGTGACTCGGCGAGTCGGTCGATCTGCCCGCCCTCGTCATTGAAGTAGTACTCGCGGTGGACGTCGTATCCGATCCGCTTGTGCAGCGATGCGAGAACGTCTCCCAACACGG
Source organism: uncultured Thermotogae bacterium (assembly GCA_964643395.1). GTDB lineage: Bacteria > Bipolaricaulota > Bipolaricaulia > UBA7950 > UBA9294 > SPBW01. The sequence continues at coordinate 7,935 of CAZXQL010000049.1, forward strand.
CCTGACGTCCGTGCCCCACCGTGAGCGGACCGGTTGGATTCGAAGACACGAACTCGATCTGAAGCCGCTCGTTCCCTCCACCGTTCGAGGCCCCGAACCCACGCCCCTGTGCGTAGATCCAATCGAGCGTCTTCTGAACGGTTGCCGGCTCCAGGAAGACGTTGATGAACCCCGGCCCTGCCAGCTCGACTCGGGATACCGGGTGCGCCGAGGAGCTCTCGATCTGGTCGAGGATCGCCGCCACGATCTTGTTGCCGATATCGCGAGGCGCTGCCGACAGCTCCGATGCAGCCAGCATAGCGATGTTGGACGTATAGTCTCCGA
>CAZXQL010000049.1:8268-11734 GCA_964643395.1 uncultured Thermotogae bacterium
GTAGCGTCCGGCTCGGCGTCATATGCCGTTCGGTAGGCGGTGCGAACGACGTCGGCGACAAGAGATTCCAGATGGGTCAACATGACCTAAGCGTACTTCACGAAGGGCTATCTTTCGACGATGAATCGGATGCCTGTCTTCCGCTCTCCGTCGATGACAAGCTCGATGAATCCCGGAATGACCTTGATCGTCGAGGATCCTTCCGCTTCGATCAACCTTCGTGCGATGGCGATGGCCTTGACCGTCTGGTTGACAGCACCGGCTCCGATGGCGTGAAGCTCCACGACTCCGTCCTCCTCCAGAGCGCCGGCAATTGCACCGGACACTGAGTTGGGGTTGGAACGCGACGCAACCTTGAGGATTTCCATACACCCTCCCACATGGACGGTTCGCATCGGAATCCGGTACAATCACAGTATATCGTTCCGTAAATGGGCGGGCAAAAGCTACTTCATCGGAACTCATCAAGGGTTGTCCCCTCACGCGGTCCGCTTCACAACTTCTTCAAAACTAGGGAATAGAAACTGGACAGTATGCTCAGCAATAGGGATCGGAAAGACGGTCGGCGTCAGATCTTCTTCACACTCGCCGGAATCTGCATCGGCCTGGCGGCCCTGGGCCTGGTGGCGTTGTTCATCAACAACGTCGTCCAGCCTACGATGCAGGTAGAGACCCATGATCTGGTCGACTTCCCGGGCGACACATTCACGATCTGGTACCACGACGGCTCGCCGTACATGAATGAGCGGAGTGCCCTCGAGTCTCAGCTGGAGGAGGATCTGGGCCATCTGCTGAACTTGCTTGGCGTCGACAAATCGGACATTCCCTTGCCGATCGATGTTATCGTCCATGACACGCCGCAGATGCTTCAGGAAACGACGCTGCGGAGGAAGTCGCCCAATGCGACGTACACGTTCTATTCCATGATCGATCTCTTGCACGGTGAGGATCCGTATTCGCGGCTCTCGGAACTTGTGCTGGCCTTCGGTTGGGGGAACTGCCACTCGCAGCTTCTGTATCGAGGCATGCTGCTCAACATCCTAAATCCCGATCGCAACTTCGCCATAGCGCTTTCCGCGGCGCCCGATCGCTTGCTCTACTCGTTCGACGACCTGCTCAAGCTGGAAGCTGCCGATACGTTCGAGGAGACGATCTACCAGCGCTACCAATCTCCGTTCTCACCGAGGATGGCGATCGGTTCGCTGGAAGGAATCGCCGAGTTCCGCTCGATGTTTACGTCGCCCGGCGTCGAACCCCAAGAGGACAGCCTCGCCTACCTCGAGGCCGCCTCTCTGGTTCAGTATCTGATTCAGTGTTCCGGAGGTCTGCAGGCAATTCGGCAAGTGTGGGGCCCTGGAACGACCGAAGCGCTGATCACCCGCCTGGAGTGTGCGCCGATCGAGGATCTGCCGGACGACTGGATGGCGGCTGTGCGGAGCACGAGCATCCAAGATGACGAGTACGACTACTATCGGGCCCGCTTCTTGTACGAAGCGGGAGAGGTCGATCCGGCCGCCCAAGTCACGTCCACGTGGGACCCAGCCTCCCTATCGGCCGCGGAGTCGATCCTGGCGGTCCGCACACAGCTGGCTGCGGCTGAACTGGAGAGCGCAGCCTGGTTTGCGAATCAGACAGGCGGCTCCATCGGAAGCCTGGTCCAAGGGTGGATGGAAACCTACGCGGATTGGCATGCCCTCACGGATGGAAGCTTCACCGTGCTCGGTCATGAAACGACCGAGGCCCTGGGCGACCAGCTCGTTCAGATCCGAGCGGCGTACCAGCACGTCGTCGATGCGCTGGATTTCGGTGAGAGCGAGTTGCCCGAGCATGTCACCGTCTTCTGCTACAACACGGATGCCGCTAGGGATGAAGGTACATCGATCCTGCCGCTGGATGACACGAATCGGACCGTGTGGCATGTCGGTCCCGACGATGATTTCGTGGGCGCCTTCGCAAGCACCTTACCATCGTTCGTTACGATGAGGAAGACGAGTTCGAACCTACTTCAGCAGGGGCTGAACTCCGTCTTGTCGACCGGGAAAGATCAGTTGGTCCAAGCCGGCTGCGACATCCTTCAGGCGGGGGAATGGACGCCGCTGTGGAGAGTCGGGCTCGGGGGGATGTCCTCTCGACTGTACGACACGGAAACGGGACTGATGGTTCAATACATCCTCGATACGTACGGCGTCCGTGCCGTGCGTGACCTGTGGGTGGCTACGGCGAAGCTCGGAGGCGGCCAATCACTCGAGACAGCGTTTCGAACCGTCCTCGACACGAGCCGCTCGGAGCTTGAGGGAGCGCTGGTTGATACAGAACTGGTCTGCGAATGAGGAAAGCCACGTCCATTGACAGTTCCAGATGCGATCCGTATAATGGCTTCTTAAGCGAGCGCGCCTTTCCACATAGATACAGCTCTGCCTAGGAGGTGGTTTACGAGGACGTAACCAAGCCAATCTTCAATTAGGCAAGAGCACAAGGAGGTTAACTAATGAAGCGTAATGGCCTTCGGGCACTAGGACTAGCATCTTGCGTGGTTGCGCTCTTCTCGATTCTGGGTCTCGCTCTCAGCGATGCCACATTGCTTGGCATCGTCCAGAACGAACTGATCCCGGAAATCAGCAACGCAGCCGGCTTGAATCTGGTCAATTACTACATTGACAACTACACCGCGGATGAGCTCACAGATCTCGCAGCCAACGGACTGACTCCCGGCATCAAGCTAGCCGCCGGTCGAGCGCTGTTCAAACTCAATGGTGGTCTTGCGACCTACATTGCTATGGACGCCGATGCGCTCCTCGCGATGGCCGCTGATGGGAACCAGGACGCCGCCGACGCCTACGTGTTCATCAACAAGAGCAGCTTGACGAACCCGGCAGCTATTGAAGCGGCAATTGTTGATCCTGCGAATGGTATCGACACGCTACAGATTGCCTATGGGAGGCTCTTGGGCGGTTTCTACGGCCCCGGATCCCCGGTTGGGCAGAAGTCGGAAGCCGATCTTCTCGACCTCGCGGTCAATGGAGACCTGCTCGGGATGCGTGTTGCTGCTGCTACGGCACTGACGACGACCTGGATTCTGGGTTCCAACATGACGATCGACGAGACGGAAGCTGCGATCCTCGGCGTCACCTTGTGGCACCCGGAAATGGCACTTGCCTATCAGGGTTACCTGACTTATTTGTTCAGCCTCTAGTTAGGCAATAAGGAGGAGGTTCTCATATGAAGAACGCGCTGATTTTGGCGGGCCTACTCGTTTGCACATCATTGGCCGTCTTTGCGCAGGGTTATCCGACCCAGCCGGCAGACGCGCTGATTGTTCCGATTGGCATAGCGGGTACCGTATATGAAAACATGGATCTCGGTGTCCAAGGTGGCACGCTGACGATCGCGACCATCGAGGATCCGAAGGGCTGGAACAACAGCACGGCCCACGAAACGTCCACGACCCAGTTCACGAGTTGGATGG
>CAZXQL010000050.1:0-11497 GCA_964643395.1 uncultured Thermotogae bacterium
ACAGCCGGCGACAACACCGTAAGCTCTCGACACAAGGCAATGATCGGGGAAGGAGTCTCAACCTCCTTCCCCGTTTTCTTCAGCCGTTGGTGCATCTGTGTCGAGGATCTCGAAACCGTTCTCGAAATAGTCGCCCCGATAGACGAACAACGTCTCCTGGTTGCCGCCGGCCTGCAGTCCGAGAAATTCGCTCCCCTTGGCGAACAGAGTCATCGTCCCCATGTCGCCCGAGATCACGTACCGCTCGACCCTGAGATCGGTCCCGTCGTATCGGATCGTCCCGTCTGCCACCTTCTCCACGCGCATTGTCGGGAGGTCGGGGTCTTCTCGGTTGGAGGGGCCTCCGAACACCAGTGTCTGAAACGCTGTCGGATCCTCCAGCTCCCCGAGCCCGTCAAGCAGCGGGATCATCGCGTACGTGCTGAACGTCCCCAGAACGAACACACGGTCCGCAACGTCATACTCGCGAACCTCGTTCTTGAGATGGACCGTCGCATGGGCTTCGTCCACGAGAACCTGGAAAGCACCTCCGAACCCGAGCGGGCCGTCGAATGTCGAGATCATCGAGCGGGGACGCAATCGACGGTCCAACGTCAGAGTCTGATCGAACGAAACGGAGATCGTTGCGATCAGCGCTTTGAACCAGTACTTCCCCTGCGCGCGCAACACCACATCGCCGTCTCCGACATCCGCTGTGAAGGACTCCTCGCCAAACGGACGACCATTGCCCAGAATCACAAGCGTTCCCGAAACGGGAAGTCCAATCGTATCAATCGTTGGAGTCGTCTCAGCACTTGCACTCGCTTCGATGTCTCCACCGGGTTCCTCAATCGGCGACGCTTCGTCCGTCCACGTCTCGGGAAGCGATTTGGTCTCGATGGAGGACAACGTGGTGTGCACACTCGGGGTCAGGATCCAAAGGACGAGAAGACCGATTCCGACAACTGCAACGGGGATTCCAAGTCCCAAGCCGAGGATCCATCGGGTTCTTCTCCTCACGATCGCCTTCCTTGATACCCCATCGTACCCATCCGTGATGGACGTATCGTACGCAGAGTGTAAAGCCATCGTGAAGGCCCGGAACAAGGATGTTGGTTCCGGTCCGTGCGGCAAGCTACCATGCCCTATGACCAACGAGGGCTCGTTTCGAGTGATCGACAGGGAGACGTGGGCGCGACGCGAGCAGTTCGATTTGTTCCGCCGACTTCGCGTCCCCTACTTCAGCATCACGTCCGATGTCGAGATCTCCACGTACCGGAAGCTTGTGCCCAGGGGGGCAGGGTTCACGCTCGGAATCGCTCATGCGATCGCTGCCGCCGCCAATGCGACTCCCCCATTCCGTCAGCGCCTCCGCGGTGACGATGTCATCGAGTTCGACGTCGTTCACCCCACAATCATTGTCCTCACTGAGGAGGAGGCGTTCCGATTCTGTGCGTTTCCGTTCTCGGAGAGCTTCGAGCAGTTTGCAGATGGCGCTAGAGAGCGGATGGAGGAGGCGCGGGCAGCGTCTTCGTTGTTCGACTTCGAGGATCGGCTCGACTACCTATTCATGACGTCCATTCCATGGATTCCGTTCACCGGGATGACCCATGCGAGCATGACCCGAGCCGACGATTCGGTCCCCCGAATCGCGTGGGGCCGGTGCCGGCAAGTTGGGGATCGCATCCTCCTGCCCCTGAACGTGCAAGTCCATCACGCTTTGGTCGACGGGATCCACGTGGGGAGATTCTATGCAGCCTTCGAGGAGACCATGAACCATGCTGCCGAATGGTTCGTCCGATGTTGATCCCGGGGCATCCGAGAGAGGGCGTATTCGTGCGACGATCCGCTTCTACGCCGAACTGAACGACTTCCTCCCAACGGCGAAGCGGGCGAAGGACATCCAAGTCGCCTACTTCGTGTCGCCGTCCGTCAAGGACGCCATCGAGGCCCTGGGAGTCCCCCATGTCGAGGTGGATTTGATTCTCGTGAACGGTCGGTCGGTTGGATTCGATCACCGGATCAACTCCGGAGACCGTATCTCAGCGTATCCGGTCTTCGAGTCGTTGGATGTCTCGCCTGTCACGCGTCTGCGGTATCCACCCTTGCGAAGAACACGCTTCGTCGCTGATGTGCCCTTGCGTCGGTTGACCCGCTTGCTTCGGCTGATGGGATTCGACGTGCTGTACTCCGATTCGACCACGAACGCCAAGTTGGTTGCCATCTCCCAGACGGAGGAGAGGATCCTCCTCACACGTAACCGTAAGCTGCTTAGGCACGGGGGCCTGACGCACGGGTATTGGGTCCGCAGCGTGCACGCCGAGCGGCAGGCCGCCGAGGTTCTACGCCGGTTCGATTTGACTCGAGCCACTCGGGTATTCACGAGATGTCCCGTCTGCAACGGCATGCTGCGAACGGTCGACAAGCATGAGGTGGCGGCCCGGATTCCGCCGAAGACGGCGGCGTGGCTGAACGAGTACGCCCAATGCACAGGATGTGGAAAGCTCTACTGGGAGGGAACGCACGTAGAGAGGATCCGCGGCACGATCGAGAGGATCCTGGCTCAGGCAGTGCGCGATGAGGCTTCAGCAACCAGATCGTAGTCTTGGCTATCCACGACACGCGCAGTGACGAAGTGCCCAGGGCGAAGCCCTTCCCCGTGAACCCAAGTCAGGCTGTCCACATCCGGAGCTTGGGCCTGCGTTCTCCCCAGCCATACGCCGTCTTCGTCGGCTTCCGCATCGATGAGAACTTCGACCTCCCGGCCGATCGCTGCCCGATTGCTCTCGAAGACGATGGCTTGCTGCGCCAGCATGAGCGTTTCCAATCGTTCCTCCACGACAGACGCCGGGACCTGATCCGGGAATCCCGCGGCGGGCGTGCCTGGTTCAGGGGAGTAGGCGAATGCGCCGAGATGATCGAACCGAAGCTCGTGAACGAGCTCGAGCAACTCCTCGAAGTGCGCGTCGGTCTCGCCGGGGAATCCGATGATGAACGTCGTACGGATCGCGATGCCGGGAACCCGCGCGCGCAGCCGCTCGATCAGCCGTACGCATTGAGCCTGTGTCACGTGGCGCCCCATCCGCTGCAGGATCTCGTCGTGAAGGTGTTGGAGCGGAATGTCGACGTAGGCACACAGCTTGGCATTGTCGGCGTATTCGTCGATCAACGCGTCGGTGAAGTGAGCCGGGTGGGTATACAGCAACCGGATCCACCGAAGCTCGTCGAAGCCGGCCAGATCCCGAAGCAATCGATGCACGGGGTACAGCTCAGGCAGATCCGCGCCGTAAGACGTCGTGTCTTGGCCGATCACGACCAGCTCTCGCGCCCCGTTTCGGACCAATTCGCCGGCCTCCGCCAAGATCGCATCCGGAGGACGGCTTCGGAACCGCCCGCGGATTTGCGGAATCGTGCAATAGCTGCATCGATTGTCGCATCCGTCGGCGATCCTCAGATACACCGAGTGGGCGGGCGTCAACAGGAGCCTCGCATCGTCGATCTCCCCGGGCGCCGGCAGTCCGCACAGCCGAAGGATCTCCTCGTGGGCGTCCAATCCGACGATGGCATCTACATGCGGCAGCTCAGCGGGCAGTTCGTCGGCAAAGCGCTCAGCCAAGCAGCCCATCACGATGAGCTTCGCTCCCCTCGCAGCGTGACGGAAGGCATCGTACTCGCGAATCGTGCGAATCGATTCCTGCTTGGCAGGTTGTATAAATCCGCATGTGTTGACGATGATCACATCCGCTTCATCGGCGTTGGCGCCCACGATCGCACCGGCCGTGGCCAATCGTGCAAGCAACTTCTCGGAATCGACTAGGTTCTTGGCGCATCCGAGACTGGCCAAATGGATCTTCGGTTCGCGGGATGGTTGTCGCGTCATGTCTTGCCCGTCCTTGACGTCCTACTCTCCGGCGCGTGCCGAAAGACGAAGGACCATGTGGATATCATACGGCTCAAGCGCCAGCAACACCGGATGCGGCGTCGCCGTTGGTGCAAACCCTCGATCCGTGTAGAAGCCGACCGCGGATTGCGAGGGCGTCGCAGACACATAGAGTTCTCGGGCTCCCGCTTGTCTCGCCAGCTCTTCGATCCGGTCGCACAAGCGTGAAGCGATCCCCTGACGACGATAGCCGTTGCTGACGTGGAGAACGGCCAGCTGCCCCATCGTCTCTGTAAGTCGGGGGCGGAATGCAGCAATCCCGACCAATCGATCGCCGTCGAAGGCCCCTTCCATGGATCCATCGAGCGCTGTGACCTCGTCGAGGAGACCGACCATGCGTTGGATTGAATGCTCGCTTCCGTCCTCACGCCATGGGGAGCTATCCCAGACGACGTCCATGCGGATCAGATGCTGCCCTTCCATACGATAGCCGACCCGAACCTTCTCGGTGCGGTCGATCTCGCGGATCCGCGACGCTTCATCGGCCTGCAGGGGCCGGAACGTGATGACTTCCATGGCCGAATTGTGTGCGGCAACTTGGCGCCGTTCAAGATGTGGCGTTTCGTTGGCAAACACAGCGGCCGCAAGGTAGACTATTCCATTATGGAATACTCATCCCACCATCTGCGAGGATTCCCCGTGGAGTTCGTCGCCTTGGGATTCCTCGTCGAAACCCCCTTGCACGGCTATGCCCTGCGGGCGCGCATTGCCGAGGGGCTTGGACCGCTGTGGCAGGTCGCGTCCAGTCAGTTGTATCAGGTCCTTCATCGGCTGGAAGAGCGTGGGGATGTCCGCCGCACAAACGGAACCTCTTCCGGCGGTCCGTCCAGGCAGGTCTATTGCGTGACCGAGTCAGGGAGGCGTAGCTTCTGGGAGTGGGCGTTGACGCCGGTCGACGCGATGCGAAACGTGCGCGTCGAGTTCGCCGCCAAGATCTACTTCATCCGGCGCTTGCGCCCCGACGCCGTCGTCACGCTGGTCGAACGCCAGATGGAGGCGCAAGAACGGATGGAAGCGTACGTTTCGTCCGAATCCCGTCCGGGGAGCGACGACGCCGCCCTCAATGAAGCGTGGACGGCATTCCAGGTGTCGACTGTTGCCAATTTCACCCGGTGGCTGAAGCGAAACCGGGATCGATTGTCGATCGGAAAGGAACACAGCCCATGAACAGAATCTGGATCGTAGTTCTCCTCGTCGGCCTTTTTGCCGTCCCCGTCTTTGCCCAGGCGACCGTGTCCGTCATCGATCAGTCCGGGCAGACGGTGACGATTCCGCAGCCGGTCGAGTCCATTGCCTGCGTGTACGGAATCGGCACGTACATCGTCTACGCCCTCGGGGGCGGGGATCGGCTGGTGATCGGGTACTACATCGGCCTGAAGTCGCCTTCCGCCGCCACGGAGACGATGTTGCGATGGGAGCCGCGCCTGCCTGAGATCCTGTCCTCCGGAGATCCGAACGTCGAGGAATTGGTCGCGTCCGGTGCTCAAGTGGTTCTGGCCGACGCGTCGCAACATGCTGCGGTCGCTGCCCAACTCCGGGACCTGGGAATCCCCGTCGTGCTGTACCAGGCGGAGACGCCGGAAGCCATGAAGGAGGCGGTGACCCTGACCGGGTCGTTCTTGGGGCCGGAGGCAGCCCGGCAGGCTGACGCCTTCCTCGCAGACTACGACCGCGTCGTCGACACGGCAAGCGCAGACACAGCCTTCCTGACCGATGAGGACCGGTCGCGGGTGCTGTTTCTCGGCACAACCCCAACCAAGGCAGCCAGCGGCGACATGTATCAGACGTTCCTCATCGAGACCGCCGGGGGGATCTCCGTCACGCAGGATCTGATCGGATCGTGGAACGAGGTCAACCTGGAGCAGATCCTGACCTGGAATCCCGACGTGATCGTCATCGCGCCCTATGGACCCGTGCAGCCCGCGGACATCTTGGACAACCCCGATTGGCAGTCGCTGGATGCCGTGCAGTCGGGGCGCGTCTATCGAATGCCTCGGCTGATCGCTCCGATGGATACGCCGGTGCCCGAGTCGATTCTCGGGATCGTGTGGCTCGAGACGCGGCTGTACCCGGATCTCTGCACGCTGGATCTGTCCGATGAGGTCACTCATTTCTACGCCGACTACTACCGTTTCGATCTCACGGATCAAGAACTCGAAGCGTTCGTGAGCCAATGACGAGAAGCCGCCGAACTGCAGCTTGGGTGCTTGCCATCCTGCCGGTTTCGGCGTTTCTGATTGCCCTCTTCTTGGGTCGGTACGGCGTCCGAGTGCAGGAGACGATCCGCGTGTTGTTGGGGCTTCACGGGCCTTCGGACGTCTTTCGCGCGCTGATCCTTCGCGTGCGGTTGCCCCGGGTGCTAGCGGCGGCTTGCGTCGGAACCAATCTGGCGGTGGTTGGCGCGACATTCCAGGGGCTGTTCAGAAACCCGCTGGTCGATTCTCGCATCCTTGGCATCAGTTCAGGAGCCGCATTCGGGGCTGCGCTCGCGCTGCTTCTGGGAGCGCAAGGTTTCGTCGTCCAGGCCAGTTCGTTCGGCTTTGCCATGATCGCCATCGGCTTGGTCATCCTCATCGGTTTGCGGTTCGGATCCTCCACATTGGTGCTCGTCATCGGAGGCATCCTGGTGGGCGCACTGTTCACCTCATTCCTTGGTCTGATCAAGTACGTGGCCGATCCGCTGAGCACGCTGCCCGCCATCACGTACTGGCTGCTAGGCGGGCTCAACGCCACGCAGTGGTCCGACCTGCCACCTTTGCTTTCGATCACGGGGGTCGGGCTAACATTCCTTCTGCTCTTGCGGTGGAGACTGAACCTGTTGACCGTCTCGGATTCCGAAGCGACTGCCTTGGGCGTGCGCATCCGGTTGGTCCGCTCGGTCGTTGTGATCGTGGGAACGATGATGATTGCCGTCTCGGTCGCGTTGGCGGGGACGATCGGCTGGATCGGACTCGTCATTCCCCACGTCGCTCGCGGATGGGTGGGACCGGATTTTCGTGCGACGATCCCCGCATCGGCCGCGCTGGGAGCCACGACGTTGATCCTGCTCGATACCGTGGCAAGAACCGCCCTGCCCACCGAAATCCCACTCGGGATCCTCACGGGTTTGATCGGCGTTCCCGCGTTCTTCTTGCTGCTGTTGCGCTTTCTGCGAGCTCGAGGAGAAGCCCGATGAAGCTTACCGTCGAAGACCTGGCGTTCTCCTATTCGCCGAATCGGGAGGTTCTGCGATCGATCTCCCTGTCTCTGGACGCCGGCGAACTGCTGTTCATCCTCGGCGCAAACGGAACCGGGAAGACGACGCTGTTGGAGTGCCTGTTCGGACTTCGCATCCCACTGCGGGGGCGCGTCACGGTAGATGGCCGGGACCTTCATCAGCTTCCGGCCCGGGTACGGGCTCAGCACATCGGGTTGGTGCCGCAGTGGCATGAACCGGTGTTCGAGTTCACGGTCCAGCAAGCCGTTCTGATGGGACGGGCTCCCCATCTGGGGCTGTTCGCCCGTCCCGGGCCGCGCGATTTGGATGCCGTTCGGAAGGCCGCCGAGGCCGTTGGCATCGATCATCTCATGGATCGTCCCTATACGAAGATCAGCGGAGGCGAGCGGCAATTGACGTTGATCGCTCGAGGCCTTGCACAGGGGGCTCGATGTCTCCTCATGGACGAGCCGGCCGCACACTTGGATCCCCATCATCAGCACGGCGTGCTCAGCGTCGTCCGGGCGCTTGCGGACGACGGCTTCTCGTTCGTGATCACATCGCACCTTCCCAACCATGCACTGCTGTACGCCGATCGGGCCGCGTTTCTGGTCAATGGGGAAGCGGCCATGCAGGGACCGCCGGCAAACATGATCACCGAGGAATCTCTCCGAATGGCGTACGGCATGGACTTCGAGATCGTTCACGGAGTCAACGGCTCCCGCGCCATCCTCCCCCGAGTTCATAGGGACGACGTCGCACGTTGACGTGTCCTTCCGATCCCGGGACACGATCCGGAGACGAGACGGCAACAGTCGACCGCCAATCTGGTTCGGTGGAGGAGGTCGGCGGCCATGAATCGGGAAGGATATCGCGGTTTCCTGGAGAAGCGAAACCTCGGCGTAGACGCGATCGAGGAGGCTCTCGCGATTGTCGAGGCGTTCGAGCAGCACGTGTGCGCGCGCGGGAGGATGATTCGCGCAGCGGATGCCGAAGATGTGGCGACGTTCTCGAAACGCCTCGTGGCCGAGGGCAAGAACACCGTCGATCACTATCACGCTCTCCTGTCGTACAGCGCGTATGCGGCACTTCCCATGCTGCACACCGCCACAATCGAGCTTCTCGATGGAGCGGAAGTACTCCGGAATCTCCACGCCAAGCTGGCGGACGAGGTCGGCGCAGCCAGACGCGATGAGCTGTTCGAGGGCGTCTCAGTGCCGCCGTTGGGGACACCCAATGAGGAGAAGCCGGCGCTCCTGCAGAACATCCTTGCACGACTCCAAGCCGCGGAGCCACGTGCGTGTGCACGAATCCTCGCCCGAGGGCTTCGTGACCTGAAGGATGAATGGTACGAGGACGCCAAGACGGACTATGCGTCGTGCTCCGGACTGGATGAGTACCTGTCAGCACGATCGGAACGCTTCATCGAGGAACTCACGCGACACAGAGACGAAGGTCGTCGGTGGTTCGTTCAGGAGATCGACGACGATGTCATCGACTACATCCGTCGCCATCCGGAGATCTCGGGAGGCGTGCGGTACGGGAGCATCCTCTACGAAGCCAAGATCCCGTATCGAACGAAGGCGTGGATGCGCGAGTCCGATCCGCGGCTCCGGCGTTACTTCTATTGCCACTGCCCTTGGGTCCGCGAGTCTCTTCGGGCGAGCGACGTTCTCGTATCACCCACCTTCTGCACCTGCGGTGCAGCGCTTCACAAGAAACGGTGGGAGGTCATCTTCGGCGTCTCGCTTCACGCCGACGTCGTGGAGTCCATTCTCCGAGGAGACTACCGATGCGTGTTTGCCATCCATCTTCCGCGGGGTGCACGTTGAGATTCCTCGCTCAGTGCAAGGAAACGGATCCACTCATTCAAGGTCCGACGTCAGGTCTCCGGCGCTCGTTCCGCTGACACGACGGATCGGAGCCACCCGGGAGAGGATAGAAGCCCGAACGACGCCATCCCGGATACGATATTGCTGGCGGACATCCCGATCCAAACCCCATCCGATCCAAGTTTGAGAGCAAATGCAAACGCGTACGCCAGCGGAATCCGAAGGAGCCAGAGCCGGATGACGCCGAGGATCATTGGGGGAACGTTGTGCCCCGATCCCCTGTAGACGGATTGGGCGACGAAGAAGGCTCCCAAAAACGGCATGCCGAGCGCGAACACCTCGAGGAACCGAGCCCCTTCATGGATGACGTCAGCATGGTCCGGCATGAAGACCGATACCAACGGGATTCGGAGAAGCCAAAGCAGCCCGGCCTCGACAGCGAGGATCGCGAACATCGCACCCAGACCTCGCTTCATCAGCAGGCGAGCACGATCCTTCATCTCGGCGCCCAGGGCTTGGCCGACCATCGTCGTCAGTCCGATGCACATGCTGTCGGTCACGATGAAGATCATGCCAAAGAGGCGATCTGCGATTCCGTATCCTGCCAGCGCCGTTTCCGCGTTGCTCAGCTTGCCGATGACCCACATCAGCACGACGAATCCGAACGCGACGGTCGACTGCCCGATGCCGGCCGGAAGCCCGATACGCATCGCCTTGCTCATCCACCCCCATCGCACACGCAGTGCGGATCGATCGATTCGAAGGACATCCCGGCCGCGGATGAACAACAGCGCGAAGATCGTCGTAGCGACCGCTTGAGCGCTCACGGTTGCATACGCGGCGCCTAGGATCCCCATTTGCGGCACGGGGCCCCATCCCAACACCAGAATGGGATCCAGAATCGCATTGATGACGATGCCCGCACCATTGACCAGCAGAGGCGTCACGGTGTCGCCGGTGGCGGAGTAAGCGCTGTAGAACAGCCCCGGGAGAACCATCGTCGGCAAACCAAGGAAGATGACGGACAGATAGAGGCCGGCCTGATGCGAAACCTGTGGTTCATGGATGAGAACGGACAGGATGCTCGGGGTCAGGAGAAACCCGATCACGCCCAGCACGATGCTGCCTGCGACGGAAAACACAACCAGCTGATTCAGCGCGAGTCGCGCCTCATCGTGCCGGTTCGCTCCGATGTACTGCGCCACCAGGGCGCTGACTGCGGCCCCCCCGAATCCGGCCACGAAAGAGATGATGAACCACACGAAAGGCCACGAGATCTGGATTCCCGCCATCACGGCGCCGGCGCTCCCCGTTGGCAGGCGACCGATCCAGAACGCGTCCGCCATGTTGTAGAGCGTGAATAGAAACGACGAAATCACGGCGGGGCCGCCAATCTTCGCCATCGTGCGAAGGGCGGGCCCGGTCAGGATTTCGTCTCGATCCGGTGTCGGGAAGATTCGCTGTCTCATGGGATTCGCCTCACGGAGCCGCCGAGCGTTGGCTCGAGTCGTCGACGGCCCATCACTCCACGGTGTCTAGGATACCCTGGAAGAGGGATCCGTTCATGAGAAGGAAGGATCCGTGCTCAAGATGCGAATTCCGCGCGGCTCTGCCCGAAACATCACTCCCTGGCAGAGGGGGCTGCTGCCTAGCGGACCTGGACGACTCTCTGCGTATGCGTCAGTGCGCCGCCGTCGTCAATCACATAGAGCGTGATCGTGTACGTGCCCGCGGTCGAGTACGCGTGCGTGTAGACGCCATCTGAAGATGGGTCCCCAGTGAGGTACGTCCCATCTCCAAAATCCCAAGCCACGCGGATGATTCGACCGTTCAGACTGGGATCGGACGAGTTGTCCGTCAGAGTGACAGTCTGCGCGACACGAACGTTCGAAGAAGACAGTGCGAACGCGGCAACAGGTGGAGCATCCACGATCGTCACGGGATACACGTACGTTGCCGACGTGGCTCCTTCGTCGTCGGTCACGGTCAGCGAGACCTCGTATGTGCCGGGTTGCGCGTAGGCGTGCATGGGAGTCGCAATTGTTGATGTCGCTCCGTCTCCGAAATCCCATCGCCAGGCGACGACGCTTCCATCGGCGTCGCTGGAGACATCCAGGAAGGACACTCCGCTCGCGTCGGTCAACTTGTCCGGGACGAGGAAGATGGCCACGGGCGACTGGTTCGTGATCTCGATCGACGACACGGTGGAAACGGCAGCATGCCCCAGCGAGTCTGTCACGCGGAGCTGGATCGAGCGAGCGCCACTCTGGTCAAACGTCACAGCGTATGTCGCGGTCGGAGTCGAGACATCGAAGTCACCATCCCCATCGAGATCCCAAGCGTACTCGACGATGTCGCCTCCCGACGCCGTCGCATCCAGTGTGAGCGGCGCTCCTGTCGGAACCCGCTCGGACGAAACCGAGAAGGAAGCTCTCAGCGATGTCGTCTGAACCCAAGGAGACACGGGGACGTCTCCGGCTCCGATGACGACGAGTTTCCCGGAGATACTCTCGACCACGGATGAGGCGGTCTGGATACCGACGTCAGCAG
>CAZXQL010000051.1:0-11422 GCA_964643395.1 uncultured Thermotogae bacterium
ATCGGTGCGACTCTTCGGCTTGAACCACGAACCTAGAACTACGCACCACGAACGGCTCTTCCCATCACTCGTCACTGATCACGCATTACCCTCACCGCACGTCCATCATGTGCGGCCCATCACTCCAGCCACTCTCTAGTGTTGTGGAACCCAGCGAATCAACGAGTTGTGTCAGATTCGCACAAGCCGCACGGCTCGTGGCATGTGCGGCCGTTCTGCTACACTGCGGCGAGGTGATTCGATGAAGCGGCGGGGGCTGGCGGTGTTGGTTCTGGGAGTCGCTGTATTGTTGATGGCGGACATGTGCTCGGTCGGTCCGGATCCGATCATCACCGCGTGCGAGACGGTCGGGTTCGCGCCGAGCCCTTGGTACGGACGAGCCCCGCTCTCGGTGTGCATGACCGGTCGGATGTCGGAGGGCGGCGCGGTCTTGAACTACGCATGGGACTTCGGGGACGGCAGTTATGGATCGGGCGAGACGGTCACGCACACATACACGACGGTGGGCGATTACACGGTGACGATGACGTGCACCTACGCGAGCGGCCAAGTCGCCAGCGACTACGCGACAATCAGCGTGGCGGGGGAGCCGGTGGCGACGTTCACGGCAACGGAGTACCGGCCGTTCAATATCGCCGTGCTCTTCGGCTTCGCTCAACCAAGCGATGAAGAGGTTCTGGAGTACAAGTTCGACGGACGCGACTCATACCCGCAGGAGAGCGAGACGAGTCTGTACGTTCCGGTTCAGATCGTCTGGGACTTCGGAGACGGTACGGTCGAGACGGTGCCCATCGACAATCAGGTGCCATGGATATTCTGGTTCGGTGCCTACTCCGAGTTCGTCATCCGCCACACGTTCCCAGCGGCTGGGGTTTACACGGTGTCGATGACGTTGACCGACAACCTCGGCTACAGCGATACGGACACGCAGACGATCGTCGTCGGAATCCCGACCCCGGATGATGGCGACGATGTCGCTGAGCAGTTCACGCTGACATCCAGCGACTGGGACGTGGATGAGGAGGAAGAAGGCGGTTGTCTGGCAATCTACGGCTCGGTGGCCAACAACGGCCCGCTCGATGCCGGCGTTGAACTGACGGCAACGGCCTATGCCGGAGCCGTCGCTGTGGGGTCCATCACCCACTGGGTCGCAGGTGCGACCAACATCTCAGCCGGTGTGGATTACGCCTACAGCTTCTTCCTTTGCGACCTGTCGGTGCCCGCCGAGCAGGTGACGAGTTTGGAAGTTGTGGTGTCGGACGCGGTGGTGTACTGAGACGAGCGGCCCGTGGTCCACGGTCCATAGTCCGTGGTCGAACGGCCAGCAAGTGGCGCGTAGCGTGTGGCCGGTGGGAGAACGTCGGCTGCCCGCGATGGAGGTTCTGCAATAAACAAGGCTCTGGTGGTGGTTGTCCTCCTCCTGATCAGTCTGTCCGCAGCAGCGCAGGTGCCGCATCTGGAGTACGTGGCGCAGCTTGGCGGGACGTGTACGGCCATCGCCGTCCAAGGCTCCACCGCCTTCCTCGCGCAAGGTCCGCGGTTGGTCGCGCTGGACGTCACAGATCCGGCGAATCCGATGGAGCTTGGGCGGAGCGAGCTTCTCCTCAATACCCCTGCTGACGTAGCGATTCGTGGCGGCTACGCGTACGTCGCGGTGGATTACATGGGACTGAGCGTCTTGGCAATTGCCGATCCGACGAACCCGGTCGAGGTGGGATTCATCGAACCGTTGGACGCGTGCCTGGGCATCTGCATCGTCGACGACACAGCTTACGTGGCTGAGCGGGGAGACGGTCTATCGATCCTGTCACTTGCTGTACAGACGGCGCCGGAACGAATCGGGTCGATCGACACACCGGGCCGGGCGGCTTCGGTGGCGGTCGATGGGGAGTACGCCTACATCGCCGATGGCGACTACGGGCTTCGGGTGATCGATGTCTCGGATACAGAGCACCCGGTCGAAGTCGGGTCGTTCGATGGACCTGCCTACGCCGTTGACGTTGCTGTCGAAGACGGGTTTGCGTACGTCGTAGACCAGGAAGGCCGTTTCTACGTGATCTCTGTCTCTTCTCCAACACATCCGGAAGAGGTCGGCTCCGTGGCTCTCGAGTACCCGAACGCTGTTGTCATCGTCGGCGATTTGGCCTATGTTGCCACGCTCTATTCGGGTATCGACGTGGTCTCGATCGCCGACAGAAGCCATCCTGTCTTGCTCGGCACGCTCGAGCTCCCGGATGTGGCACACGCTGTCGCCTCCTCGGGGACCGATCTCTACGTGGCCTGCAATGCCCACGGGCTCCAGGTTGTATCGGTCGAGAGCCCGGAAACGCCATCGCTCATCGGGGTGTACGATGCGTCCAGTTACGGACATGCCGTTGTTGGCACGTCTGACTACGTGTACCTCGACGATTACCGCGCCGGCCTGCGCGTCATCTCCGTGTCCGATCCATCGCACCCGGAAGAGGTCGGCGTCTTCGGAGCGAGCGACATGGGGGCCCTGAGTGTGACAGGTGATCGAGCCTACGTGTGCGCCTACGACGAGCTCATCATCGTCAATCTGGACGATCCGACGAATCCGGTCGAACTCGGACGCGTGTCATTGCCCAGCCATGCCGAGGGGATCGACATTGCCGAAGAATACGCCTTCGTGGCCTGTGCTGGATCCGGGCTCCAGGTGGTCTCGATCGCGGATCCCGAGCATCCTGTTCTCGTCGCCAGTCTTCCGGTGGTGTACGCGAACGATCTCACGATCGTCGGGGATCTTGCCTATGTCGCAGCGCGAACGGATGGACTCCACGTGGTCTCGATTGCTGATCCGATGCATCCGATCGAGATCGGATCGCTGACTGAGGACATGTACGCTCTGCACGTTGCGACGGAGGGAGATGTGCTCGCTCTCGGCGAGCAGTCAAGGCTGCGGATCCTCTCGATCGTCGATCCGGCGCATCCCGTTGAGTTGGGGGACAACCACTTCGGGCTGCGATGCAATCCTGTTCTCATCGGGGACTACCTCGTCAGCAGTCTGGACTGGCGTGGCGTGGTCCTTGTCTCGATCGTCGACAGAGCGGATCCACGCGAGATTGACAGCTTCGACACGGGAGGATACACAAGCGCGGTGGACGTTGTAGGAGACCGAGTCTACGTGGCCGATGAAGATGGTGGGCTGGTCATCCTCAGGCTGGTTTGGGGGGATTAGGCCGGAGGTCACGGAGCGGGGTCCACGGTGCGCAGCGCCTAGCCCCTACTCGTCACTCATGACTCATCACTCATCACCCATCACTCATCACTCATCACCCATCACCCATCACCCATCACTCGTCACTCATCACTCGTCACTCGCGACTTCGTGCTCCCTCCTCCCGATCCGACACCTGGCCTGGAGGTCTGCGGGTATTGGGACTACACTGTAGTCATCTGGAAAGGAGTGAAGATATGACGAAGCATGTTGCGCTCGTCTGTGCAGTCCTTCTGATGGCTGTGTCCGTGGCCGCCGGTGCGGCCGAGATCGGAGTGCGTTTCACGATCGGTTACAACCCGAATGCGACGACCGCTTTTCGGGCTGTTCAGTTGCCGTTGAACTTCGCGGTGGCAGTCTACGGCGAGATCCAGGGCGATCGGTGGACGGGATCGGCCTCGGTGGGCAGCTCGCTTGTGAAGTGGGCTCCGGGCCTGGCCGTGCGCGGATCGTACGCGGTCACGTCTCAAGTGAGTGCGCGTGCGTCTCTCTCCCTCGCTGCGACAGCCGGTGATTTCGTCTTCTTCGCGGTCAATTTCGGTGGGGCGGTCGCCGTCAGTGAGCAACCCGTTCACCTGTCCATCGGAAGTATGCCGGTGGGCGTCGGCGTTCTTCACTTCCAGGGACGAACGACCCCCACCGTGACGCTCGCGCCGGCGCTCTTCGTGGAGGCCGACTGGAACACGGATTCTCAGATGCACTTCCGCGAACGGATCGATCTCGGGCTGATCCCGGTGTCCAGTGACCTGATCGAGCAGAACCTGCCCCCCGACCGGATGTGGGAAGCCGCCGCTCTGATGGTTTCCTCAACGACGAGCGTCGGATGGACGGTTCGATAGGTGGGCCGAGCACCGCGAGGAGTGATGCGTCAGGAGGGAGGAGTAAGGGGGAGGGAGTAAGGAGTAACGAGTGATCAGTAATGCGTGATGGGTGATGAGTAATGAGTGATGGGTGATGAGTGATGAGTGACCAGTAATCGGTAATGAGTGACGAGTAGGGGCTAGGCGCTGCGGACTGCGGACCCGAATTCAACGGCACGCGAGGATGATGGCGGTCAGAGCCGTCGCCAGGAAAAGGAACCAGGGGACGGGGTGATTGCGCACCGTCATCCAGAATCCGACTTTCTCTGGAACCCTCTCCTCATACATACCCTTATCATCCGCAAACCGCGACCACGCGGGCACGCATCCGCCCAGCGACCGCGGGCCATCGGCGACCCGACGGCATACAGCCTGTCCGTGACCTAGCTTACAGAGCAAGGCGGGGTGTGGGATGTTCATGGCGACTGACCGATCCGGCGGTGTCAGTAGCTCGTGAGAAGGCAAGGCCGCGACGCGCCTTCTCTAGGGGGGGCATGGTCCACAGTCGCACGACCAGCATGTGGCGCGTAGCCAGTGGCGAGTAGGAACAACTCCCATGAATCCTCAGAGAAGGCGCGCCCCAGCCTTGCCTTCTCACCTAGCAGCGCGGCTCATGGCATGCGCTGCCACGGACTACGAACATCGAACTACGAACGCCTTTCCCCTGCACCCATCACCCATCACCCGTTACGCCCTCTCCCCTCGCAATAGACGTCGAGGATATCTCTCAACATGGAGGCTGCCGAAGGTAACGGCGTGGCTTCATCGATGATGGCGGTGATCGCGCCGAATAGGTCGGTTTCGTAGACGATGCCCATCTGCTTGGGGCCGAGCCGACCCAACGGATGATCGGGGGGAAGAGCGGTCGGCGCGACGTTGAACGCGTACGCCCCATCCGGTTGCCGCGTGGCGGTGGCAAGCAGGCGAACGATCCGACCCTCGCTTTTCGCTTGGAGTACAGTCGGCTCGAGGCCGCGAATGCCGCGCATCGGAACCTCGTTCAGATCGAGGTCCACATCCAGTACGGACTGCGCCAGGATGACCAGCTTGGCGGCCGCATCCCATCCGTCGAGGTCCCACGCGCCGTCGCCCTCCAAGGCCCCGGCATCGCGGGCACGCGCGACGGCATCGTCCCACGGGACGCCGTCGGCCAGCAGATCGAGGACGAACCCGGTCGTCAGGTTGGGGACGGATTCGATCGTGTGGATCGTCGCACCGCGCAGGTCACGAGCGCCCAGCGCCAGCGCGGGCAAGCCTCCGGCAACGGTGCCGTCGAATCGCAATTGGACACCGTTTCTTCTGGCTAGGTCCGTCAATTCTCGGTAGGCAAGGACGATGGGGCCCTTGTTGGGCGTCGAAACGTGCAAGCCTTTCTCCAACGCACGCCGCACGTGCGAGAGTCCAGGGTCACCGCCGCGTTCGAGATTCACGGGACCGGCTTCGCACAGGACGTCTGCGTCAACGGCGTCGAGAAGTTCGAGGCCCGTCATCCCGGGTCGTCCGACCTCGGGAAGAGACGACACGCTGCTGCCGGATTCCTTCACCGTTGCAAGGGCGACACCATCAAGCCTCGAGGGATTGATCGCCGCGCCGCGCGAGTCGGCGGCGCCGACGAGGCGGACATCAAGACGATAGCGACGCTCGAGCTCATCATGCTTGTCGGCCAAGAGGCTGCAGAAGCGGCGGCCGAGATTGCCGACCCCGATGAGAACGATACGAACAGTCGTCATGCCAAGAGGATACCGGGGATCAGGCGTGGAGAACCAGCCACGAATCCGGGTTCTCCGAGTTGCCCACAGGGCAGCCTCCCGCAGAGGCGCGGAGGCGCAGGGAACAGCAATCCAAGGGTTGAGAACAAGCGACTCACAGGAGTCCCTGAGACTGCGTATGCAGTCACATTCATCCGGACTCTTGTACAGAACTTCTCTGCGCCCCGGCACCTCAAGCGAGCACAGCGGGTGGGCGGGAGAGCGGGTTTGAGACAGGGGACTGTCCCCCTTCACAATAGGGGACTGTCCCCCTTCACATTATGGAGATGAGCCGGTCGTGCGCTGCTCGATGATCGGCTCGTGAGATCCCGTCTGTGTCGAGGTTCGTCCCGCAGGGAACAGGAAGCTGGCGATGATCAAGATCAGGATGGCCGTGACGGCGGCTCCTTTTCCGTAGGGGTGACGCCAGCTCATGATTCCGAGAACGAGCGCTGACGCGCACAACACGAGCGTGAGGAGAATCGCTGCCGTCAACCAGAACTCGGCCACCAGGTTCCCCAACAGCAGGCCCAGGAGGAATACGCCGACGCCGGACAGAAGGGCGATGAGGGCGAGCGGCCCGAGGGTCCGGTCACGAGAGGTATATCGCATTGCCGCCCGGGCCTCCTGTCCGAATGATTCCGGCGTCTCCATGTGGGCCAGAACCGCGGCGACATCCTCTCTTGTCGGATGCGTCGTGCCGCGACGGGCGAGTTCCTCTTGGATGTGACCTCGAAGGCCGGCCAGAATCTCGTCCCGTTCGGCGGGTTCCAGGTTCCGAAGTCTATTCCGGATGCCGCGGAGATATCGTTCGATGCTGCGCTGTGCCTTGCTTTGGGTTTTCATGATGATCGTCCTTCCTGTCCTTCCTGACCATCGGTGCGGAGTTCAGCCACCGACTGCGCAAGAAGATCCCAGTACGCATTGAGGGTGCGCCGGCGTTCCTGCCCGGCAGACGTAAGACGGAATACCCTACGAGGCGGCCCGGAGGGGGAGGGCTCGTCGTGTACGGAGACGAAGCCGTCCGTCTTCAGGCGAGCCAGAATGGGGTAGACGGAACTCTCCCGAACGTCCAGCCCATCCAGCGACTTGAGCCGTTGGACGATCTGATAGCCGTGATCGGGGTGCTGATGCAGGAGATTCAGCACGCAAAGCTCCAGCAGTCCGCGGCGAAATTGACTCATCCAATGGCTCATTGGTATTCCTTTCTACGTACTACGTAGCACATAGTAGCAGATCCCACACCCTTCGTCAAGAGGCGGCAGTCAGTGGCCGTCCTTGCCCATCACCCATTACCCGCTACCCGTTACTCATCACTCATTACTCATTACCCATCACTCATCACTCATCACTCATCACTCATCACCCTGCCGTCCCCGCCGTCGGCGGACGCTCGTCCTTGTCTTGCGGAGGCGTTCCTGCTACGTTGATCCATCTCAACACGAAGAGGTGGTAGCCATGATGGCAACAACGTGCGCAGTGCTTGATCGTCGAAGGACGTTCGCGCAGCAGAATCAGCCCCTCTTCTTCTCCCAACAGAATCCCAACGCCGTCTAGGCGACCTCGTCGTCTAGATCAAACCGAACCCCGGCTCAGTGAGCCGGTCCGTTTGGTTTGCCCCGGCGCAGAACCCCGACTCAATTGACCGTTCCATCGGGCAGGTCGCGAGTGTGCGGCTTGCGTGAATTCAGAAGAGAACTTGAGCAGACGACTGCTTGCAGTGGGAAACACCCAAGGGAGAAGAACCATGAGGATACGAACCGAAGAGGAACGTGCGGCTGTGTTGACGATCAAGAGCGAAGCGGTGCGGAGCGCGGGCGCCTTCCTGCGTGAGAACGGGTTCACCGAGGTGCTGCCGGTGCTGTTGTCTCCGATGACGGATCCGCTGCATCACGAGACGTACTCCGGCGTGGTCGACTACTACGGGGCGCCGTACCAGCTGACGAAGAGCATGATCTTTCACAAGCAGCTGGCGTTGCGGACGCTGCCGAAGATCTTCTGCTTCTCGCCCAACGTCCGGATGGAGCCGGCCGAACGAGCGGGCTACGGCCGGTACTTGGCCGAATTCGTCCAGTTGGATCTCGAAATGCGTGACGCGTGCCGCGACGACGTCATCGAGCTGGGCGAAGGCCTGGTGACGTCAGTGATCGAAGCGGTGACCGCGACCTGCCGCGCGGAACTTGCTCGCCTCGGCCGAGAGATCACGATTCCCAAGCGGCCGTTCGCTCGCGTGACCTATGATGAAGCCGCGAAACGGTTCGGCGAGCCGTTCGACGATGCTCTGTCGAAGTCGCTCGATGGTCCGTCGTGGGTGCTCGATTTCCCGCGCCGGATCCGCGAATTCTACGACCGCGAGGATCCCGACCGCCCCGACGTGCTCTTGGACATGGATCTGGTGTACCCGGAGGGGTATGGCGAAGCCCTGTCGGGCGGGGAGCGCGAGTTCGAGATGGACCAGATCCTCAGCCGCCTCGCGCGTGATGAGATCCCCCGATCGGCGTTCGCCCGCTACTTGGAAGAAGTCCATCGCGGCATTCCTCGATCGTCCGGATTCGGCATCGGCATCGAACGGCTCACGCGCTACATCGCCGGCCTCGACCGGATCGAAGACGCCCGCCTGTTTCCAAAACCGCCGGGGGACACTGACGCCATCTAGAACGACGGCCAGCGGGGACCTCACTCGATGTCTAAGGTCCCCGACTGCTACGGGCTTGCATGCTTTCTAGGTACGTTCGGGATGGCTCTGGCTGCGGCTACCTCAGCGTGCAAATGCAGATGGAACACCGACAGGACGACGCACGACGATGACCGGGCTGTACGGCTTGGAGGCCTTGAGCGGCTATTGCCCGACTGCCAGTGGCTTGCATTCTCCGGAACGGGCGGACAGCGTGCCGGTCCATGCCCCCGTTGACGTCACCAGCTTCGCACTGCCACCTGGGATGAGGCGATCCGGAGGATTCTCAGCGCCGAGCGTCGGGTAGCCGACGCCAATCGAGATCGGAACACCGTCTGCGAGCAGATCGATGGAGAATTGTGTCAGTGCTTGTCTGCTCTGATTGATGACGGAGACGGTCACCTGATAGGTTCCATCTGGAAGTGGGGCCGTGGTGATGCCCACGATTTCCAGCCATGCTGGGCCGATTGTAATGGTCTGGGACACAGTGTCTGTTGCTCCAGACGCAGAACGTATGGTGAGGCTTGCGGTGTACGTTCCTTGCTCCCGGTATCGGTGTTGCTTCACCGTCTTGCTCATGGTATACCCGACAGTGGTGCCGTCTCCGAAGTCCCACAGCAACTCATGAAATCCTGCCATGGGGTCGAAGATGGAGATGCCATCCTGGTCGAGCGATCCAACGCAGCTGAAGTCATACCAGATAGGCGGACGGAGGTCAGGATTCAATCCCCAGTTTACAAAGGCATCATCTGCCCCTACAGACACAGTCATCACGGCTGTGGGTGCGCCGGTTGATCCGCCTCCGGGCGTTCCTCCGCCGGTGATCTCCGCAATCAGTTGGTCGATGAAATCGCAGCCTGTGATCCACGGGAGTGCGAGCAGAAGCAGCACGACAGAGACGACGAATCGTCTGACAGTGAAGGCTGGACGTGAACGATGCACGATGGGTCCCCCTTTTACCTGTTGCCATACTACAGAATTCCACCCGTACAAGAACAGACGTGATGGGCGACGATGTCCGGGGGACAACACGTACGCATCGCGACAGAGAAGAAGGATGGACCGAGAGTCAGCGTACTAGCCCTCGGTTGAGCGGGATCTCTTCGTTACCAGGCTCCAGCAATACACCTTGGATGGGGATGGTATTGTTGACGTTCGGGATCATATCCACGTACGCCGTAGGGGACTGTCCCCAATTGTGAAGGGGGACAGTCCCCCTTCACAATTCAAGCCGCGGGCTAGTAGTCCAGTCGAATGCTGATGATGTCATCGGTGTCGCCGAGCAACGCGCTGGGGCTGCTGACCCAATCGACGGGGTTCGTCGCGCTGCCCACTTGGGTGGACCACGACTTGTACTTCAAGAGGTCGACAATGACGTGCGCATCCGAGCCGTCGACGATGAAGTAGCGCGAGTTGCCTTCCGTGTACGAATAGAGGATGTTGTACCCGCGAATCTCGTGCACGAATGTCCAAGCGTACCAAACATTCGTCTGAGTCTGCCGTGCGTAGAAGTACTCGATGTACTCCTCAGTGGCGTTGAGGCGCGCTTCGAAGTACGTATTCGAGAAGTCGCCGCCATCCCATGTAGCGGTGAATGTCTTCGTGGCTGGATCGTACGAACCGGCACCGGACCAGAATTCGGTACCGACAGGACCCTGCGTCGTCGTTCCATCGTCCTGGTTAATGTTAGCCCAGAGATGGAACTCCATTCGACCGCTGACCACGGTCCCCGTGCCTCCCGTGCCGGACCCGCCGCCGGGTCCCCCGATTCCCGAAATCGCGTCGATGATCTGGTCGATCACTGCGCAGCCGCTCAGCAATGCGACACCGGCAACAATCAAGCCGACGATCAATAGACGAGTTCGCATCCCGTACCCCTTTCTTCCTTGCCCTCTTCGCTGTCGCATCTCCATCCTAGCGGACGATGCCTCTCATCCCAAGTGCGACGCTTCATCGGCGACTCCACGCTGCCCGTCTCGCCGATCGAGAAGGCCACTGCATCCCGCGCGGGGTGCAAACGGAAATGAAGACATCATGGCGTTCTCCGAACGGGGTAGCGTGCCACCCGTGAGCAGCCCGAATCTTTGGCGTACCATGGACGTTCGGCGAGGGGGCATTCATTCGTGACGGCATCGAAGCGCTACTTGGAGCGCGTCCGGCAATTCCGGCCCAACGCACGCTGGTATCTCTTGTTCAGTCTGACCAGCGGATTCGCGATGGGGATCTTCCGCCTGCTGTTCAACCTGTATGTCCTGTCGCTCGGGTACAGCGCCGCCTCGCTCGGCGTACTGGTGGCGATGCCCCCCATCGTGATCACCCTCGCGGCGATTCCGATGGGGATGTTGGGGCAGCGCATCGGCTTTCGCCGCGCCCTGTTGCTCGGCGTGGTCCTGATGGGCGGGGGGCTGGTCGGCGTCTCGTTGTCGACCGCCCTTGTCGGCTTGGTCGTCTTCTCGTTGCTGCGAGGCTTGGGGAACACTATGACCCAGGTAAGCAGCGCCCCATTCATGACCGAGAACAGCGGAGACGACGAGCGCACGCACTTGTTCAGCGTCCAGTTCGCCGCGCGGCTGTTCGCCAGCTTCTTCGGCTTCCTGCTGGCCGGCGTGCTGCCCGGTCTCACGGCCCGGCTCCTCGGGGTCGGACCGGAGTCCGCGCTCGCCTATCGGGGCGCGTTGCTGGTCGGCGCCGGCCTTTACGCCTTCGGCTTCCTTCCGCTTCTTCGCACGAAGGCCGAACCGGCCTTTCAGGAGAGAGCAGAACGGCCGCGGCTGCGTGAGATGTTCCAGCCTCCCGGCCTATTGCTGAAGCTGTTCGCGCCCCAGGTCGTCATCGGGCTCGGCGCCGGCGCCCTGGTTCCGTTCCTCAACGTGTTCTTCAAGACGAAGTTCGGCGTGCCGGACGC
>CAZXQL010000052.1:0-11348 GCA_964643395.1 uncultured Thermotogae bacterium
TTGGAGTAGGGGTTATCGGGTTGAGAAGTGAAGTCGGGATCGTCGCGCAGGTGAGCTCGTGGTTATCTCACGTTAGCGTGTACTTTACCCGCAGCCCGTTGGGCAGAGTAGGGAGATTCGTGACCGGATTTCGGGTTTGTCAGTCCCAGTTAAGCTCCTCCTATGCCGCAATCAGATCAGCCGGGATCACGAGCCCGTGCAGGGTTTGAAAGCAGTCCGATACGGGGAGGCAATCTAGTATTTGCAGTTCTCCTGGCGTCTTTCAATATCTCATCGATTCCGCAGGAACACGAAGTAGACGGTTGCGAACACCACAACGATGCCGATGTTCACGATCAATCGTGGCACGAAGTGATTCCTGAGGAATGTGACGTCCGCGCCAACGATGCAAGCGATCATGAGCACGAAGAAGATGACCATGTAGACGTGTCCCGTCATCTCAGCCTCTCTTTCTTGGGAAGAGACAGAATACCAGGAGAGTGCGGGATTGGTGAAGCGGCTGGCATGAGAAGTTGGACGGGGAAGGCAATCTGGAGCCTGGGGGACTGAATGTAGAACGTGTTCGTTAGCCGTCTCTTGGTGACACCGCGCACCTCGGCGACAAGAGCATGCCTGAAAAAGCAGACCCAAACCAAGGAAGAAGCCATCTTGGCATCTGTAGCTCTTGACAGCGCGAATCGGTCCCGTATCATAATTGCAAGAATAAGCAATATACCAAGGGAGTCATTATGCGAGGAACTACTCCGTTGACACTGATCGGTAAGGCGCTGTCGCATCCGCTGCGAGAGCGAATGCTGTGGCTACTTGCAGACGGAGAAAGATGTGGGTGCGAATTTGCGCCGGAACTCGGCGTCGATCCGTCCATCATATCTCGCTACTTCGCGGTCTTGGAACGCGCAGGACTTGTCACGTCTCGACGGGATGGGGTGCGCGTGATGTGGACGTTGGCCGAGCCGCAGATCCTCCACGTACTGGAGAAGCTGGCGGAGCTGACCGCGGAGAAGGTGACGTAGGTGAGAAGAGAACTGCGCATCTTCACGATCATCGCGGGTGTCTTCCTGGTTGCGTACTTGATCCCGCTGTCAAGCCCGACGGTGCGAAGCGCAATCATGGAAGCGTTCTACATGCTTCAGGAGTACGCACGCCAGCATGTGCTTCTGTGTCTTGTCCCCGCATTCTTCATCGCAGGAGCCATTGCGGTCTTCATCTCACAGGCGAGCGTCATCAAGTACTTGGGTGGGGAAGCAAGGAAGGTCGTTGCGTACGGTGTGGGAGCTGTGTCGGGTGCGATCCTTGCTGTCTGCTCCTGTACGGTACTGCCGCTCTTCGCAGGAATCTACAAGCGGGGAGCGGGGCTTGGGCCGGCGATCGCTTTTCTCTACTCGGGGCCTGCGATCAACATCCTGGCCATCATCCTGACCGGGCGGATACTCGGGCTGCAATTCGGATTGGCTCGGGCGATCGGCGCCATCATGTTCGCCGTTGTGATTGGCCTGGCCATGCAGTTCCTGTTTCGCAAGGAGGAGGCCGAGAAGCAGGAGGCGGCGGCGATGACTGCCCCGCCTCTCGAAGACAGCAAACCAATCTGGAAGACGGCGATCCCTGTCGCTGTCATGATCTTGATCCTGGTCTTCGCGAACTGGGGCAAGCCGGGAGATGTGTCGATCGTCACGACGACCGGGACAACGATCATTGCAACGCGCGCTGGAGAGACGTCAGACGAGGTACTCGTCAAGCTCCCTGGCTCGGACGCATTGACCAGTGTGGCGAAGGGCGAGATCAAGTCGCTGCAGTACGCTCCGTCGCCGTACACGTCGATCTACCACTCGCGCTTCTACATAGCGGGTGCGTTCTTCGTCCTCCTGATCGTCCTGATGAGCCTCTGGTACAAGAGGGATGAGAACAGAGCGTGGGTCGCATCGACGTGGTCATACGCGAAACTGATTCTCCCGTACCTCTTCGGCGGCGTGCTGATCGCAGGCTTCCTGCTCGGGCGGCCAGGCCATACTGCATTGATTCCCCCAGATTGGATAGCGAATGCGGTGGGCGGGAACAGCTGGCTTTCCAACATCGTGGCCAGCGTAGCCGGAGCGCTGATGTATTTTGCGACGCTAACGGAGCTGCCGATCCTGCAAGGATTGCTTGGCTCCGGAATGGGAAATGGTCCAGCGCTTGCGCTTCTTCTCGCTGGCCCAGCACTGTCGCTTCCCAACATGCTCGTCATTCGGAAGATCCTAGGTACGAAGAAGACGCTCGTCTACGTGTCACTGGTTGTGGTCGCTGCCACGCTAACTGGGAAGCTCTTCGGAGCCATCGTCAGGTAGGTTGAGGAGGGACACATGAAGATTGAGATTCTAGGGACAGGCTGCCCGAAGTGCGAGCAGCTCGTCAAGAACGTAGAGGCGGCCGTCACCGAACTTGGGCTCGATGCCGACGTGAGCAAGGTGACGGACATTGTCGAGATCGCTAACCGTGGTGTGATGATGACGCCAGCGTTATCCGTAGATGGAGAGATCAAGTTAGTCGGAAAGGTCGCGACAAGTGAGGAACTCAAGGCGATCCTCAAAACGTAACGGGAGGAGCCAGATGAGGCTCGTGAAGCTCGTAGCAACGATCAGTCTGCTTCTCTTCGTGGGCGCAACGGTTGGAGTGCTGATCGCACAGGAGGTCTCTCGCCCGGCCTCAGAGCCAACTGGGGTCCCATTGAGTAGCGATTCGCCGGGCGCAGCGGATGCCGTCGCTGCCGTGACGACATCAACGCAATCCGCCATAGCTGATGTCACAAATGCCCAGGCTCAAGCGCCGGAGGATCCAGCCGCGTCTGATTCGACGGACATCGAGTCAGACGAACCGACCACTGGGACCGAGACTTCGGAAGCTCAGTCTGACTGTGTGGTTGATGCGATCTATTTCCACAACACGTTGCGATGCCACACGTGCAAGACTATCGAAGCGACGGCAAGGGCAGTCCTTGAGGCAGAGTTTTCAGAAGAATTCGCAGCTGGGCAGTTGCGGTGGTCGGCGATCAACATGGAGGATGAGTGGCATTACGTTGAGGAGTTCGATCTGGTAACGCCGACACTGATTCTCGTGAGAAGCGTTGGGGGCGAGCGCGTGGATTGGGTTGCCTTGGACAAGACATGGAGCCTGATTGGATCGGAAGTGAGGTTCAGGGATTACGTGGAGAGCGAGACGCGTGTCTTCTTAGGGGGCTGCCTGTGAGCGGGCTCGAGATGGCTGCGGCTTCGGCATTGTGGTTTGGAATCCTGACCTCGGTGAGTCCCTGCCCGTTGGCCACAAACATCACCGCCATCTCCTTTGTTGGCCGGCGTACGGGCTCGCCCACTGGCGTTCTTCTATCCGGGCTGTTGTACACTCTGGGTCGCGCAATCGTGTACATGGCAATTGCGATGCTCTTGGTTAGTAGCCTCCTCTCCGCCCCTACCGTCTCATTGACTCTCCAGATGTGGATGAACAAGCTTCTCGGCCCCATCTTGATTCTTGTGGGCATGGTGATGCTGGGGTTTCTTCGGATCCGCATCCGCAGTAGGGGAATGAGTGAGCAACTGCAGAAACGCGTCGAGCGTTGGGGACTCTTGGGAGCGCTGGCGCTTGGCATTCTCTTCGCGCTCTCTTTCTGCCCGGTCTCTGCGACCCTCTTCTTCGGAAGCCTTCTTCCTCTCACTGTGAAGCATGAATCACGTGTGCTCCTTCCGCTTCTCTACGGGATTGGCACAGCGGTGCCTGTCGTGGTGTTCGCCGTGGTTCTCGCGTTTGGCGCGCGGTGGTTGAGCAAGCTCTTCGAACGAGTAACACAGGTTGAACGATGGATGCGTGCAATCACAGGGATCGTGTTTGTCGGAGTTGGAATCTACATGTCTTTGCTCTATGTCTATCGCGTGATCTAATCAGGAGGTCGGCATGAGACTGCTGGCAGAGTGGTTTCCCGAGTTTGCAGAGAAGTTCGACGAGATTGACGAGATCTACCGCGAGAAGCGAACGATCGATGAGAAGACGTACCAGTTCATCTGCTTCGCACTCTCGATCAAGAACAGATCGAAGCCCTGCTTGCTGAAGCACTTCAAGGGAGCCATGGAAGCAGGAGCCACCCTCAAAGAACTCGCCTACATCATGGCGCTGACGTTTCGCGAGAGCGCGGGCGGGGACGACTGCTGGACGCACGATGCACTGGGGGATGTTCAGAAGCTGCTCACTGAGAACATCCAGTGCTGCCCGAAGTAAAGGTGAGGAACGGGGAATGAAGATTGGTCTCAGCCTCGGAGGTGGGGGATCACGGGGGTATGCCCATATCGGCGTCATCCGGGCTCTCGAGGAAGCAGGAGTCGCGGTCTCTATCATCAATGGATCGAGCATCGGGGCTGTGATGGGGGGCGCCTACGCGCTGCATCGGGATCACGAACACCTGACGCAGCTCGCCAAGCATCTCTCGGAGAGCATGGATGTCCACTACTTCAACATCTTCCGCTTCTCAGCCGACAGCCACCCTCTGATGCGAAGCTGGATGACCGAGGTGGCATGCGACTTCTCAGCAGTGCGCGAGTCAGTTCTCCCGCATCGAGTGAACAGACAAGCACTCAGTTACCTGTTCTCGGATCATACGTTTGCTGAAACGGAGATCCCGTTCTCGGCAGTTGCCTTCGATCTGTACACATCCCGGAGTGTAGTCCTGAGAGAGGGGCAACTCAGTGATGCCGTTCTCGCGTCCATTTCTATCCCGGGAATCTTCCCGCCTGTTGAGCGCGGCAGGATGCTCCTCGTCGATGGCGGTGTCCTTGCGGACGTCCCGGTGCGTGAGTTGCGAGCGGAAGGCGCAACATTCATTGTTGGGGTCAAACTGAACGAGGACCCTCCCCCACGTTATCGACGCGCATTCGACTTGCTCACGCTTGTCGACTTTCTAAAGGGGCGGCAGCTGAGTGAGTGGGAGCTAGCCCAAGCTGACTTCCCAGTGCGTATTGACCTTCCTCAATACGACAGCTCGCGATTCGACGACTACGAACGGGCCATTGAAATCGGATACGAGACGATGAAGGTGGCGATCCCTGACTTGACGGCAAGACTGGGCGGTAGCTGTGAGTAAGGGCGTGACTCTTGTCTTAGGTGGTTTGGGATTGCGGGGAGTGGCGAATATCGGCTGCCTCCAGGCGCTGCATGACCGGGGAGCGAAGATCGATCGGATTGTCAGTACCGGAATAGGCGGTGTGATTGCCGTTCAGTTCGCCCTCGGCCGAGACCCCGCGCAACTCATCGATCGGTTTGCTCGTTTCTTCTCAGAAAATGACAGCCACCTGTGGGGTTTGCACCATGTGAGTGGCGTACCGAGGCCAGAACTCAGAAAGGAATTCAGAAGTCTGTCCCAATTCCTTCGGCGACGACTCTTCTGTGAGCTAAGCTTGAATCAAGTCAGTGTTCTGCCCGGCGAGCTTCCAGGTCGCGGCCTGACGAAGCTGTTCGGCGACCTCACAACTGCTGACCTTAGGATCCCTGTTACGATCTGCGCGATCAACGTCAACCGCCGTGAGCAGGTACCACTGTCGGAAGGGAAGCTCGTTGACCTTGTCCAGGCGGGCGTTGCCTTCCCAGGCCTATTCCCACCTGTTTCGATCGGTGGGGAGGAATACGTGAGCAGCGCCCTGTACTCGGAACTTCCACTCGACTGTGCCCCTGAGTCCAACTCGTCGATTGTCGCGATCGACATGCCCCAAGCTGTGCGGTCAAATCGACCGCGCTGTCTGCTTGAGATCCTGACTCGAGCCGATGAAGGGAGGACCATGGCGATGAAGGAGATCCTGTTGAGTCGGGCCGATATCGTAGTACGTCTAGAGAGCACACGTCGGTTCTCCTGGGGGAGCTATCGTCGTCTTCCCCAGCTTGTCCAGTTGGTGCGAGAAGAGCTGAACGAGCAGTTGGCGCATCTCGAACCTGGCCTGGACTGGCTCAGCTGAGCCGCATGTCCCCGGGAGGGAATCCGAAGATTGGTCGGCGGACCCGGTGAATCCTGACTGTGACCACGTCATGCAGAAAGCAGGGGCGGCTACCAACGTTCAGCGAAACGAAGATACGAATAGAGCTCTTGGAAGTGCACAGCTGTGCCCCAGCTTTCGTCTTGTGTGCTGAGCGGCAGTTTGGAGCCTGGGGGACTGAATGTAGAACGCGTTCGTGCGTTGCGTCATGGTGACCGGCGTCTCAACTGTGCGGCTGTCCCTGACGAATGCACCGTTGGAATCGCCGCTCTTGCCAGTCCCGGGTTCTCGCCCGCTGAGCCTCACCGCCGCCGATCTCGGCATAGCGCTTGAGCCAGGTCCAAGAATGGAGTTCACCCTCCGGCCGCCAAGATCTCGACTTAGCGCTCCGGGTTGTGTATCACCCATCTCAGAGGGAGGGCATCTCGCGCCTCACTTTCCTCAGTTTGCCTGATTCCGCTGACGGGAGTGCACGGACGACTTCAACAGCGAACTGCATGCCAGGGTCGATTTCCTGAAAAGCGCGCAGAATCAACTGCTGGATGCGTCTTCCTTCGTCAGTAGTAGGCACAATTCGAATCGTGACGTGGTTGGGCGCGTCTTGGACGATCTCGTATCTTCGGAACGGAACACTCTCAAGCATGTTCGCTCGGATCGGGGCAACGGATTGCTCAAGAGCCGTTGCCAACCATCTTGGAGAAGCCCGAGTCCCATCGCTCAGTGTCAGGACATCATCCGAGCGCCCTTGAACGAGTCCCATCGTCGGCAACCTGCTCCCGCATTCGCATGGTTCTCCACGAGTAGACAGGAGATACCCACGATCGTGTACTTCATAGCGGATGAACGGCATGGTGCAGTTATAAAGACTCGTGACTAGGATCTTCCCTTCGACTCCCTCGGCAGCGTGTCCTCCGGTCTCATCGACAACTTCGACAAGGCACGCGTCGGTGTCAATGTGAAGACGACTCGAATCCGCAGGGCATTGCCAAGCAATGTTGCCAATCTCCTCGCAGTTGTAGAAATCAGCGACTCGGCACCCGAAGGAATCCTCGAGGAAGTTCCTCACACTACCGTGAAGGATCTCCCCTCGGGATGCCACCATCCGTAGGGACAGCAGACGAGGACGAACACCAAACTGGGTCAGCCGCTCCGCCAGCAACACGAGACTTGACGGGTAACCTCCGAGCACTGCGGGTCGATATTTCTGCAGGAGGTCCGGCTTGAGTCCGGCAATCCCGGAGAGAGGCACCCGTACGAGTCGTATCGGTCCGTGCCAGGAGACATCCAGTGCACCACGCAGGTCGGGCGTCGCACCAACGTCAACGACAGTGCACGGAAGGCGGAACGGCACAACGTGCCTCCATGCTCGGACTAACATGAGCTTGCGGAAGAGAGCCTCGGATCTCGACATGAATACTTGCACGGGCATGCCATCCGATCCGCTTGTCAATCTCGATACCAATCGCGATGGGTCTGCACGTCTGCTGATCCGATGAGAAACAGGGGTATCCAGCATGAGCCTCTCACGCGCAACGACTGGAAGTCTCGGTAGGTCTTCCGCCCCCTGGAAGTGCTCGACGGATGTGCCTGTGTCTTTGAGAAGGCGACTGTAGGCGACGATGTTCTCCGACGCGGAGCGCACAACAAACCGTAGTGTCCGATCCACTTCTCGAACGGACTTCTTGAGCTTGAATCTCTGCACGCGTCCAATGCTCACTCGAATCGATGCCTCACTCTCGCGATACGGCCTACTAGGATGGGACACGACCGTCTAGAGTGTATGCGCAACTTGCATTTGCACAACCTGACGTTCAGGTGGCTCGATGTGGGGCCACGCGGGTTCGCGGTCTGACTGATGTGGGCACGTCCGGGAGAGTGGGGAACAGGCATCGGCGGGAGCCACTGGATCCCCCCAAGGGAAAGAAGAACTTCACGTGCGTTGTGTCCGCAAGATGCGGATTCTCAGGCCGATGAGGCATCAACCGGACAGATGGCCGGCCGACGCTGTCGGTGAAGTGAGTCTTTGAAGAGATCCACCAGGAAACTCTCGTACGAGGAGCCGGCGGCAATGGCACACTCCTCGATGTTCCCTCCCGTTCTCCCCATCCACGGTAGGGCGTTGATCTCCAGCATTCGCAGCGCCTGTGTCGGTTCATCCCACTTCCAGTCGATGCGAATCATGTCTCTGCACTGAAGCGCCGAGTAGATCATCATAGATTGCTCGTGGATTCGGGACACAAACGGCTCATCGGATAGGACTGGGAAGCGGCTCTTTCTCACGGTGCCTCCTGACGCTTCGATTTCTCTCCTCTCGAAGTCCATGATCTTCCGATTCAATGGCAGTGTGGCGGGGGCATCATTCCCATGGACGGTACACGTGAACTCCCTGCCTCGAACAAACTCCTCGACAAGTGCTTCCGTGTCCCACTCCAGAGCTCGGCTGATTGCCTTTCTCAGTTCCCTAACGGACGAAACCAGACTCAATCCGCGACTTCTCGAAGCACGTCGAGGTTTCACGACAAGCGGAAAGCGGAGTTGAGCAGTGATGTCAGCAATCGAGCGACCTCCCTGCACGACAACCCAGGGTGCAGTGGAGACACCCAGCTTCTGCACCTCCCTTTTGGCGGCGACCTTGTCGAAAAGCAGCTTGCACACTGCTGCGGGTGAGCCGAACACGGGAATCCCGTGGCGCTCGTAAAGCTCGTGCCAGTCAGCGCATTCGGAAGCCGCCACCACCAGGTCCGGCCTCTCCTCTACGATCCGTGCGGCGTGCCTGGCCCTGAACGTTCTGTACACCCGAAGGTCGACGTCGAAGTGGAATCGCAATACCTCGTACACGTCATAGAGTGACGTGTAGGGCCCCAGCTTGTCCGGGCAATCCTCACCAGCGATCAGTACGATGCGCGGGCCAGTGCTGACGATCTTCGGATGCTT
Source organism: uncultured Thermotogae bacterium (assembly GCA_964643395.1). GTDB lineage: Bacteria > Bipolaricaulota > Bipolaricaulia > UBA7950 > UBA9294 > SPBW01. Next base: position 8,919 of record CAZXQL010000052.1, read on the forward strand.
CCGCAGGAAGAAGAAGGCTTGCACCGGTTGGTATGTGGAAACGACCCAGACGTGCAGGTGAGGAGAAATGCGCTGGAGTACCCACGATAGAATCTTCTTTGTCCATCGAAGCATCTCGTCTCCCAGGAAAGCCGAAAGCCAGCTCACGATCTCCCGTGTCGTCGAAGGGAATCACGGAAGAGGTGGAGAATGAATTCGTCATAGGAGGATCCAGCAACGCAGGCGCACGCGTCGATGTTTCCGCCCGTCTTCCCAATCCACGGCAGTGTACTCGCATCCAGGAACCACAGCACCTGAGTTCGACGATCATACTTCCAATCAATGCGGATCATGTCCTTGCACTGGAACGCCGTATAGATATCTCTCGAACGTGCGTGGATTTCCTTCACGAACGACTCATTGGACACGACAGGAAACCTGGTCTCTCGGACCCGCTGTCCGTTCGCTTCCAGTTCCGCTTTCTCAAACGGCATGATCTTCCGATTCAGGGGGAGGGTCTTTGGGTTCTCATTCCCGTACACGGTGCACGTGTACTCCTTGCCGGGAGCATACTCCTCGACAAGAGCCGCTGTGTCCCATCTGAGTGCTCGCGCGATCGCCCTTGGCAGTTTCTTGGGTGATACCACCTTGCTGACTCCCTCAGAGCTTCCTCCACGCCGCGGCTTTGTCACAACCGGGAAACGCAAGTGATCGAGAATCTCCTGGGACGGTTCCCCCCTTCGCACCATGACCCAAGGTGGCGTGGCAATGCCAAGCCGTTGCACCGCTTTTTTCGCGGCCTCCTTGTCGTAGAACAACTCGGTGGTGCGCGCCGAGGAACCCATCAGGGGCACGTGATGCTGCTCGAACAGCCGGTGCCATGTTCCGATGTCGGCGCTCAACATGACCAGATCCGGTCTCGTCTCCGCGATTCGCCGAACGTGTTTTTCGGCAAATGACGCGTGAACACGGAGTTCCACATCGAAGTGAGGCCTCAAGGTCCTGTACACCGTGTAGATCGGTGCGTACACGTGAAGCTTGTCGGGGCCATCTTCGCCAGCGACCAACACGATGCGTGGTCCGGCTGTGATGAGTTTCGGATACGCCAAGACGAAGACACGAGCCATGATTGCGTGGTAGAACGACATCACCCAGTAGTCCAGACGAGGGGAGATCGTTCGCAAGAGACATCGAAGCCATCTCTTCCCGTGATCAAGCACAGGACGCCCTCCCTCCCCAAGCTTCGTGCCGACAGCCGATTCCAGCTGCCAAGACCGGCACCTTGCCGAGTCACCTGAAGCTAGTCTATGCGACCACTTCCTGGGAAGTCGAATGTTGGAATCACTGTTCGGAGTCTGAGGTGTCGTGACTTGTAACCCGCGTCCTCCAATCGCAAGAGACGTTCGGTGCCCCCGCCCGCTGGGAAGAGGATGCTGTGGACAGGACCAGGTCAGGGCGATCTCCGGAATCGCCAAGGCATTCGGGACCTCGTATTCCGGGCCTTGTTGGGAGGGTGGGGGCGCAGCTAGACTGACTGCGTACGTCAAGGTGACACTGAGATCCCACAGGGATGAGCGTCAGTCCAGTGACTCCCGAGTCGCGGAGGCTATTGGATCGTCTCCAGCTGCGATCCTAGATGGGAGAGGAGAGCGCGAGTGAGAGCCCTTTCGAGATGAGACGACTTCGCGATCGCGTCGCTCTAGCGCTTCGATCTCTGTGGACATCGTCGGGGCGTGAGCACCTCCGGCGTGTGGTACATCAGCGCGTTCTCTGGCGGTTGGCAGGTGTCTATCGGAGGACCGTGCTCCGCCACACGCGGCTTGCAGTCGTGGTCGGCTCGTTCGGGAAGACCACCACAACACGCGCGCTCTCCGCGGCGCTGGGGATTCCAGGTCCTTCTCACGATAACTGGAATGCAGGAATAGAACTGGCTTCTACCGTGCTGAGCATCCCGCGGAGAACTCGCCTCGCCGTGATCGAGGTGGGGATCAACGGGCGGGGCCAAATGGAGCGCTGCTCCCGCTTGCTACGGCCAAGCATCGCTGTAGTGACATCCATCGGAAGTGAGCACCTGACGTCTCTGGGCACGCTGGACGTCACTAGGGCTGAGAAGGCGAAGATGGTCGAGGCTCTTCCTGCGTCGGGCCTTGCAGTTCTCAACGGCGACGATCCCAATGTGTTGTGGATGAGGGACAGGACGGCCGCACATGTGCGCACGTACGGCTTTGATGACGCGAATCAAGTGCGGGCGAGTGATGTGGCAATGGCTGACCTGGGGGGAGTCCGTTTCAAGTTGCACATTGGAAGCCAAACCTATGACGTCGAAACACGCCTGCTCGGACGCCACATGGTCTATCCAATCCTGGCGGCAGTCGCCGTGTCCCAGGCCGAAGGGCGGGAGATCCGCTCGGCTCTGGCTGCACTCGAACGGCTGGGCCCAACGTCGAATCG
>CAZXQL010000053.1:0-11333 GCA_964643395.1 uncultured Thermotogae bacterium
CAGTCGTTCCGAGAGCGAAGCCTGGCCTACACGCAATCGTTCGCCTCGTCAGCGCGTCCATGGTTGGATCCGGTGCAGCCGACGATGCTTCAGTCAGCCGCTCGCTTCATGCTCGTCGGCAGCGCGCAGTACGTTCAGATCTCAGTTGGAGGGGATCTTGTCGTCGATGAGCGGGCTGAAACGACCGCGGGGATGGTCCTCGATCCGGTGAGTTCTGATGTCTTCCCAGGAATCCAGCAGGCACCGACGAACGATCGGACGCGATTCGACATCGTTGTCCCCGCGTTCGCCGGCACAGCCTTGGAGGAGGGCTACGTACGGATCGGCATCGACACGGCCAGCGTCCGGATGCGCGCTCACACGATTGCACTGTGGGCGGGAGCTCTGGCGATCTTCATCGATGTCGCCGTCGTTGCCTTGCTCGCGTGGCTGTGGCGGTTCCGCGGAATCCGTGCATCCATCGGCGAGGACGCTGCCGTTCTCGCGAGGAAGACCATCGGGGAGTTAACGCTCGACCCGCGATCGCGCCGTGTCATGTTCAAGGGGCGCAACGTCGCACTGACCCCGAAGCAGTATGCGCTGCTTGCTTTCTTGGCGAGCGAGCCTGGCCGCGTGTTTGCGGATCGCGAGATTGTGGAAACCGTCTGGGAGTCGTCGTCGTACGCTGATTCCAAAGACGTCAAGCAGTACGTCTACCTCGTCCGGAAGCGACTGGCGTCGATTCACCCGGACGGCAAACGGTTGATTGAGACGGTTCCAGGCTTTGGGTACAGGTTGGTTTCGGAGGTCGTTGACGAGGATTTGACCGACGCATGATTGCACATCGAAACGAAATGGGATGAGATGAACCGTGTGCGAAGGGAGATAGCCATGGCCAAACGGATCTGCCTCTTGCTCCTAAGCGCGGCCGCGCTTTGGGGAGGTATCATGGGGACAGCACAGGAAGGAACCCTTGATGACCGCCTGATCGTCTTCACCCAGGAGCTTCGCATGGGTCTCACCCTTGCCACCGTCGCCTCGTTCTCTCCCACGATGACCGACTTGCGTTTGCATGCACAGCAACTGGTCAACCTCCTCGAAGGGGCTGACGGGAAGCATTTCGTTCGCCCCGCCGTGTCTGCTGAACTCCCGGACGGATTGCTGCCCGAATCGGAGGCACTGCAAGCACGGTTCGCATCCACCCCGTTGAATGCCGACGTGGACGCACTCGTCGTTAAGTCGGCAGCAAACGTGGTCACGTATCTCGATCTGGCGTTGACGGCAGCCCTAGACGGGCTGTCACAACGAAGATGGGATGCCGCGAATGCTGACATGCTCCGTGCCTTCGCGTTCTTGATGGCTGCGTACGAGAAGCCGTGCGGCGCCGCCTACGTGCCCGGTCTATGGACGATTCTCCGCACGTACGGCCTCGCCGCCCGCCTCGAAGCCCCTGACGGGACGTAGTCCTCCGACGACATATCCGATCCAGCGCGTCTGCTCAAGACGGTGCGAGGATCGCGCCACTGTGGAGATTTGCTTGGTTCTTGCATTCGCCGCGAGTTATCATGATACCCAAGTACATATCACGGCGATTGGGAGGACTGATGCAATTGTCAAGATCCCTGGGCGTCCCTTGTAGGGTGGTTCTCGCGTTCACGCTAATCTTGGTGTCGATCGCAACCGTAGTATGCGCAGAGGATATCGAACTCGGACCCGGGCAGTCGATCCAAACCGCAATCCAGCAGGCATCTGAAGGAGCGGTGATTCGACTGCTCCCCGGCACGTACCGCGGCAACCTCCAGGTTGCAAAGGGCATCCACCTCATCGGCGATCTCGACCATCCGGGCGACGTCATTCTGGAGGGACGCACGGCAGGGCCCGTGATCATGGTATCTGGATCCGACGCCGCTGGGGAGGCCAGTTTCCAGGGACTGACTCTCCGAGGTGCCTCAGGGTATCTTCCTGACGGGATCCTCGATGTCGCGGCGTATGAGGTTCGCTGTGTCGGGCTCGTCATTGAGGATTGTGCAGGAAACGGGATTACCGCTGCCGGGCCAGGAGCCGTGTCGATCGAAGACTGCGCGATTCATGACAACGACGGCTTCGGCATCGACGTCCAGAGAGAGCAGCCGGCCGTGACAGGGCGCGGCAACGAACTTCGCGGCAACGGCGCAGCGCTCGGAGGGTTTGCGGACCCCGGATTGCGGGTTCCCCTCGTATCCCAGACGACCTCGCGTACGCTTTACGTTCCGCTGCAATACGAAACACTGCAGGAGGCCCTCGACGCCGCGCCGGATGGTGCGACGATCCACGTGGCGGCCGGGCAATTCTCGGCCGGGGTCACCGTATGGAAGAGCGTCACCGTAATCGGTTCCGGAACAAGCAACACGACGCTCTTAAGCGGGGAGCGTGGAACCGTCATTGCATCGCTGCTCGCCTCCGCTCACGACGTGACGCTGCAGAATCTGACCCTGGACGTGACCGAGCGAACTCCGATCGCCGTCTATGGGATGTTGACGCTCGATCACGTTCACGTGACCGGTCAGGACACCGTCAACCAGATCCCTGCCGTCAAGGTCGCCCCTGAAGCTCGCGCGGACATCCGTGACTGCCGATTCGAGCACATCGGTGGGGTCGCCGTCTCGGCGATGAAGGACGCGGACATCTCGATATCGCGATGCACATTCGCGAACAACCACCAGGATCTCGCGATCGACGGGGCCGAATCGGCGTCCGTTCAAGCTTCACAATTCACGAGCACGCGAGAGCGGTCGGTGACGATCGAAAGCGCCTCGTTCGTCATGGACGAATGTACGTTCGACGATTGCCTGATGGGTGTGAGTGTTGCCGACAGTACGGGAACTCTCTGCGGCGTGGAGACACAAGAGGTCGTTCAGAACGCGATCGAGGTCTTCGCGGGCGCCGACATTGTCCTGGAAGAGTGCACGTTGGCAGGGAGTGGAGGGCACAACGTTGCGCTGACGGGAGACGCCGCAGCGACGCTCTTGAAGTGCGACCTGCGCGACGCGACGGTCTGCGGCCTCGCCACGCTGGACACATCCTCTGTCGTCATGACCGACTGCAACGTTTCGGGAAACGGAGGCGGAGGCGTCTTCGCGGGCACAGATTCCCACGTCATCGTGCACTCGACTCGCATCGCCGAAAACGAGAGCGCCGGCATCGTGATGAGCCCCTTCGAGCCCGAGTACGATGTCGTGTTGGATGTGAGCCCGCGCAGCCCCGGATTGTCTCTCCCGACCGTTGAAGCGTACGACAGCGAGATCGTCGGCAACAGCAACGCTGGTGTGTATGTTCACTCGGTCGGGCGGTTGATCCTGTCGAACTGCACCGTGGCCGGCAATTGGGGGGACGGCATCGAACTGGACGGAACGTACTGGCACATCTCGACATCCTTCATGAATCCATCCTCAACGATTGAATCGATCGAGGGAATCGAGGCAACCGTCTCGGGTTGTGAGATCCGGAATCACATGGTTGCCGGACTTGTCTTGACCGGGGGAGCGAGAGCCGCCTTGACGACCTCGACCCTCTCCAACAACAACATCGGCATCCTGATGGAGATCTCCTCATGGCTCGACCTGCAATCGACCGGGGTCGTCCGCAGCGTTGGCTATGGAATCTGGTTCGACTCGGAGGATTGCGACGACCCGCTCGGGGGCTGTCCGCCGGAGCCGGGACACCTTACCGGATTCGGGAACACGATCCCCGGTCCGGGCGAGGAGAATGGCAACGGCATCGGCGCGTATACATCCGGAGACTTCCCGTGCTTGACGCTGCCGGAAGGGTGTGAATAGCCGCTTCAAGAGGGCCGGGGCGTGTCCCCGGCCCTCGGAGTGCTATTCGTAGCGCAGTGCGTCGACCACTTGAAGCTTTGACGCACGCCGCGCCGGCCACAAGCCCGCAATAGCGCCGATTGCGAAGGATCCCAATAGCGTGATGACGATTAGGACAGGGCTCGCGACGACGACCATGTGAACGTCGAAGACGCGCTGGACGGCCACAGACGCCAACGCGCTCAGCCCCAATCCCAGCAACGTGCCAACGATTCCGCCAACCAGGCCCATCAGCCCGGACTCGATCAGGAAGATCGAAAGGACGTGCCAGTTCTTGGCGCCAACCGCCTTCATGACACCAATTTCCTTGGTCCGCTCCAGGACGGACGTGAACATCGTATTCATGACGCCGACTCCGCCGACAAGCAGGCTGATTCCGGCGATACCGGCCAAGAACGCACTGACCGTCGAGGTCACAGTGCCGATAGCGTCTGCGATGTCGGTGTACGTTACTGCCGTGATGTCGGAGCCGCGTGCCTTCAGCGCTTTCTCGGCACGATCTGCGACTTCGTCGACGTTGTACCCCGGTTGAATCCGGACGAGCGTGAGCGAGACATCGTCAGCCGGTCCGAACAACGTCCCCATCGTATCGAACGGAACGTAGATCGTGTCGGCGTCCGGGCCGGTCGCTCCCATCGTGAATCCCGATCCGGAACTCGTCGTGTCTTCCTGGCGGGCCATGATCCCGATGATCTGGAGATGGAGTTCTGTGTTCTCGTCCCCGGCAACAAGAATGCTGTCCCCCACGTGAGCGCCCAGCCGATCGGCGATATCGGCTCCGAGTACGGCGACGTTCGCGTCGTCGGGCCCGAATAGACGGCCTCCAGGCTGAACCGACAGGTCTCCCAAGAAGGATTTGAAGTCGGTCACCAGTTCCGGCGACAACCCCATCACCTGGAACCCGAAGCCTTTTTGAGAATTCCCTTGCGCGTCAGGCGGGCCCTCGATGTAGGCGGAATCCTCACGTACGGCCGCTGCCGTCATCACACCGTCAATCGACTTCAGATACGAGAGGTCGAGCGCGTACTCCTCTGCGGTTCCGCCGTGATTCCCAGGACCGAACGCATTCGCATGGACGATCATGAACGTGTCGACGCCGAACACCTCGGACACTTGGTCGGTGATCGTTCGCTGCAGCCCGAGGCCGATGGAGATCAACGCGACGACGGCGGTAATCCCGATGAACACGCCAATAACGGTGAGCCAACTGCGCATCTTACGGTGTAGGATCGATTGCCCGGCCAGCAGGAGGAAGTCCTTAAACACGGCCATCACCTCCAGAACCCGCCTGGGCATCCACTCGTCCATCGCTGGTGACGCGCCCGTCGCGCAGCTTGATGATGCGGTGGGCGATGGCGGCAGCGTCTGGATCGTGGGTCACCAGAATCACGGTCTTGCCGTCGCGGGTACTGAGGTCCTTCAAGAGATCAAGGATCGACTGCCCGCTTTCGGTGTCCAGGTTCCCGGTCGGCTCGTCCGCCAGGATGATTTCCGGATCGTTGGCCAGAGCCCGGGCGACGGCGACGCGTTGGCGTTCGCCTCCCGAAAGCTCGTTGGGCTTGTGCGGGATGCGGTCCGCCAGACCAACCTTCGTAAGGAGTTCGCGTGCGCGTTTGGCGCGTTCGCGTCGGCCGATTCGCTGGAAGATCATCGGGAGCTCGACGTTCCGCTGCGCAGACAGAGTTTGAATCAAGTTGAACGTCTGGAACACGAATCCGACGCGCTTGCCGCGCAGCGTCACCAACTGCTTTTCTTTCAGTTCCTGGAGGTTCTGCCCATCGATCAAGGCCTGCCCTCCACTGGGAACATCCAAGGCTCCGAGGATGTGCATCAGTGTGGATTTCCCGGAACCGGAGGGCCCCATGATCGCCACGATCTCTCCTTCATCGATGGTCAGATCCAATCCGCGGAGTGCCCGCACAATCGTGTTGCCGAGCGTGTACTCCTTGGTGATCCCCTTGAGGTCGAGAAGGGGCATGATCAGCCTTCGCCTTCCGCGAACGTGTAGTCGACCAGTTCGAATCGGAACGTCTCGACCCAATCTCCGTCTCGCAGTTCCTCCGCCACGATGCGGGGAGAGATGTAGACGGGATTGCTGAGCGCGAACGCGACGATCATGCGAGAGTTCTGATCGTCCGTGTTGATAAACGTTCCCTGCAGGCACCATACGCCGGCAATGGTTACCCCTTCGATGTTCTGGAATGATCCTCCCCCGGGCAGAAGGTAGTCCTGCCCCTCCTGGAGACGGTTGCGCTGATCCATCAGCGTCTGCAACGACGAGTAGCTGACGTCGTGTCCTCCCCCGGAGGACACGCTCGCAGCTCCAAAGATGAAGCCAAATCCCGTGTTCAGCTCCTCCTGAGTCCCCGTCTGCTCGGTCGACATGTGGATCGTGTATCGATCGTCCCCGTACGATACGACTGTCAACTCGAGAGTCTGCGGTTCGCTCATGTCCTCGGAAGTCACAGTGTAGCTCATCGTCGTCGTCCCCACGGGGAAGACGCTGAGATCCGATTGTGCGAGTACCGCGACGCCCGTCAGTGCAATCCCCACTCCGATAAGTGCTGCAATCATTCGTTTCATGCGATCTCCTTCACCCAGCCACGGATCGCCGCCCATCGTAGGCAATGGGCGTGAGGATCTCGTGGAGAAGGGCTATTCATCATCCGTGTGTGCGCTTTCGTCTTTCGCATCCTCCAGATCTTCGTCCTGACGCCTGGCCTTGCCGCATCCCCCGAGTGCGATCGCCAATGGGGCAACCCGTACGGCCCGTCCAAACGTCCCTCTGCTTTTCGCGGCTCATGCCTCGAATCCTTCCACTTCGGACAGCGCTGTCGGAGACAAAGCGTCTTCTTGTCCGCGGAATTGGCTCATGTAGAGGCGATGATACGCGCCTTCGTGAGCCATCAGTTGCTCGTGCGTTCCGCGTTCGACGATGCGTCCGTCGTCGACCATGATGACTTCGTCCGCGCCCCGGATCGTCGACAGTCGATGAGCGATGACGAAGCTGGTTCGCCCCTTCATCAGCTCAAGGAGCGCTTCCTGAATGTGCACTTCGGTGCGCGTATCCACGCTCGACGTTGCCTCGTCCAAGATCAACACGCGCGGGTCGGCAAGAATGGCCCGGGCGATGGCCAAGAGCTGCCGCTGTCCCTCGGACAGGTTGGCGCCGCGCTCGGACAGGACTGTATTGTACCCTTCGGGCAGTCGCCGGATGAACCGGTCTGCTCGCGCTGTCATCGCTGCGGCGATGATCTCGTCGTCGGTCGCATCGAGGCGCCCGTAGCGGATGTTCTCCATCACCGACTCTGCGAACAAGAACGATTGCTGGAGCACGGTCCCAAGGTTGCGGCGCAGACTTGATCTCGAGATGTCCCGGATGTCGCGGCCGTCGATGCGGATGGATCCACTATCCAGATCGTAGAACCGCGAAAGGAGATTGACGATCGTCGTCTTCCCTGCGCCAGTCGGGCCGACCAGAGCGATCCTTTCGCCGGGACGGGCATGAAGAGAAACCTCCTTCAACACCGGAACGCCCGGCACATAGGAGAACGTCACGTTCTCGAAGACGACATCGCCCTCGACACGATCGACGTCAATGGCGTCTCCGGTGTCGGTCAGGTCAGGATCCATGTCCAGAATCGCGAAGATTCTCTCAGCCCCTGCAAGCGCAGACTGAACTTGGTTGTAGAGATTCCCGAGTTGGCGAAGCGGCTGCGCGAAGCGATTCGAGTAGCTGATGAACGACGCGATCGTGCCGACGGTCGCCATGCCCGCAATCGTCATCCAGCCGCCGAGGCCAGCGACGACCGCGATGTTGGCGTTCGAGAGGATCCCCATCATCGGCATGACAAGCAGCGCATAGGTCATCGCGTGCGTGCCGATTCTTCGAACGGCTTCGTTTGCGCCATCGAACTTGGCCAACGCAGTCGCTTCTTGCCCGTACGCCATCACGACCTTCTGACCGCTGTAGGTTTCCTCGAGAATTCCATTCAACGTACCGAGTCCCGCTTGATAGCCCCGGAACGCTGAGCGCGTCTTCTTTCCAATGACGCCGACAAGCCCCACCATCAACGGAAACACGATGAGCGACCCGAGCGCGAGAAGCGGGTTGATGACGAACATGATCGTCAGAACCCCGACCACGGTCAGGAGCCCCGTGAACAGTTGGGTCACATTTTGGGATAGGACACGGCTCACGGCGTCCATGTCGTTCGTCAGCCGGCTCATCAGCTCGCCTGAGGTCCGCCCATCGAAGAATCGCAGTGACAGAAGCTGGAGATGGTCGAACAGATTCTTGCGCAGCGTCCGCATCATCCGTTGGGCCACCGCGGCCACGATCACGCCTTGGCCGGCGTTGGCAAGCCAGGAAATCGCATAGACCCCGATCATCATCAGAATGATGCGCCCCAGCGCGGCAAGGCCGCTCCGTTGAGCAATGACATCGACGGCCTTCCCGAGGAGGTACGGCCCGACAAGGCCCATGCCCGTCCCGAAGATGGCCAGAAGGAGGACGAGAAGGATCGGTCGGCGATGAGGCCACAGGTGTGCGATGAGCCTTCGGAGGGTCCCCCTCGTGTCCTTGGCGCGCTCGATTCGCGTTGCTCCGTGCCGGCGCCCGCCGGGACCGGGGGCGCCGGGTGTGGGTCCGACTCGTGTCGTGCGATCGCGATCATCAGGCATCGCTGACCTCCTTTGCGTCGTTCCAAGAGGTCGCAGTGCGCGGAGTAGGCGGAGACGTTGCCCCCTCGCCTAGCTGGGAATGGTAGATGTCCTGGTAGATCGGGTTCGATGCGATCAACTCGCGATGCGTCCCGATCGCAGCAATCTGCCCTGAGTCGAGGACAAGGATCTTGTCCGCCAACAGAACCGTCGAAATCCGCTGGGCCACGATGAATCGTGTGGTCGTGTCCGCTGACGATTCGATCAAGCGATCGAGCGCATCCTGAAGGCGGACTTCGGTCTCGATGTCGACCGCGCTCGTCGAGTCGTCGAGGATCAGGACTTTCGGTTGAACGAGCAAGGCTCGCGCGATCGCCAGCCGCTGTCGCTGCCCGCCCGATAGGGTTACCCCGCGCTGACCAATGATCGTGTCGTAGCCGTCCGGGAACGAGGTGATGAATTCGGCGGCCTGTGCGGCCTCCGCAGCGGCAACGATATCCTCGTCGGAAGCATCGGGCCTCCCGTAGCGGATGTTGTCGCGGATCGTTCCTCCAAACAGCACAGCTTCCTGCAGCGCGATCCCAATCTGCGATCGAAGCGAATGGAGCGTGATGTCACGGATGTCGATTCCGTCGAACGTGACTCTGCCCCCCGTAGCGTCGTAGAACCGCGGGATGAGGTGGATCAACGTCGACTTCCCCGATCCGGTCGCCCCGAGGATGGCCACGGTCTCTCCGGGCTCCGCGACGAACGACACATCCTGCAGCACGGGATCCTTGCAGTTGCCATCGTACGAGAAGCAGACGTTTTCGAACGAGATCCGCCCCTGCGGAGTCGTCAGCGGCTGGGCGCTCGGATGTTCCTGCACTTCGGGCACACCATCCAGCACTTCGAGAATTCGGCTAGCCGACGCCTCGGCAGCGGAGAGCGGTCCGACCATGCCTGCAAGCATGATCATCGGAAACAGGGCCATCGATAGGTAGTTGACCGAGGCCACAACTTCTCCCACCGTCATGCCGCCGGACAGCGTGAGATGTCCCCCGAACCACAGGGCTACGATGACGGCCGCGTTGAGGATGATCGTCATCATCGGGAGAAGCAGCGCAAGAAGCTGGAAGACGCGGATCGATTGGGCGGTTAGATCCTCGTTGGCCGAGCCGAAGCGCTCGATCTCGTGGTGCTCACGCACGAACGCCTTGACCACGCGAACACCGGCTAGATTCTCTTGAAGCACCGTGTTCATGCGGTCGAGGCGCTTCTGAATGCCGAGGAACCCTTTTCTAGCTGGGCCGGCAAACAGAAGAATGAACAGCGCGATCACCGGGAAGAAGGCAAGGACGATCAATCCCAGCTTCACGCTCGTCAGGACGAGGAAGACGATGGCCCCGATCATCCAGATCGGCGCGCGCGTCAGAATGCGCAGACTCATCTGAACGATCATCTGGGCGAAGTTGACGTCGCTCGTCGATCGAACGATCAGCTGGCCGGTTCGCAGACGATCGAGGTTCCCGAATGAGAAGCTCTGCACCTTGCGAATGATGGCACTGCGCAGATCGGCCGCAAAGCTCTGCCCCACTTGAACGGAGAGTGAGTTGTTGATGATCGCGAACCCGGCACTGAGGACCGCGGCGCCGAGCATGATGAGGGATGTCGTCCAGACGACGTGGAGGTTGCCGGACGCGATTCCCCGGTCGATGATTCGCTGACTCAGGCGAGGAATCAGAAGATCGGCGGCGACCATGCCGAGGAGCAACACGAGTGCGCCGATCGCCTTTGCCTTGTAAGGACGAACGAAGCCGTATAGTCGGATCAAGGAGTGCATGGATCGCCTCCTGCCGCGCGGCGCCTCACGGCGGCTCGCGCCGTCGCCGCGAGCGCCCACTCACAGACACCAAGGCATGCCGCCGAAGTGCTTCCAGAATCAATCAGGGCAACGGCCGTGCTCATTCGGCGACCTCCGAATCGTCTTGAAACAGCTGATGGAAGCGGTGCGGAAGCGGGTCTCCCGGCGCGAAGTGCTCGTAGAGCTTGATCAGCAGGTTCTTCAACGCGACTTGTTCGTCTTCGGTGTAGATCGAGCTCAGCTCGTCCTCCATTTCCTGGAAGGCACGCCGCGCCTCGACACGGAGGCGCCTCCCCTTTTCCGACGCGTAGACCCGCACGAGACGCTGGTCGTTCGCGTCGCGACGACGGTCGATCCACCCATCTCGTTCCATCCGTTGGAGCATGTTGGTGACCGACGCCGGGCTGATGTGCATGGCTCGCGCCAGATCGCGCTGGGAGAGACCTTCGCTGTGCAAAAGATGAACCAATGCGAACCCCTGGCCGCGATGCAGTCCGATCTCTTTCATATGGGAGCGAACGCGATGTCCGGTCATCCGACAAGCCTGCGCCAGCAATTGCGCGACCGTCATCTCTTGAGCCGATTCCCGCTTGGTATTCATTACGTCGCCTCTCAATCGTAACATACCTAACTGTTAGGTAGCTAATCGTATCGAGGGTCATGGCCCTTGTCAATGACAATCGAACCATCGTTAGCCCAGTTGCTCGATGGGTCTGGAATGACGATAGGATCATGCTTCTCTGACATGAGTCCTCCGGCATTGCGGTTCTCCGGGCAAATGTGTATATAATGTTGACCTATCGCTCCAAATTAGGGAGGTCGATCGTGAAATCGCATCGCTCGTGGAACCGAATTCGTGTTTTCGGAAGTATCGCGTTGGGTCTTGTCCTCATTGGATTGGTGGGTCTGGCCAGCTTCTCACAGGCAGCTGAGGATCCGATACTGACCGATCTGCGTACTGAAATCATTCCGGCCGCCGGCACGCCAACCGACTA
>CAZXQL010000054.1:0-11233 GCA_964643395.1 uncultured Thermotogae bacterium
CCCTGGACGGAGAAGCGCTGGGAGAGGTGACCTACGAGAGCTTCTCGGCCGATCGAGCCGTGGTCCGCATCACCGGCGTATCGATTCATCCCGGGAAAGCCAAGGGCCGCTTGGTGAATGCCCTGACGTTGGCCGCCAAGCTCATCTGCCTACTGCCGCAACACACGCGAACGCCGGAGACGACGAGTGGGAAGGAAGGGTTCATCCATCTTGTGCGCGTGATGGGCAACTCCGCGGAAGCCGAACTCCAATTCATTCTGCGTGACTTCGAACGCGATGGCCTGGCTGCCCACGGCGAGGCTCTCCAGGCCGCCGTCGATGCAATCGCCAAGCTCGAGCCCCGCGCAAGGGTCAGCTGCGAGATTACGAAGCAGTACCGCAACATGCGCTATTGGCTCGAGGATGACATGCGCCCTGCCGAGCTCGCGCTCGAAGCGGTTCGCCGAGCAGGCGTCGAGCCAAACGTGGTTGCCATCCGCGGCGGTACCGACGGCTCCCAACTTACGGAACGCGGACTGCCCACCCCGAACCTGTTTGCCGGAATCCACAATGCGCACGGGCCGTTGGAGTGGACGTCTGTGGGAGAGATGGAGAAGGCGTTGGAGACGTGTCTGCATCTCGTCCGGCTCTGGTCCGACGAACGCGTTCCGGCGGCCCCTGACGCCTCGGTGTAGCCCGACGAGAATCTCGCAACCTCAACGATGGGCTTCGAGCGACTGCCTAACAAAGGTCTTCAACTGTCGCTTGTGGCCTGTGGGGAGAACGGGGCCCACGTCGATCGCTCTACAACCGTTGAAGATTGCATAGCGAGCCAAAGCGTCCGATAGCTGGGGCAGCGCCCCGTCAATCGCATTGAATCCGTCCTCGAACCACAGCTTCTTGACTTGGAGTGCCTTGAGTTTGCGGTCGGCCTTCGCATCCATCCGGCCGATCATCCGATCGCGCCACAGGATCGGGAGGACGAAGTACCCGTAGGTGCGTTTGGCCGGCGGGAGATAGCACTCGATCGTGTACTGGAAGCCGAACAGCCTCTCCATTCGCTCGCGCTGGATTGTCAGATTGTCGAACGGAGACAAGATGTGGACGGAGTTCGGCGCTTCCATGTCGATCTGCTCGAGGGTGTCGGTCAACGCGTAGTAATCACTCTCCACACCGGGGACGGAAACGTGGGTGACTTCGTCAGTTTGGAGCATGGCCTCCAGCGCCGCAGCGAGGGTTGCGCGATCGGCGATGTGAAACGCATCGTGGATCTCCCTCTCCTGGGCGACGCCCATCGCTCCCAGAGCGCGGCGGACGTGGAACTGCCCGAGTTCCTCCTGCGTGGGGACGGTCGTGTCCGTCTCCGGCGGGAGAACGCGCTCGGTGAGATCGTAGACCTTCTGGAAATTGCGTCGTTCGGAGATCATCAGGTACCCCTGCCAGAAGAGGATCTCCAGCGCCCGCTTGGCCGGCTTCCAATCCCACCATGTCCCGCGCTTCGTGCCCGGCGGGGGCTCGAAATCCTTGGACGTCAACGCCCCTTCGGCGCGGATTCTCTCCAGCACATTCTCGAGAACGTGCTGATTCTCCTTCTTCCATTCGCTCAGCCACGCACGGGCTCCAGTTCGGTGCCGATGCATGCGAGGGATGTAGAAGCGGTAGTCGGACATGGGCAGGAACGCAATCGCATGGGCCCAGTACTCGAACACGCGGCGATCGAGGGCGACCAGATCGTGTAGATAGGACGGGCTATAGTCGGGGCAACGATTCCAGAGCGTGTGGTGATGCGCGCGAGCCACGACCGAGATCGTGTCGATCTGCACGTATCCCAAATGTTCGATTGCGCGCAGTGTCGCTTCTCTTCCGCCTCCCGAAGGCGAAGTTCGCAGCCACTGCGAGCGAACGGCGATCCGTCGAGCCTGGTCCATCGATAGGGGCTGCCTGCGCATTTCACCTTCCTTGATGTCCCTGTTGTGTGAGCATTCTACGATATTGATTGCACGTGCTTGTTCCGCCGGGGGACTCGGAGCCGAGAACACGATCGGATAGGATGGAATGCATCATGAAGACGATGGGCGAGACGGAACACGCGGACCGATTCTGGCGAGGGCTGGAGCAATTGGTCGAAGGATCGACGGTGATCATCGACCGGCCGGCCGGGACCGCCCATCCGCGCTACCCTGAATTTACCTATCCGCTTGACTACGGCTACCTCGAGGGAACGTCGGCGATCGACGGAAGCGGTGTTGATGTGTGGATTGGAAGCCGTGAGGAGCTTGGCGTGACCGGTGTGATCGCAACGGTCGATCGGCACAAGCGGGATGCGGAAATCAAGATTCTCCTAGCTTGCACGCCGGATGAGATGCGAAGGATCGAGGCGATCCACAACGCGCAATCCCAATCGGGAATTCTCATCCCGCGTGAACGCTGCTGAAGCTGTCCCATCATCGCCGGCATGACCGGCGAGCGACTATCGTTTGACGGCGTGAACGCTGATGCTCGCCAGCGAATGACCCAACTCGCGAGCCTCTTCCGCGGTCAAACCGATGTCCTCGGGGTGCATCTCCTTGCCGTCGACCACGACGGTCGGTTCACGCATCTCAGGCTCGGGGTGGGAGTCATGGAACTCGAACTCTCGTTCGATGGAGACATCAGCAAACCCGGCCTCCTCAATCAGAGATAGGTACTGCTCCTTGAGCTACGCGCCGGCGACGCAGCCGACGTACGCATCCAACGATTGAGAGACCGCTTCGGGGAGAGGCTTGAGCTGGACGATGTCCGAGACCATCATCCTCCCACCGGGCTTCAGGGCGCGGTATGCCTCACGGAATACTTGCTCCTTGTCCGGCGATAGGTTGATCACGCAGTTGGAGATGACCACGTCGACTTCCGAATCCCTCACGGGAAGGTGTTCGATCTCGCCGAGGCGAAACTCGACGTTCTCGATGCCGTTTGCTAGGGCATTCTCGCGGGCGCGATCGACCATGTCCGCTGTCATGTCGACCCCGATCACGTGCCCCGCGTCGCCGACGGCCTCAGCTGCTAGGAAGCAGTCAATCCCCGCGCCCGATCCGAGATCCAGCACGGCCTCCCCAGGTTGGAGTGATGCCAGTGCGGTTGGATTGCCGCAGCCCAGTCCGAGATTCGCTCCCTCGGGAATCGAAGACAGCTCCTTCTCCGAGTACCCCAAACTGGAACTGACGGAGCTTGCGGACGGAGTCTCGGTTCCGCCGCCGCAACAACACGCCCCGCGTCGTGCGGCCTCTCCGTATCGCTCTCGAACCGTCTTTCGAATGTCTTGATCTGTCATTCTGGGGACCTCCTAGGATGGGGCGGTCAAATCCTGGGCGACCGCTCCGAGCGTCTCCTGCACAACGCGCACCATGTCGTCGGCCTTGGTCAGAAGAAGGCAGCAGATCGCGCCGTCCTTCTCGATCGTCGTCAGGGCGAGCTTGTCTCCACCATGAATCTGCGCCTTCTCACGAACGTCCTTGGGCAGAACCATCTGGCCACGGTCATCGATACCGATGAGCGCGTGGACCTTCAGGCAATTGCACCCACCGGGATCTGCAGAGCCTCCTGAAGTCGACATCGTCAACCTCCCGCTATCAGACTATTCTGACTAGTCTGATTAATCAGATCAATACGATACGCGGGAGACTCCCCCATGTCAAGGGATCCGGCAATGCAAACGCTGCATGCTACGATTGAGGGAAGAGACGTCCTTCAACACTGACTCGGATGCGAAAGAGAAGAGAGTTGTCAGTCGATTGGCGTAAATCCTGCTCCGCGATGCCGCCGCCCACCGCCTCGGCCACGTTGTGGTCTTATGCACACATGATCTTCGTCAGAGAAGGATAAGGCTCTGCCATGGACCAGTGCGTCAATTGTCTTCTTCCGACCAGCCTCCAGGAGACGTTGGACCGTGCCGCGAGAGATCCCCATGATGTTGGCCGCTTCCTCTTGTTGCTTCCCCTCTCCATCGCAGAGCCGCATGGCCTCAAGTTCATCGAGGCCCAGTTCGCTGATGTCGAGCTGCGGAAGAGGAATCCCGGATGGTTTGTACAGATTGTATCCGTCGACTCCGCGGCAGTAGCGCATCTTCTTGTGGCGTGGCATGACACCCGAGTATAGGCAGGGAGCCGTGACCGGACAATGCGAAGAGGTGCCTTGCATTAATCGTGCATATGAACATAATTAGAGCGTCTGTAGGTTTCAGATGGCCCTACGGACGAAGGAGTGACCACGATGCCGGGATTCGATGGAACAGGACCGAGAGGAATGGGACGCATGTCAGGCCGAGCGCTTGGCTACTGCGCAACTCCAGGGATGGCCCGCGGATTCCTCGGGCGATCGCTTGGTTGGGGACGTGGATTCCGCCGCCCCCTTGGCTGGGGGCGCGGTATGGGATTCGGACGTGGTATAGGATTCGGGCGCGGCATCTACGGAGCGTATGGAGGAACTCAAGGGTTCGAGGATGCCCCGGCATCACCGCAGGAAGAGTTGGCTTTCCTTCGAGAACAAGCCAGTGGGATCGAAGGGGAGCTCAAGAGGATTCAGGATCGGATTGAAGAGCTGAGCTAGTTCGGAAGCAAGGCGAATTCACTCCACTCTTTGGATGTGGATGCCACACCTGTTGTCGCGAAGGAGTGATGAACGATGATATGTCTGACGGTGCAGGGCCGCGACTTGAGAGCAACGATGGATCCGAATTTCGGACGGGCGAGGTTCTTCTTGTTCGTCGAGGAGGATGATCGGCTCGTCGAAGCTGTGGAGAATGTCCCTGCAGCGCACGGCGCCGGCGTTCAGGCGGCACAAACGGTTTCAAGCAAAGGAGCGACCGCTGTGATCACCGGAAGTGTGGGGCCGAATGCCTACAGCGGACTTCACGCCGCGGGAATCGAGATCTACATCGGTGCAAGCGGGACGGCCCAAGAGGCGCTGGCCGCGTACCGAGCAGGAACACTTCAACGCACGATGGCACCAACCGGCGGTGCTCATCGAGGAGGAAGACAATGACGAGAGTGTGTATCCCGAGCGCAGGAGCGGGTGGCTTGGACGATCACGTGGGGGAGCACTTCGGTCGTGTCCCGTCCTACACGATCTTCGACACCGAAACGGGAGACGTGGACGTCGTTGAGAACTCGTCCGAGCATGCCGGCGGCTCCGGACTTCCGGCGGACATCCTTACCGGATTGGGCATCGATGTGCTCCTTTGCCAGGGAGCGGGTCGCCGTGCACTGTCCATTCTTGAGGAAAAGGGGATCGAAGTCTGTGTTGGAATCTCGGGGAGCGTACGACAAGCCGTCGATGACTGGAAGACGGGGAAGCTGACCGGCGCCACCGCCTCGGATGCCTGTCAGCGGCACCTCTTCCACGATCACCGTGAATGAACATCACGGTTGCAAGCGGTAAGGGAGGGACCGGGAAGACGACCCTTGCCGTCAGTCTCGCCCTGGCACTGAGAGACTCGCAGCCGGTCCAATTCATCGACGCCGATGTCGAAGCGCCCAACGGGCACCTCTTTCTGCATCCTCGGCTCATGGATTCGAAGCCGGTGGAGACGCTGCTCCCGAAGGTCGATGGGGACCGCTGTAGATACTGCGGAGCGTGTGCCGACGTTTGCGAGTTTCATGCTATCGCTCGTCTCGGAGACGAGATCCTTGTGTATCCGACCTTGTGCCACGGGTGCGGTCGCTGCCGAATGGTCTGCCCGGCTGATGCGATCAGCGAAGTTCCACAGCGGCTCGGGATCACAGAAACCGGAGAAGCTGACGGCATCGCGTTCTCGCGTGGCGTTCTCGACATCGGACAAGCAATGTCCACACCGATCGTGCACGCGCTGTGCGAAGAGATCGATCCGGAACGGACCACCATCATCGACGCCCCTCCCGGCACCGGATGCCCGACGATCGCAGCCCTCCATGCGGCCGACGTCGTCCTGCTGGTGACCGAGCCGACGCCATTCGGTCTCCATGACCTTCGAGCCGCCGTCCGAGTCGTCCGGACCCTCGACCTCCCATTGGCGGTGATCATCAATCGTGACGGCATCGGGGATGATGGTGCCGAGAGATTCTGCACAGACGAAAGAATCCCTGTCCCAATGAAGATCGAATTCAGCCGAGACATTGCAGCCGCCTATGCTGTCGGGACCCCGCTGATCGCTACCGATGTTCGGTGGAAGGGCCGGTTCCTAGCCCTATTTGAGGCGTTGACCCGGGAGGTTGAATGAGACAGATCCTGTTCCTATCGGGGAAAGGCGGAACCGGGAAGACATCCCTGGCGGGAGCGTTTGCCGTGCTCTTGCGCGAGCAGGTTCTTGCGGACTGCGACGTTGATGCGGCCAATCTACACCTGCTGCTGGAGGCAAGGCTCGTGAGGGAAGGAAACTACGAGGGATCAAAGGAAGCGCATATCGATGCAGAGCGCTGCGTCGGCTGCGGACGATGCGTCGAGGTCTGCCGATTCCACGCCATCAGCCCGGATCTTCGAGTCGATCCGTTGTTCTGCGAAGGGTGCGGTGCGTGCGAAACCGCTTGCCCGGTTCGAGCGATCGCCCTTCGGCCCCGAATCTCGGGCCGATGGACGGTTGCTGAGACACCTGCCGGCCCGCTTGCTACCGCGGAGCTTCTTCCGGGAGAAGAAGCATCCGGCAAGCTCGTGACCCACGTGAAGCGGCTTGCATCGGAGATCGCGGAGAAACGGGGCGCGGCACGGATCGTCATCGACGGATCGCCTGGGATCGGTTGCCCGGTCATCTCGTCGGTTTCCGGGGTCGACCTGGCAATCCTCGTTACGGAGCCAAGTTTGTCCGGACTGCACGACCTCGAACGCATCCTGGACGTGGTCAGGCACTTCCGCATCGAGGCGTACTTGGTCATCAACAAGCATGATCTGAGCCCCCCAACCACGCTGGCGATCGAGCGATTCGCAGAGCGCAATGACCTGCCCATCCTCGGCCGAATTCCGTACGATCCCTCAGTGCCTGCGGAGATGGTCCAAGGACGGAGCGTTGTTGAGGACTCATCAAGCCGGGCGGGGACGGCGATGCGCCGGATTGTCGAACAGGTTCTGGCGATGGAACGAAGAACGGGCGACCCGAAAGGATGTGCATCATGAGCGAGGAATCCGGATCGAAGCGCGCAGACCCATCCAGCCTCCTGTTCCGTGAGGTTGTCGAGAAGATTCCTCGACGGATCGTTGTCTTCAGCGGCAAGGGAGGCGTCGGCAAGACCACAGTTGCCGTCAACCTGGCCTACGCCTTGTTGGCAGATGGAAGTCGACGTGTTGGACTGCTGGACGCGGACGTCACCGGGCCGAACGTGCTTCAAATGGCGGGCGTCAGAGAGCAGGCACAAGGACTCGAGAGCCGCATCCTGCCGCACGAGAAGCATGGCTTGAAGATCGTCTCACTGGCATCGATGCTTCCGGCTGGTGCTCCCGTCATCTGGCGAGGGCCGATGCGGGCCAAGGTCATCGAGCAGTTTCTCACGGATGCCGAATGGGGTGACCTCGACGTCCTGCTGGTCGATCTGCCTCCGGGGACCGGAGACGAGGTACTGACCATCGCGCAGCGCATGGCTCCCCAAACGGCAATCATCGTGACGACGCCGCAGGAAGTCGCGCGGGCAGATGCCCACCGCGCCGTCGGCTTCGCAAAGAAGCTGGGAATCCCGCACATCGGCATTGTCGAGAACATGTCGGGGCTCATGTGTCCGCACTGCGGCGAGCGTATCGAGCTCTTCGGATCCGGAACCACGGTTCGGGACGCCGACGCCTGGGGAGTCGATCAGTACGGGACCATTCCGCTTGATGTCGCCGCACCGGCGGAAGGAGATGCGGGAACGCCTCACGTGTTGAGTCGTCCTCACTCGCTGATCTCCGAAGCGATCGTTCGGATCGCTTCGACGATCGTCGACATGTTCGACGCGGCCTGAAATGATCTTCTGAACCAAGGTTGGATTCCCGGCGCCCACCGGTCTGCAGTCTCACCCTTGACGTTCGAGCGAGCCATAACGTATGTTAAGAGTAGCCGCCCGTGGGCGGCGTTTCTATTGGATTGCCCCTCCCTCGACGAGTCGAACGTGCTCGGTTTGGCGACAACGTCGGGTATGCTACGGGCAATGAGCTCACGCATGAAGCTGGCAGTCGGGGCGGCGGTCCTTCTGGTTCTCGTGCTCCCGCTTCGTTTGATGGCCGAGGAAACGCTGTCGATCGACAT
Organism: uncultured Thermotogae bacterium; assembly: GCA_964643395.1. GTDB lineage: Bacteria > Bipolaricaulota > Bipolaricaulia > UBA7950 > UBA9294 > SPBW01. The sequence goes on from CAZXQL010000054.1 coordinate 8,201, forward strand.
CGAGGCATCGGGGAGTGCTGATGTGCGCTTTGTCGGCTTGGATATCGCCGCGGTCGTGGTTGGAGATGTAGACCTCACTGCGAGCCTCACATCGGACAGCGGCATCGTTCGTTTGTCCGCCACGGGTGCGGTCAGCGGAGACGCGATCCATCACAGCCTGACATGGGTCGGAAAAGGATGGATTGTCTTGGTGGCCATCGGACAGACGACGACCGGGGAGCCAGTCAGCCTGCTCAGTCTGCTGTTCGCATCGCGTCAGAACTTGGTTCTTCTACAATCCGGTGACCCCATCGAAGGTGCACAACACACTGTGGTCGACATCGCCGGCGACAGAGAGGTCTTTCACGGAACGTTCTCCGGGACCCTGGCGGGCGGATTGGCCCCGTCGCAATCTCCGGGAACGATCCGCCTATTGGGCTCCGGTACCCTCCTTCTGTCAGGAGCATCCGTTCCCGAGGCGGAGCCAGACGATTTCCCGGACGTCATTCCCCTTGACGATCCAGATCTCCCGGGAGATCTCCTGGTGCTTATCCGGCAGCTGTTCGGATGCCCGCCGCGGGACTCGGACACGAACTGACCCTCACGACGGATCGTACGGACAGGAACTCCCGGCCCCTCCTCGACGCGAAGGGCTATCTCTCTCCGACAGCGTGGCGCTCAGAACATCGGGGGCCACGGTAGCGTGCCCCATACGGGATGCGTATCCCAATCCGGATCGTTCGTCAAGCGCTGTGTGAACGCTCCGCTTGAACTCATCCGGTAGACCTCGACGTTTCCGTCTCGGAAGCTCTGGAACACGATGCTCTGTCCATCGAGCGACCAACTCGGTCCCCAGTCCGAATCCGACGACGTCGTCAACCGTGTCATCGAGAGACCGTCGCGCGCCATCTTGTAGATCTCCGTATTGCCATCGCGGCTGCTGTGGAAGGTGATCCAAGAACCGTCGGGTGACCAGGATGCGAGGTAGTCATCGCTCGGGTTGTTAGTGAGTCTCGTCTGTCCGGTTCCGTCCGTGTTCATCGTATAGATTTCCCAGTTGCCATCGCGGTACGAGCTGAAGACAATCTTGTCACCATCGGGAGACCACCTGGGATACCCATCGCTGTCCGGACTGTTGGTCAAGTCGGTCGGATTCGTGCCGTCCGCGCCTACGGTATACACCTCGCGGCCGAGATCTCCCGGAACGATCGCCATGACGACCAGTCCATCCACGACGTCTCGGTCCGTCTCGAAGACGATCTTTGCGCCATCGGGAGACCACGACGGATAGCCGTCGTACGCGGGATCATTCGATACATTGATCTGGCCCGTTCCGTCGGCGTTCATCACGAAGATCTCCAGGTTGTAGCCCGTGATCGTCAGCTTGGGTGTCACTCCGAGGATCGGCGGCGCTGTGCTCTCCCGATCGGTCTCGAACGCAATCCGCGTCCCGTCCGGAGACCACACCGGGTAGTCGTCATTGTCGGGATGCTGCGTGAGGTTGGTGGGATTCGATCCGTCGGCGTTCATCACGTAGATTTCGTCGTTTCCGTCTCGGTCCGAGACAAAGGCGATCCTGGTCCCATCCGGCGACCATGCGGCCTCGAAGTCGAATCCGGGATGCTGCGTCAGGTTGATAGGATTCGATCCATCCGGATTCATCATGTAGACCTCGTTGTTGTCGTCCCGATCGGATTCGAACAGCACGCCGCGTTGCAGCGCGAACGGGCTTGTGCCAACCGTCGCCCCACCGCGAACGACGTCGACGATGATGGAGCGTTCTCCATTGGGCGTGGGCAGGACGGGGACGCGAGCGATGATCGTGGTGTCCGCCCAGGAGAGGATGTGTGCTTGGATCCCGTCGAACGTGACGACGCTCGTTCCTTGTGCCGACCCGAACCCACTTCCCGTAATCGTGACCGGGGTATTGACGGCTCCCGCTACTGGCTCCAACGTGACGGTGACGACCGGGGGATGGAACCAGAAGCACCCGGCCAATGCCAGCAGAATGACCAACAAAAGGGTGGATAAGACGCATTTCGTCTTCATCGTGTCACCTCCGCATGTTACGCCGCCTCAACGAACGGCGCTCCCGTTGCCTCTCCAGCCGGAATCCTCGAGCTTATCTGGCTCATTCGACCCGGAATCGACGTGGCTTGTCAAGTACGCCATACAGGACGAGCAGATCGAGGACGTGGCAACATGCAACCTGACTCTAGCTACGAGAAGGGCCCTATCCATGGAGCAGCCACCCAAGCTGAGCCCCGTCTTTGGGATGCATCGAAGACCCTTCTGGCGGCGCGCCTACGTCTGTTACACAGAAGAATAAAACGAACGCTTCAGATTGAAGAATCGCCATTGGAACGGTATAATTATGAAGGTCTTATAGCTATCTTATCGATCAAATGAAGCGCACATCTATCTCCCCGGAGGCCGGATTGGCATGTTCGAGCAAGCGTGGCAGTACATGATGAACTACCCGGACAAGCTGCTGAACTGGACGTGGCAGCATCTCCAGATCGTCCTGGTGGCGAACGCGGCTGCCGCGGTCGTGGGAATCCTCCTAGGCATATGGATCTCCGGCAAGGGGAGGGAGAACGCTGCGGAGGCCGTCATCTATGCAGCAAGCATCCTGATGACGATTCCCTCCTTGGCGCTGTTCGGCATTCTCATGGCAATCTTGAGCGCCCTCGGTCTCTCGTCGATCGGTTTCCTCCCTGTCGTCATTGCGCTGGCACTGTACGGGCTGCTTCCGATTGTTCGAAACACCCACACGGCATTGCGCGAAGTTGACCCGGCGATGATCGAGGCCGGTCGTGGAATGGGAATGAGCGGAACTCAGTTGCTTCTGAAAGTCAAGATGCCGCTGGCGGTTCCCGTCATCATGGCGGGACTACGCCAAGCGATGGTCATGAACGTCGGCATTGCCGCCATCGGGTCGTATCTAGGAGCAGGGGGGCTCGGGCAACCGATCTTTCGCGGTCTGGGGAACTATCGCAAGGACCTGGTCATCGTCGGGGCAGTCACAGTCTCGTTGCTGGCCATTGTGATCGA
>CAZXQL010000055.1:0-11220 GCA_964643395.1 uncultured Thermotogae bacterium
AGTCGGCGCCTTCTCGGAGTGGGATCTCGGCTTCCTGGTTGAGTGGTAGCGATGGGGACTGTCCCCTCGAAGGGGACTGTCCCCCGGCTTCGCGAGTAAGGGTCCTGCCGCTCTATCAACCGCAGCAGTGCTTGAGGACGTCAACCCTACGGGATAGGCACGGAAGCAACGTCACCTCCCGCGGAGGCGCAAAGACGCAGGGGGAACAAGGCCGAAGGTAGGGGGCACGATCAGAAGCGGGGACATGACTCAGGCGGCTCTACGACTCTCCGAACTACGAACCCCATGAACTACGACCTACATCCCAATCACCATGAAGTCCATGAAGTCCATGAAGCGGGCCAACGCCTACACAACACAAAAGAGCTGCCCGGAAGGCGATCGCACTCCGCAAGCACCGTTGCACAGACGAAGAATCGACCCGATCCTCACCCACGAGTGGCGTACCTAGGATCGGGAGTTGCTCCGCATTCGTGTCCTCTCTCCCCATGAGTTGGGGTTCCCTTCCTCTGCGCCCCAGCGCCTCCGCGGGAAATGCATTCCACGTTCTTCCCTGCGACGATCGTTCGCTTCGTCACCCACATGATATCCAGCACGAACTGATCCCGTGCCGGATGCAGAGGAACGGGTGAGGGTTTCTTCAGTTCGTCCTCCACGAGAGGCCCTCTCCACTTCATGTTCGTCATGGTTCCAATCTTGGAATCATCCGAAACTCCGGCTCGAAAGCGGGGTACAGTGTGATAAGATGTCCCAGTGGAGGTGTCCTGGATGGTCAGACGATCGGTGATTGGAATTCTACTTGTCTGCGTGCTCTCTTCTTTCGCCTTAGCCCAGCAAGCCCCGGTTTTCGTTCAACCGGGCAGCGCGGGATACACGTCGAGCCAACTCACGGCTCTGCAGGATGCGATCAAGAAACTGCAGATCCGATTGGGCGATATCGACTTCGGCTCCCAGATGCTCTTGGGAGACGGAGGCTGGACGTGGCAGCAGTTCGCCGCCTACACGGCGGGCTCATTGCAGCGGATGGGGTATCAGGCGTCCATCGTATCCAAGCAGCTGCCCGATGGCACGACCAAGATCTGGGTCGCTGTCGGCGTGGATGTCGGTGGCGTCATTGCTTGGATCCCCGTTGATCCGCTCCCGAACCCCGATGCTCGCCAGAACGATCTGGGGGATGTGCCACTGGTTGCAACGCTGGTCTACGATTCGAGCTACCTCAGCTACGATGCCGTCGTCGAGTTGCCTCCCAACATCGCTCCGATCGCTGTCATTCGCTCTCCGTTGGTCGACGTCGTCGAGACGGAGCGTAGCGCATGGTTCGGCAACGGATCCTCTGACCCCGATGGGCAGATTGTTCTCTACCAGTGGACTTTCGGAGACGACGTTCAGCGGATTACGCACACCATCTCGGCGTGGTTCGCTTTCGACGTGGGTGGGATGACCTATCCGATCTCGCTGACGGTGACCGACAGCCGCGGTGCCCAGGCGACGGCCAGCACGACGCAGTACGTCTTGACGCAGGCAGAGAAAGAGGCGAAGAGCTGCGGATGCGGTAGTCACTAGGGCCCGAACGCTAACCCGCGTCGGCCGATTCGAGGAAACAGGCTGATTGAATATGCCCGAGATTCCCGACTCCCTCCGTCCCATCGCCACGGAGGGAGTCCCTTTGTGGCCGCTGACGACGATGCGGATCGGGGGATTGGCCCGCTGGCTAGTCAATCCCGAGACCGAGGGCGATCTGCAAGAGGCCACAGTCTGGGCTCGGTCACACAGGCTCTCCTTCATGGTCCTCGGCAGTGGGTCCAATGTGGTCTTCTCTGACGATGGCTTCCCAGGCGTCGTCATTCTGACGCACGGCCTGCGCGGGATCGAAGTCAGCGGGGAATCGGTGACGGCATCGTGTGGCGAGAACCTGACGGAGTTGTCCCGAAGGATGAGCCGAATCGGGCTATCCGGGCTGGAGTGGGCGTGCGGCATCCCGGGAACCATCGGGGGTGCCATTGCTGGGAATGCAGGGGCCCACGGAAGCGACATCGGCTCCGTGCTATCGCATGTCCGCCTCCTGACGGCGAATGAGGTACACACGCTTCCGGCCGTGGCACTCAAACTGGGATACCGAACCAGCGCTCTCCGAGACGGTGAGATCGATGGGATCGTTCTTGGGGCCATCTTCTCGCTGCGACGCGACAGCCCGGCGCGTTGTGTCGAGCGCGAGCGTGCCGTATTGCAGCAACGATACCGCACGCAGCCAGTCGGCGCGACGAGCGGCTGCATCTTCAAGAACCCACCACACGGGGCGACGGCGGGCGAACTTCTCGATCGTGCCGGCTGCAAGGGGATGCGCGTAGGCCGTGCCGCCGTGTCGGACGTCCATGCGAACTTCATCGTCAATGAAGGGGAAGACAACGCCGCGGATGTCCTGGGACTGATCGAGCGAATGAAACGCCGCGTACTCGATGCCCACGGAATCGATCTGGAACTCGAGATCATCACCATAGGGGACTGTCCCCCTTCACAATAGGGGACTGTCCCCCTTCACAAATGCGGTTGGCGCCATTCACCGGCCTCGTTCATGTGCATGTTGCACAACATATCAGAAGTCATATAGAATACGAGGGTAGGACGAAAACGGATGTCATCGTTTGTACTGAGGGAACAGAATGCCACGAACAGCTCGGTGTCTCGTAGGGAATGAGGTCTATCATGTGCTCAACCGTGGGAACGGACGGCAGACGGTATTCGCTGCGGACCCTGACTACGCAGAGTTCCTGCGGTTGCTCCGCCACGCCAAGGATGAGTATCCGGTTGCTCTCTTCGGATACTGCGTGATGCCGAATCACTTCCATCTCGTGGTTCGGCCGGAGTCGGGGGACGCACTCAGCCGGTTCATGCAATGGCTTCTGACGACCCACGTGCGCCGTCACCATCGACGTCGGAAGACAAGCGGGCACGTGTGGCAAGGAAGATACAAGAGCTTTCTCATTCAAGAGGATGCTCATCTATTGATGGTGATGCGGTACGTTGAACGGAATCCCGTGCGCGCCGAACTTGCCGAATCTGCTAAAGACTGGCTCTGGTCCTCGCACTGCGAAACGCTCGGCATTCGGGGCGGAGGTCTTCTCGATGACTTGCCCATCGAACTTCCGGATGCATGGGAAAGCTACGTTGATGAACCGCTAGACGCCCCCGATCTGGGGAGAATCCGACAGTCCGTCGAGCGACAGCTCCCGTACTAGTTGTGAAGGGGGACAGTCCCCTATTGTGAGGAAATTGTGAAGGGGGACAGTCCCCCCAACGAATAGTGGGCGCGATGTCCTCCCGAGCCGGGACGCAAGACATCGCTCATTCTGCGCTTCGGTGGCAAGCTCTGTCCATCATGATGCAGAACGTCTTGAGTCGAGCCTTCCCGCTGTTGATGGCCTGCGCCATCGGCTGCCTGGTGGGAATCCTGGCTGTTCGTGTTCTCTAGATCCGCGTTCGCGACAGGCGGGGCGCAGCGGCTGCGCCTTCATGCTTCGCTTGGCGAACTGGGTGAGGGGGGAGACCCCTCGTCATCTGTCTTGCTGTCGCGTGCCTCGACTGCCAATCGCTCCCGCGCTCGGACGCGCTGCAGGTAGTCCACGAAGAACGCGAACAAGGTTCCCAAGATGAGTCCCAAGATACCGGCAACAGCCATGTTCTGCGTCTTCCTTGGAGCAATCGGGTTCGCAGAGACGATCGGTTCTTCGATGACACGGATCAGATCAGGCTTCTCCGCCTGCGCCAGCTGAGCCGAACGGAGACGCGTCGATAGGAATGTAACACTCTCGGTCAGTTGCGAGATCGTGCGATCCATCTCGTCCAATTGGGCCGTGGCTTCATCGATCTGTGCTTGCTTCGCTTGGAACTCCGATTCGAGCATATTGACCTGTTCGGTCAAGGTGGCAATGCGCGCATCGAGCAGAGCCGTGAACTGGTCGGCGGACAACCCGAGGAGAAGCGCGCCGGACACGGTATACGGTGAGATCTCCGACGACAGCATCACGGCGGACACACCGTTTCGGGAACGCAAATCCTGCGTGGCCAGATAGTTCGACGCCGTATCGGCCTCTAGTTGTACAGCTTGAAGCTCCTCTTGGGCCGCAGCCAGCCGCTTGCGAACGTCATCTCTGTTTGCCTTCAGCAGCTCGATGGGCTGGCCGGCAAGGAGCTGTACACGCTCGTTGTCAGCTTGCGCCAAATCGTCTTCGGCGCTCTGGTAGATGTCGAGAATGTAGTCATACGACTGCGACGTTCGGTCTTCGACGAACGAGCCATAGGATTCCGAGAAGGCATCGATCCAGCTTTGGGCGATGGCGGTGAGATCGTCCGGGTTCGCACCGGTGATGGACAAGTGCAGTGAGACAAGTCGTGCGTTGGAATCGCTCTGCTGATTGGCGTAGGACTCGGCGGTCACCGACATGATGCTCTGAAGCCTGGTTGGCAGACGGACGGGTGATGAATCGAACTGCTCGCGAATCCTCTCGAGAACCGATGAAGACGTCGCCAACTCCTCGTACGCATCCGTGGGCAGAGAACTGGCGATACTCTCGGCATCCAGATCTGATGCCAGCGGCGGCAGCAGCAAAAGGCTGGTCCTTGCCCGGTACGTCGGTTCGGGCACCTCGGACAGAAGCCAAGCGACCCCGATCGCAACTGCGAGCGTGACGAGGATGATCCATTTCTGACGCCATACCGCGCGTATGAGGTCGATGAGCTCGATTTTACGTTCGTCCATGATATTGCGCCTCTTCGAAGCCGATGGTGCATTCTAGGGGCTTCTCATCGGAGGTGCAATGGGTTGTAGGATCAATGAGGATGACTGCGTTGCGCCAGGTGTGTAGAATCAGCGGCATGTGCCCGAATGCACTGAACGATGGCTCTCCAATTGGCACGAGGTGAACGCAATGCTCGAACGATCCAGTCGAGTGACGAGGGCGGTGTTGCTCTGCGGTGGGGAAGGAACAAGGCTGCGGCCGTTTTCCTTCTGGACGCCCAAACACCTGATGCCGGTCGCCAATCGGCCGGTGGTTGCGTGGATCTTCGATGCGCTCTCCGATGCAGGGATTGAAGACGTGGCAATTGTCGTCAGTCCGCTTCACGAGCGGATCTTCCGCGAAGCTCTGGGAATACGATCTGAGCAAGGACTTCGACTTGCGTATGTCATCCAGGAGCACCCCAGGGGGCTTGCCCACGCCGTTGCTTGCGCCCAGCATACGGTCGAAGACGAGCCGTTCCTTCTCTATCTCGGCGACAATCTGTTCGAGTTGGGCGTGACCGAAATGCTCCAGGAGTTCGAGGCCTCAGATGGGGATGCCACAATCGCTCTCACGGAGGTTCCCGATCCGAGCCGGTTTGGCGTTGCCAAGCTAGATGGTCAGAGAATCGTGGCGCTTCTCGAGAAACCGGCCGAACCACCCAGCAATTGGGCGGTCGCCGGAGCCTACGTCTTCTCCCCCCGAATCTTCACGGCTATCGAGGGGATCCAACCTTCGGCGCGCGGCGAATACGAGATTACCGATGCCATTCAGTGTCTCATCGAGGATGGCGATGGTGTTCAAGCCCACTTCATTCAAGGTTGGTGGAAGGATGTTGGGCTGCCAAAGGACCTTATCCTGGCCAGCGAGCTTCTGATTCGTCGGCTTCCGGCTCGCCTCGATGGCAACATCGATGGCGAGACAACGATGGAGGGCACGGTGATCGTAGAGGACGGAGCGCAGATCCGACGGAGCCAACTGCAAGGGCCATGCATCATCGGCCGGGATGCGCACGTCGAGGACTCGGATGTCGGGCCGAACGTCGTCATTGGGGCCGCTGCGGCGATTCGCGATTCACAGATTGGCGACAGTATCGTAATGGATGAATCGTCAGTCCAAGGCATTCATGGCCTCCGCGACTCAATCGTCGGTAGGCGAAGCCGGGTTCAAGCGAGCTCAAACGATAGTCACACTGTCTTGGTCGGAGATGATTGTGCTGTTGCACTGCAGGTCAGGACGGCGGGCAACTCATGAACCATGGCCAAGAACATGTGGAAGCAGGCAAGCCCGAGCCAATGATCTCCTATTCTCTTGCCTACTTGAGGCAGCTTGAATCGGAGTCGATTCACATCATGCGTGAGGTTGTTGCAGAGCTCAAAAACCCCGTGATGCTCTACTCCGTTGGCAAGGACTCCAGTGTCATGGTGCGGCTAGCTCAGAAGGCGTTCTACCCTGGCAAATTCCCGTTCCCTCTCTTGCACGTGGACACGGGATACAAGTTTCCGGAGATGTACGAATTCCGGGATCGATTCTGTAGAGAAATCGGCGCGACCTTGATTGTGGAACGCAACGAAGAATGGATCGCCAAAGGAGCGCACCCCCTGAAGCTTGGCACAGAAAAATGCTGCTGGTATCTGAAGACAAAGGCACTACTGGACGCTCTGCAGAAGCATGGTTTCGATGCTGCCTTCGGAGGCGCACGTCGAGAAGAGGAGAAGTCGCGGGCGAAGGAACGGGTCTTCTCGATACGCGATCGTCTGGGTCAGTGGGATCCAAAGAACCAGCGTCCCGAATTGTGGGATCTGTACAACTCAAGACTGAACGAAGGCCAAACCGTTCGCGTCTTCCCCTTGAGCAACTGGACGGAAGTCGACATCTGGAACTACATCAAGCTCGAGAACATCCCCGTCGTTCCCATCTACTTTGCTCAAGAGAGGAAGGTCGTCGAGCGAGATGGGATCTTGATCCCTGTTTCCTCCGCTTCCGTCGTTCAGGATCGCGAAGACGGAGCATACGACGACGAAGAGGTCAAGACGGTGAGTTGCCGCTTCCGCAGCCTCGGGTGTATCCCCTGTACGGGAGCAATCCCATCGCACGCACGAACGATTGACGAACTCATTGCCGAGGTCGTCAATGCCCGGAGATCCGAGCGAGAGAATCGCGTGATCGACCTCGCCAGTGATGCCGCGATGGAAGAGAAGAAAAAGGAAGGATACTTCTAGTGCCTGCCAAGGAGAAGAGCCTTCTTCGATTCGTCACCACCGGGAGCGTCGATGACGGGAAGTCGACCCTCATTGGAAGACTCCTCTACGAGTCAAAGGCCATCTTCGAAGACCAGTACGCCTCTGTCGAACGGACCTCGAAGAAACGAGGGCAGGACGAAGTAGATCTCTCCTTACTGCTGGACGGCCTCTCGGCTGAGCGCGAGCAAAGGATCACGATTGACGTCGCCTATCGCTACTTCGAGACGGTGAACCGGAAATTCATCATCGCAGACACGCCGGGACATATTCAGTACACACGCAACACGGTAACCGGCGCTTCGACCGCGGATCTTGCGGTGATCCTCATTGATGCCAGAAACGGCGTGCTAACGCAATCCAAGAGGCACGGCATCATCGTCTCGCTGCTTCAGATTCCCCATCTGATCGTGGCGATCAACAAGATGGATCTGGTCGGATACTCGGAGCGTGTCTATCAGGATATCGTGGCGGACTACGAAGCATTCTCCGGCAAGCTCGATATCCACGACATCAACTTCATTCCGGTCTCCGCGCTGAAAGGCGACAACATTACGACGAAGAGCGAGAACATGCCCTGGTACGACGGTGCAACGTTGCTGCATGGGTTGGAGACCGTTCATGTGGCAGCTGACAGAAACTTGCTGGACTTCCGGTTCCCGGTCCAGTACGTCGTCCGTCCACACCTCGATTTCAGAGGATATGCCGGGAGAATCACATCGGGCACTATCAGCGCTGGAGAAGAGGTTGTCGTACTCCCATCCGGACTATCGTCAAGAGTGAAATCCATCGTAACCTACGATGGCGAACTCAGTGAGGCCTTCGCCCCACAGTCCATCGTGCTTACCCTGGAAGACGACATCGATGTCAGCCGAGGGGACATGATCGTCCGCAAGCACAACATCCCCGAGGTTGACGATCACATCGAAGCGACATTGTGCTGGATGGACGAGAAAGCCATGTCCAATGGTGGGGACTATCTCTTGAAGCACACAACCAAGACGGTGCGCGCCCTCATGCCCCAGATCCTTTACAGGATTGACGTCAATTCCCTCCACCGGAAGCACGTGACGCAACTGGAGCTCAACGATATCGCACGTGTCGAACTCAAGACATCATCGCCACTCTTCTTCGACAGCTACAGAAACAACCACGGAACGGGAAGCTTCATCCTCATCGACCCGCATACCAGTAACACAGTAGCCGCGGGGATGATCCGAGAACGGTCCAGGACGGTGAAGGATGTTGTCAGCCAAGTGTCAAGGGCGACTCAACAGAAGTCTCCGCACACTGTATGGACCGGCTGGAACATACCGCGCGAACAGCGAGAAGCCCGCAATGGCCATAGAGCAGCTGTTCTGTGGTTCACCGGGTACTCCGGCTCCGGGAAGTCGACGATCGCGCAGCATCTGGAGCGACGTCTGTTTGAGGCCGGCTGCCTCACAATGCTTCTGGACGGAGACACGATTCGTCATGGTCTCTGCGGAGATCTTGGCTTCTCCAGCGACGACCGGACGGAGAACATCCGACGTGTCGGAGAAGTGGCTCATCTCTTCTTCGAATCCGGCGCGATTGTCCTATGTGCGTTCATCTCACCGTTCGAAAGAGATCGGGCTAGAGCGAGATCTCTGATTCCGGACGGAAGCTTCTTCGAGATCTACACAAAATGCGGTCTAGATGTGTGCCAGCGCCGCGATCCGAAGGGCCTGTATCGGAAGGCGCTGAATGGCGAGATCGAACGATTCACCGGCATCTCAGATCCCTACGAAGAGCCGACGAATCCCGAGCTTGTTCTGGAAACAGACGTGCATACGGTGGACGAACTCACCGAGAGACTTCTCGACTTGCTGAAGGAGCGCAGCGTACTGGGCTGAATCGCAGATGAGCCTTCGAGGGTTGCATTCGAGGACAGCCGACAGAGCGAAGCCAGAGCTGGAGCAATTCGCTTCCGCAAGCTTCAGTTGGCAACCCTGCAATGGGGAAATCCCATCGTCTGATGGCATCGTCAATGGCACACCAAGGACGAATAGTGTCCTCCGAATCTTGCGAGACGAACAGGAGCAATGCTGAATTGTGGGTAGCCAAATCAGTCTGGCGGACTCATCTGGGGAGGCCTATGCGTTGCACTCCCTACTGACACGATCAAGGAGCGTGTGCCGTGGGCGCGAGCGTTGTTCTGCTGTTGGCGTGTGGGTTTGTTGGCGAGTTGTTGGACTCATCTCTAGGGATGCTCTACGGGACGATTCTCTCCCCGGTGCTGATCATCAGCGGCTACGACCCCCTGGTCGTCGTCCCTTCGATTCTGTTGACCCAAGCAGTCGGAGGATTCATTGCCTCGGTCATGCATCATCGATTGCGCAACGTAAACTTCGGCGTAGACGGCAACGCGCTTGATGGAACGAACAGGCGTGCTTGGATTCGGTCTCTCCGGCGAGCCACGTCACGAGACTTCAAAGTAACGGCGATCATTGCCGGAATGGGTGTCTTGGCATCCGTCTTCGCGGCAGTCGTTGCTACAAGCATCTCAAAGGTCGCCCTGAATACGTACATCGGCGTGCTCGTCCTCGCTATGGGAAGCTTGCTTGTGAGTCGACGGCACTTCACGTTCTCGTGGGGCAGGATAGCGGGTATCGGGGTGATCAGCGCATTCAACAAAGGCTTATCGGGAGGAGGGTTCGGGCCGATTGTCACAGCAGGACAGATGGTCTCAGGTCGGGAAGGGGCCAGGTCAGTCGGTGCGACGACGCTTGCAGAGGCGCCGATCTGCATTGCTGGTTTCGTGACCTACATTCTCAGAAACGGAATGCAGTCCTGGGACCTCGTCCTTCTACTGGGAATCGGCGCGATTGCGGGAGCCTTGACGGGTCCGTTTCTTACGGCGAGATTCAGATCCGAGAAGGCCGTACGAGTCGGCCTCGGAACCCTCGTCCTTGCGCTGGGGATCTGGACTCTGGTACAGACCTGGCTCCTGTGACGATGTGTTTCACACGACCTTCGTTGTGCGAAGGCCAATTGCCGGAATCCGAACGCGCCAGCAACGAGGTGTTGTCGCTTCCCATCTTCCCGGAACTGACGGATGAAGAGCAGGAGACGGTGATCGAGACTATCAAAGCGTTCGTGGTTCGTAGTTCATAGTTCATGGGGTTCGTGGAGTGAGCAACAGTGGCGGAGGCCATCAGATCGTTCGTAGTTCGTGGTTCGCAGGCGAAAGGCCGACATGAAGATCGCGCGATTCGAGGACATCGACGCCTTGAAGGCCGCTCGATCAGGTGTACATCGTGAAGGAACACTCCGATAAAGCCCATCGACAGGCTGTTGTGGCCAAGCGGCTGCTCAACGGGCTCGTCAAGCATCTTCGGAGCGTCGAGAGGTGACCTACCACGAACATCGAACCACGAACTATGAACTCCACGAACCCTACGGGCTTTGCGGTTCGCTGACTTCTAGAATCCAGCGAGATCGGGAACAATCCTGATGTCCCGTTGTATACTCGAGCGGAGACAAGGGGAAATGAGCATTAGGACGTTGCTATTGAGATCCGGTTCTGTTTGTTTGACGTTGCTCGTCTTTGTCGCATCCGCTGTGGCCGCAATCCCTGACAAGCCGTTTCCGGAGTCCGAGATTCTTCCACCGCTGTCTTCCTCGCTGCAAGCTCTCGCAGTTCAAGCCACAGAGATCCAGCCACAGGACAAGACGGGAGCGGTCGACCCAAACCAGGAAGTCACCGTCATTCTGGAACCGGTATCGGGAAACGCGCGCAGGATTTCCGATACGGCTATCCGAGTGGCCGGCGGCAGGGTCGAAGCGCGTTCAAACAGCCTGCTTCGTGTTCGCGTACCGATCAATCGTCTCGAGCAGCTTGCCAATGACGTCAGCGGCGTCCTCTACATTCGCGAGCAATTCCACCCGATTCCATTGGCTGTCGAGAGCCAAGGCGTCTCGCTAACCGGCGCATCCGATTTCCACGACGCCGGGTACGAGGGGCAAGGCGTCAAGGTGGCCGTGATCGATCTCGGCTTCGACGGGTTGACGGAAGCCCAGGCCGCCGGCGAACTGGCGAACGTGGTGTACACGCACGATTACACGGGCACGGGGCTGGAGGCCGACTACGTCCACGGGACGGCGGTGGCGGAGATCGTCGAAGACATGGCGCCGCAGTCGCAGCTGTACCTTCTGAAGATCAGCGACTCCGTCGATTTGGACAA
>CAZXQL010000056.1:0-11182 GCA_964643395.1 uncultured Thermotogae bacterium
CCCGTGTACTGCAGTGACTGCAATCGCAAGCGCCGTCCGCCCCGAAGCGGCGGCGGTCGTGGGGGGCGCCCAGGTGGCAGCGGAAGAGGTGGCTCATCCCGCGGAGGCGGCGGACGAGGAGATCGCCAATATTAGATGAGTGAGGCTTCCTCACCATTCCGGCGAGTCGTCCACGTGTCCGTCGTCCCAGGATTGGCGTCCCGGCATGCTGCTGCAGAATCCCTGTCACAGCGGACTGCAGAGCTCCCGTATCGTTGAGGAACGTTGTCGCCCTGTGTTCGTTCGGGGCCGGATCTCACGGAAGTGGCGTGCGTCCCGCTTACTGCGATGCCTGCGGATCACTCCATGTTTTCGTCCCGACGATTGTGAGTCCTAACACATTGCTCGAGATGCGCGGGCTCGGAAGGGAGGAGGCAAGAGCGAGCGCCCTCGCTTCGGAGGGCGTGTAGGCGGCCTTGATGGATGTCGTGAACCCATGACGCATGGTTCCGCTCGCGAATCGTCAACGGTAGCAGTTTGCGAAGGAACATGCCGGCATCGCGCTTCAGGTCCATGATGCAGTACCGGCCGCCCGGTTTCAGCACTCGAGCGATCTCATCAAGAACGTCCTCGGGAGCCGCCCATTCGTGAAGCCCGCCGTTGGCAAACACGGCATCGAACGTGCCGTCGTCAAACGGCATGTGGCAGGCGTCGCCGTGGACGTAGCGGCACGCTCTCCGACCCCTTCGCGTTCCGCGTTCTCACGGCAACGTCGCAGCATCCGTTCGCTGATGTCGAGCCCGACTAGTCGTGTGTTCTGCGTCTTGAGTAGCCAATCCAGGCCGAGATGGCCCGGACCGGGACTGATCTCCAGTGCCGTTCCTTGCACGATCCCCACATTCGGAATCTCGCGGGTCTCGATCCAACCTCGTTTCCACATCTTCCGCATCATGCGATCGTACGCTTCAACGTCGAACGTGTCTTGAATGCTTTCCATCGTCTCGATCACTCGTTGTCGCACCATTTGCTTCCTCCGCTTCGTCGCAAGCAGTCTCTCTTCGGGACGTCAGGCGTCATCCGTTGTAGTCTCGGCGAGCAATCCCTCGGTCCATGCCAATCCGGCTCTCATGTGAGTCCCCGAGTGGTCAAAGATCCACTGCGCGCGGTCTGGAACGTGCGGGTTGGACAGCTGTTCCTCGTGATGGGCATCTTAGGTATTCCAGCGTCCGTCGAAGCCCTTCGATGCGCCCCCTGAGGTATCCCCGGACCTCGTTCGAGGACAGGGCATCCATTGAAGAACAAACTCAGGTCGATCGCGAAGAACTGCCGTTCGGGTGTCGCCTACACCTCGCGCAGCAAGCGCTCGAATTCCCTACGTCCTGCGTCGATGCTTTGATCGACCATCCTCGAAGGTCGATGTCCCGGTTTCTCGGTCGCCTTCACCTCGAGCAATCCCTCCTCGGCCAGCTTCTTGAGCGCGAAGTAGATCGACCCAAAGGCGATCGAGGTCCAGTCGCCCATGTGATCTTCAATGACGTGTTTGATCTCGTACCCGTGCATCCCCCCGAAACCGTCGCCCACGTCTCGGGTACACTTGCACGTGAGGTGATGGTGATGCTGCGTCGTGGGTGGGATTCGCTTTGGCTCTTGTTGACTCTGATCGGTCTCGTTGCGTTCGGTGCAGTCGCCCAGCAGCCTCCGGCGGACGTACCCGCGACGCCAATTACGTTCCGGGTTTCAGTGAGCGGATTCGCCGTTCCTGTCGGAGAACGGATTGCTGTCGAATTCGTGCGCCATCCATCGCCGGGCTACTTCTATCTGACAGACCCCATCTACGTCCAAGGATGGACACTGATCGAATGCGATGGAGCCCCACTGTCCGGGGCAATCTACGAGGATGCTCCCGAGATCGGTGAGTGGATCGGTACCTTCCCCTTGCGGGACGCAGAGGGAAGTCCACTGCCGCCGGCGGCTTATTGCATCGAGATCTCGACGACGGTCGGAACGTTCACGGCCGGCATTGAGGTCATCGACGGCATCCCGAGCGGCCGGTCCCGCTTAGCCTTGTCCGCATGCGGTCCCGTGCCCTTCCGCGGCCTGTCCCTCGAAGTCTACCGACTGGTCAGTGAGGAGGATGCCGGTCGAACGTTCGATCTGCGCATCGGAGAGCAGTTGATGGTTCTGCTCGACGGGAACCCGACCACAGGCTACGAGTGGTCGGACGAGAGCCCCGAGCAATCCGCCGTGCTGAGCCCTCTCGCGGACCCGGAGTATCGGGCCGCATCGCCGGAACTGCTTGGGTCCGGCGGCCAGACCATCTTCCGCTATCAGGCTGTCGACATCGGATCCCAGGCGTTCCAGTTCGTCTACAAACGACCCTGGGAAACCACCGATTCGGACCGCGAGTTCTCGTTCGACGTCGTCGTGCGCTAGGCGCTGTGCTCCGGACCTGAATCATCGCGCACCCGTTGGGTATGATGTCGGCCGCGTACAACGGGAGGTGCCATGAGCATTCCGATCTATCAAGTCGATGCGTTCACCGATGAGGCGTTTGCCGGCAATCCGGCCGGCGTCTGCGTCCTGCAGAAGGCCGCGGAGGAGCCCTGGATGCAATCGGTGGCGGCGGAGATGAATCTGTCGGAGACAGCGTTCGTCGTCCCCCGGGAAGACGGAGACTTCGATCTGCGTTGGTTCACACCGACGGTCGAGGTCTCGCTGTGCGGGCACGCGACGCTCGCGACGTCCCATGTCCTCTTCGAAACGGGTCTTGTCGCTGCGGATCAGGTCGCTCGCTACCAGACGAAGAGCGGTCTTCTGCTGGCGCGAAAGGTCGACGGCAGGATCGAACTCGACTTCCCGGCCGCCGACGTCACGGCCTGCGATCCCCCGAACGGATTGCTGGACGCGTTGGGGCTGGAGGCATCGCCGTGCTTCCAGAAAGGGTCACGACCTTCGTATCTCGTCGAGGCGCGTTCGGAGTCGGTCGTGCGCGACTTGGCGCCGGATTTCGGGAAGCTCCATGCGCTTGGCATTCGTTCCGTCATCGTCACGGCACGGGCGGACGGCACGGCGTACGACTTCGCCTCGCGGTTCTTCGCGCCGGGGATGGGGATCGATGAGGATCCGGTAACCGGGGCTGCGCATTGCGCCCTCACGCCGTACTGGGCAAACAAGCTCGGGAAGACCACGTTCTCGGCGGCGCAGGTTTCCAAGCGTGGGGGCAGGTTGCAGTGCACGCTCGACGGCGATCGTGTGAAGCTCGCCGGAAAGGCGATTACCGTCATCCGAGGGGAACTCGACGCCTAGCTGCTCAGCCAGGCACGCGCCTCGCGAACGGCCGTTTCGCAGACGGTCTCGGCAAGGCCGACGTATTGGGCGGGCCGCAGATCGCGAAGCCGCGTCTTCACGCCATCGCTCACGGGGAGTTCATCGATCCATGCTCCGAGATCCTCGAGGCTGAGCGTGCGGCCGCGCGTGACTGACTTGAGAAGATCGTACGGGTTTTCGACGCCCTCGATGCGCAGGATGGTCTGAATCGCCTCGGCAAGCACTTCCGGACTCTTGTCGACGTGCGCCAGCGCGGCGTCGCGGTCGACGTCGATGCGGGCCAGACCCTGCAGGGTCTGCTGGATCGCGAGGTAGCTGTGCGCCAAGGCGACGCCAACATTTCGGATTACGGTCGAACCGGACAGGTCGCGCTGCATACGCGATTGCGGCAGCTTGTCGCACAGAGCGTGCAGGAGCGCATTGGCGATCGTGACATTGCCCTCGCCGTTCTCGAAGCGGATCGGATTCACCTTGTGCGGCATGGTCGAAGACCCCACCTCTCCAGTGACGAGCTTCTCGACGATCTCTCCGTGCGAGATGTACTGCCATAGGTCCTGATCGAGATCCAGAACGATCGTGTTGATGCGCGCGACGATGGCCAGGTACTCGGCGATGGCATCGTGTCCTTCGACCTGCGTTGTGCACGGACTCCATGCCAGGCCCATACCTTCGACGAAGCTTCGCGAGAATGCGGGCCAGTTGGCGTCCGGCACCGCGACGGCCAGGGAGGCGTACGTCCCCGTCGCGCCGTTCAGCTTCCCGCGAAATCGGTGGGCTCTGAGTTGCTCGACCTGTCGGACCAGCCGTCCGAGGAACACCGCGATCTCTTTGCCCGCCGTGGTGGGACTGGCCGGCTGACCGTGCGTCCGCGCCGGGAAGGGAACCGCTTTCCAAGCCTCGGCCATCTCGGCCAGCGTCTCGATCAGTTCGCGCAGTTGAGGCAACTCGAGATCGTCGCGATAGCGCTTGAGGAGCCTCGCGTAGGCGAGGTTGTTGACGTCGGACGATGTGAGGCCGAAGTGGATCCGTTCCGGCTGTGCGAGCGACAGTTTCTCCCGCAGGAAGAGTTCGCACGCCTTGACATCGTGGTTGGTCTCGGCTTCGATCTCCTTGACGCGCGCGAAATCATCCTCGCCGAACGACGCCGCCACTGCGTTGATTCGGGATCGCTCCTCGTCCGAAAGCGTCGGGAACACGTCGATGCCATCGAGTGCCTCGAGATACGCGAGCTCCACTGCGCAACGCTCTCGCACCAAGGCAAACTCGGAGAAGACGTCTCCCAAAGGAGACAGCGTCGAGGCGTAGCGCCCGTCCAGCGGTGAGATCTCCTTGAACATCGAACAGCCCTCCCGGTTTCGACGGCCCCGAAGGCCCACGCAGCATAGCAGATGTTGGGATCAGATGCTCCAGCTGCTGAGCGAGTCGCGTTCCCCTCCGCCGAACTGCCAGATGTCGTGCACCTGCCCTTCGCGAATGGACAGGCCCGATACGAGTTCCAGTTCGGCCTTCTCGTGGAGTTCGGAGATGCTGGCGCAGCCGCACGACGCCATCGCCGCCTTGACCTTGCTCAAGAGCTCCGGCAGGTTGTCGCGCAGTTTCCCGGCGTACTCGACGAATCCCTCGACGCCCTCCAGGAACGATGCGTGGCGATAGCGGGCCGGGCTCCACTCCCGCGCGCGGGCCGACCCTTCACCCCAATACGGCTTCATCGTGCGTCCGTTGATCTGCAGCTTGGCCGTCGGCGCCTCGTCGAGGCGGGCGAAGAATCGTCCCATCATGACGGCGTCGGCACCCAGCACGAGGGCGATGACGACATCCTTGGAGTTCACGATGCCCCCGTCCGCGATCACCGGGATGACCTCCCCTGTCTTCTCAGCGCGGCGGTCTCGCGCCGCCGCCACGTCGATGATGGCGGTGGCCAGCCCACGGCCGGTCCCCTTCTGTTCCTGCGTGATGCAGATCGATCCCCCGCCCATGCCGACCTTGACCGCCCCGGCGCCGGACTCGGCCAGGTAGTCGAACCCATCCGCCGTGATGACGTTGCCGCCGATGACGGGGATCGCCGGATACTCCGACCGGATCCACTCGATCGTCTGGCGCTGATACGTCGAGAAGCCGTCCGATGAGTCGATCGACAGCACATCGACTCCGGCTTCGACCAGGGCGGGCACGCGCTCGCGATAGTCATGGGTGTTCACGGCCGCGGTCGCGATGAGCCGCTTGTCTGCATCGACAATCTGGTCAGGGTTGTCGAGGTGATCCTCGATGTCCTTGCGGAACACGAGCGAGAGGAGACGGTCCTCCGCGTCGACGATAGGCAGGACCGCACGGTGGCCGTCGATGAGCAACGCGTTCGCCTGTTCCAGATCCGTCACGTTGACGCCGAGGTCAAGCTGATCGCGAGGGATCATCCGCTCGGCCACTTCAAGCTCGCCGTGCGCGAGCGCGGAGTAGTCCCGACGAGTGATGAGGCCGAGAAGCCGGCCGGCATCGTCCACCACCGGGAACGTCGAGAAGCCGGCTTCGCGTCGTACGCGCTCCAGCTCACGAATCGTCATCTCGGGTGGAATCGTCTTCGGGGCGACAAATCCGGCCTTGTGCGACTTGATCCGCCGCACCATCGACGCTTGGGAATCGATCGGCTGCGAGCAGAAGATCACGGCCGCTCCGCCCAGCTTGGCCAGCCCGATCGCCATGCTCGGTCCGGACACCGCTTGCATGGCCGCCGCCAACACGGGGGCGTGCAACGAGAGCGCTTCCCCATCGGGCCGGCGGACCAATGGCGTGTCGAGACAGATCGATTCGATCGCGGTTGACGGCGTCGTCAGCCTTGGCAGAAGTCGAAACTCGGTCAGCGTGCGAGACGGTCGCCATTCGATGTTGCCGGGCATGGTGCCTCCTGGGAAGTGAGCCTTCCTCTTTGTACTGTCGTGCACGAAATGGATCAAGAATCGCGCCGAAGGCGGCCCGGAAACGTTGCGCCGACGACTCCGATCGAGCCGCCGGCGCTTCGACTTCGTTGGGATTCTTGCTAGCCGATCAGGGCCTCGAACTCGCCGCGGAAGTGCTGGAACGCGCTCTTGATGGGGAGGATGACCGACTGACCCAGCGGGCATAGAGACATCGCTTGCATCGTCGTCGCGATGTCGACCATCTGGTCGAGGTCCCTCGGATCCCCGTCGCCGGCCCGGATCCGTCCCATGATCGTCTTCAGCGCCAGCGTGCCGGCTCGACAGGGAACGCACTGACCGCACGACTCGTGTTGGAAGAATGCGAGGATGCCGTCCAGCATCTCGATGATCGACGCGTCTTCGTTCAGAACCAGGATGGCCCCGGACCCCAGCACGGCCGACAGCTCTTTCAGACCGTCGAAATCCATCGGGATGTCGAGGCAGTCTCGACACACGAACGCACCGGCCGCTCCGCCGATGAGCGCGCCCTTGTACTTCTTACCGCCGCTGACGCCGCCGCCGTATTCATCGATGATCGTCTGGAGCTTGGTCCCCATCTCCGCTTCAACCAGACCGGGGCTCTCGACGTTTCCGAGAATCGTGTAGACCTTCGTCCCCGGACAGGATTCCGTTCCGAACGAGCGGAACCAATCGGCCCCGTTGAGAATGATGGGAGGAACATTGGCCAGCGTCTCCACGTTATTGACCACGGTAGGCTTGGACCACAGCCCGACCGAGCCGGGATACGGAGGTTTGAGCCGCGGATAGCCGCGCTTGCCCTCGATCGATTCGAGCATCGACGTCTCTTCGCCACAGACGTAGGCGCCCGCTCCCGTCTTGATCTCGAGATCGAACGAGAAGTCGGACTCGAAGATCCGCTCGCCGAGGAGGCCGGCTTCCTTGGCGGCGTCGATTGCCATCTGCATTCGCTCGATGGAGAGGACGTACTCGCCACGGACGTAGACGAATCCCTTGCGCGCCCCTACCGCGTAGCCGGCGATCAGGATGCCCTCGATCAGCCGGTGTGGGTCGCCTTCCAGGATCAGCCGGTCCTTGAACGTTCCCGGCTCTCCTTCGTCGGCGTTGCAGACGATGTAGACGTCCTCGTCCTTGCCGGTGAACGACCATTTCAGGCCGGTGGGGAACCCGGCGCCGCCGCGGCCGCGCAGTCCGGATGCCTTGACGATCTCGATCACGTCAGAGGGCGAGATGGATTCCTCGAGGATCTTCGCCAGGGCGGAGTACGCGCCGACGGCGATGGCCTGTTCCAAGCTGTAGGGGTCGATGACGCCGCTGTTCTGGAGAACGATACGCGGGTGTGTGATCTCAGGCATCGTGCCTCCTTACGTGCTCGATCGCGTCCACGACGCGCTGCTTGGTCAGGTTCCCGTGCAGTTCCGTGTCGATCATCATCGCGGGCGCCACGCCGCAGACGCCCAGGCAGCTCGATGTCTCCAGCGTGAATGCGCCATCCTCGGTCGTTTCCCCGACGCCGACATGCAAATACTCGGAAAGGATTGTGAGCAGCGATTCCGCGCCCACGAGTTGGCAGGGCGGGGACTCGCACAGTCGGATGATGTGCCTTCCTCTCGGCTTGAGGCTGTACAGCGTGTAGAACGTCGCGGTGCTGACGACGGTCGACAGCGGGACCGAAAGGTAGTCGGCCACGGCCCGAAGCGCTTCCGGCTTCAGGTAGTTCCTCGGTTCGGCGTCCTGGAGGTCATGCAGCATGTCGAGCATGTTCTCCATGCGCGCCGGGTACCGTTCCAGCAATTCCTTCACGCTTCCTCCTCGCTCATCCCAGCCATCATCGGTTCGAGGCATTTGTCGAGCCAAGCTTCAATTCGGCGGAGCGCCTCGGGCACGTTTGCTGCAGCCTGCGGTGAAAGGCCCGCGCCGGGTTCGAACGACACGGCCGGGATGCGGAGCAACCAGCTCTCCGGCCGCTCGCCGTACGCCGACTGCGTCCAGCCAAGCAGCACACTCGGCGAGCAGCTGTGTCCCAGCCCGCGATGCTTCGCCACTTCGACGCGCGTCAGTTCGATGGCGTCGTCCTCCACACTCGCATCCACGAACAGAACGCGCCGCGCGCTACGAATCCTCTCGGCCAGTTCGGGAACCAGTTGATGCACCGTGATCGTCAATACGCCTTCACGAGGCGGGAGAGCTTCGACCACGTGCGGGCCGATGCCGTCGTCTCCTCTCCAGTCGTTTCCGATCCCGATGACAAGATCCATGCTACTCCTGCGTCAATGTCTCCTGAATCGCACCGTCCGCGTCAACAATGGTCAGCTGAATCGGCATCTGGCCGACCGCATGCACCGAGCACGATAGGCATGGATCGTAGGCGCGGATGCCGCCCTCGATTCGGTTGAGGATCCCTTCGGTCACGTTGCCCTTCGAGATGTAGGTCTGCGCAATCTGACGGACCGCACGGTTCATGGCCAGGTTGTTATGCCCGGTGGACACGATGAAATTGGCCTTCTCGATGATGCCGTTCTCGTCCACCTTGTAGTGGTGGATGAGGGTGCCGCGCGGCGCTTCGTGAATGCCGACGCCCTCGAGTTCGTTGATCCCGGCTTCGGCACGAACGTGCGGATCCAGGATGCGCTCGTCGGCGAGTAGGACTTCCATGCGCTCCAGCGACGCCAGAATCTCGAGCAGCCGTGTGTAGTGGTAGTCGAACACCTTGCCCGAGCAGCGGCTGGCTGTGACCCGGAACTCCTCGAGTTCGGCATCGGCTTCCGGCGTTCCAAACGACTCGCAGACGTTCACGCGCCCCAACGGCCCGACGCGGTACATCCCCTTGGGATACCCCATCGGGACGTAGTGAGGGAACTTCAGGTATGTCCAGGGTTCGGACGCTTCGTGAATGATGTCGTTGTAGCGAGCGGGTTCATGGCCCTCGACGACGATCTCGCCGTCTTGATCGACGATGCGGATCAGCCCGTCGTAGTGCTCCCACTTCCCGCCGGGGGCGATCAAGCTCATGTACATGCTACGGAACTCGCCGAGCACGCCGCGGGCTTCGCAATCGAACGCCTTCTTGAACAGGTCGAGCGTCTCGCGAATCGTGTCCTTGGCCTCCGGGAGCTGCTCCAGGAACCACTGGTGATCCTCCGGAGACAGCGCGGCGTTCACGCCGCCCGGCACCGCCCAGGAAGGATGGATGCGCTTCCCGCCGAGCCGGCTGATGACTTCCTGACCGAACGATCGCAGCCGGATTCCCTTGCGCGCCAAGTCGGGTTCGGCCTGTACGAGACCGACGACGTTCCGGGTCGCCGGATCGTGGTCCCATCCCAGAAGGAAGTCGGGCGCCGACAGGTAGAAGAAGCTGAGCGCATGGGATTGGACGAACTGCCCGAGGTTCATCAGGCGGCGCAGCATTTCGCCCGTCTTGGGAATCCGGACGGCGAGGATGGCATCACATGCCTTGGCCGACGCCAGGATGTGCGAAACCGGACAGATCCCGCAGATGCGGGCGGTCAGTCCCGGCATCTCCCACAACGTGCGCCCCTCGCAGAACTTCTCGAAGCCACGCAGTTCGGTGACGTGGAATTGGGTGTCTTTGACGTCGCCGGCATCGTCGAGGAAGACGGTGATCTTGGCGTGGCCTTCGATGCGCGTCACCGGCTCGATGTGTATCTGTTTGTCCATGGTTTCTCCCTACCCGAACTTGAGGTCTTCGCCGACCAGCTCCGGCTGATTCCCGTCGAGAAGCGCCAGGATGGCCTTCGCGATCACGCCCGCCGGCGGAGGGCAGCCGTGGAGGAAGACCTCGACGGGAACGACTTCGTGGACCGGCCGCACCCGATCGAGCAGATGCGGGACCACCTCGTACGGCAGTTCGCCGTTGGTCGTGGCCCCCTTGCCGTAGATGTCCTCGATCAACCGGTCGGTCGGAATGCCGTTGCGCAGCCCGGGTACGTTCCCGGTGACGGCGCAGTCCCCCAGCGAGATGAGGATCTTCGACTTCTCGCGTGCCTCACGAACCAAGTGAAGCTGTTCCTCGTTGGCGACAGCGCCCTCGATGAGCGTGACATCGACGCCGCCCTCGGGGA
Source organism: uncultured Thermotogae bacterium (assembly GCA_964643395.1). Taxonomy (GTDB): domain Bacteria; phylum Bipolaricaulota; class Bipolaricaulia; order UBA7950; family UBA9294; genus SPBW01. Next base: position 10,319 of record CAZXQL010000056.1, read on the forward strand.
AGACCTTCAGGTCGGTGATGGGGCTGTTGCACAGCTCGATGCGGCCGGCCAAATCGATCAGGACCTCGTCGGTGTCGAGGAGAGACATGTGACAGCCCGCGCACCCGCTGAACCACAGCGTGGCGACCTTGACCTTACTCATGCGCTCTCCTTTCGATAAGCCGTGCGACCAAGTCGGAGTCCTTGACCATTTCGGCGTTGGATGCGCCCTTGGGGACGATGGCTCCGGTCGGGCAGACTTCCACGCACTTGCCGCAGCTCGTGCACGATTCGGCCTCTCCCCAATCGACGGCAAGGTCGGTGATCACGCGAGCAATGTGTCCTCGCTCGGCGAACGCCCACGTATGAGCGCCCTCCACCTCGCCGCACACCCGGACACATCGTCCGCACAGAACGCATCGATCGCGGTCGATCAGGAACCAAGGATGGGTGGCATCGACGCGATTGCGCGGGTACGAGTACGGCACGGTCACGGAGTGCATCTCCAGCTCACACGCCAGATCCTGGAGTTCGCATCCCCCGTTCGACACGCAGAACGAGCAGACGTGATTTCCCTCGGCGAACAAGAGTTCCAGGACCGTCCGGCGGTACGCCTTGACTTGGTCAGTCCCGGTCTTCACGTTCATCTCGTCGGCGGCTTCCGTCGTGCAGGCAGGCACCAGCTGTCCCGCCACGTCTACGATGCACAAACGGCACGCCCCGACGTCCGTTAGCCCTTCCAAGTGGCATAGCGTCGGAATGCGAATTCCGTTCCGCTCCGCTACCGCGAGAAGGGTTTCGCCGGGCTCGGCCTTCAGTAGCTGCCCGTCGATGGTCAGCGTTATCTTCTCCACGCCCTCTCCCTCCGTTCGGCCTCTAGCCCGC
>CAZXQL010000057.1:0-2914 GCA_964643395.1 uncultured Thermotogae bacterium
TGACGTTGCCGGTGTTGGTGATCGCGTAGTCGTAGGTGATCGTGTCGCCGACCTCGAACGGTCCGGAGGATGCGGTTTTGACCACGAGGATGCTCGGCGACTGCCCGAACGTGACGGTTTCGGAATCCTCATCGGAGACGTCAGGCCCGGACGGCGGCGTACCGGTGGCAGTCGCCAGGTTCACGATCGAACCCGTGTCGATATCGGCCTGCGTCACGACGTGGCTGGCTGAGCCGGCCGTCGATGCCGAAGGAGCCAGCGTCGTACTGCCCAGCGAGATCGAACCGAGCTTGTCATCAACCACGGTAATCCCCGTCAGAGTGACATCCCCTGTATTGGTGATCGTATAGTCGTAAGTGATCGTGTCGCCGACCTCGAACGGTCCGTCGGATGCGGTCTTGAGGACCTGGATCGCAGGATGCGATGTGAGCACGACGGATTCCGTGTCGGAGTCCGTAACGGTCGGGCCGACCACAGGAGTCCCGTCGACCGTGGCGACGTTGACCAACGGACTCGGGAGATCTCCTTCGACCACGACATGGGTCGCTTCGTAGACCCATGTTTCTCCGACCTTGAGGACGTTATCTCCGTCGTCCCCGCTCGCCGGCCCGGAAATCGCGCCAAGCACGTCATCGGAGAGACCGATGTCATGTAGATCGACGTCGCCCGTGTTTTCGACGGTGTACGTATAGGTAATCGTGTCGCCAATGTTGGCGAACGCAACGTCGGCCGACTTCACGAGGGCGATACCTGGATGCGACACGGTGACCGTCGTGGACCCGCAGTCCTCGACGGGGTCGCCATCGAGGTCCTGTCCCCCGATGCATGCTGTATTGGTCAGTTCGTGAGGATCCGAAGCTTGAACCACGCGCGTTCCGGTGTACGTCCACGTCTCCGACGACTCCAACAGACCGTCTCCATCGTCTCCCGAAGGACCTGACAAGATGATGCCAAGGGAGTCGTTCACGGATGTGATGTCGACCGGGGAGCCGTCCGAGGACGGGGCGTGTCGGACGGTCACGGTGTACGTGACCGTGTCGCCGCTTGCCGCCGCCGTCGGGTCGGAAGACTTCTCTACGATCAGGACCGGATCATGCCGGACGGTGGTCGTCGTGTCCCCGCAATCGGAGACGCCGTCGCCATCGAGGTCCTGGCCGTCGACGCATACCTCGTTGACCAAGCTGTGCGGATCGGACGGAAGAACCGTTCTGGATCCTGTGTACGTCCAGACCTCGCCCGACTCGAGCCAACCGTCGCCGTCGTCTCCCGACGGGCCGGACAGGATGATGCCCAACGAGTCCGTGACGTCGAGGACGTTGACCGGCGAACCATCCGAGCTCGGATCGTGCCGGACTGTGATCGTGTAGTTCACCGTGTTGCCGACATCGGCGACGGACGGGACGCCCGACTTCTCGACGAGAAGCAACGGATGATGCGAAACGGTCGTCGTCGTGGAATCGCAGTCCGAAACCGTGTCGCCATCGAGATCCTCGCCCTGTGCGCAAACCTCATTGGTCAGATTGCTCGGATCGCCGGGCAGGACTTCTCGCGATCCGGTGTACGTCCACACTTCGCCCGATTCGAGCAGACCGTCTCCATCATCGCCCGACGGACCGGACAGAATGATGCCGAGGCTGTCGATCACGCTGGTGATGTCCACCGGTGAGCCATCCGAGGCCGGCGCGTGCCGGACGGTGATCGTGTAGTCGATCGAATCGCCGACGTTTGCGCTCGTCGGCGTTCCCGACTTGTCGACCTGAAGGATCGGCTCATGCGTGACGGTCGTGGTCGTCGAATCACAGTCCTGAATAGGATCCCCGTCCAGATCGAGGCCCGAGACGCAGACGGTATTGGTCAAATCGTGAGGATCGGTGGGCAATACCTGGCGTGAACCAGTGTACGTCCAGATCTCTCCTTGTTCGAGCAGGCCGTCGCCATCGTCGCCGGACGGTCCCGACAGGATGATGCCCAGTGAGTCCGTGATATCTGTGATGTCGATGGGCGATCCGTCACTGGAGGCGTGATGCTGGACCGTGATGGTGTACGTCACGGTGTCGCCGACGACGGCGGAGGCCGGGACGCCGGACTTCGTCACGAGCAACGCGGGATTGTGATCTACGGTCGTCGTTTCGTCATCGCAGTTGTTCGCCGTGTTCGGATCGGACTGATCCCCTTCGACGCACGCGGAGTTGACGATGGAACTGGGCGCATCGAGGTTGACATCGACGACCAGCGTGAGCGTTGCCGTTGCGCCGTTCGCGACGGTACCGACGTTCCAGACGTCCGAACCGCTGTCATAGGTCCCCTGGCTGGGGGTAGCGCTCGAGAACGTCACATGGTCGGGCAGCGACTCGTTGACGATGACTCCCGTTGCGCTGCTTGGTCCGCTGTTCGACACAACGATGGTGTACGTCAGGCTTCCGCCCGCGGCCACGGGATCGGGGTCGGACGACTTGACGACGCTGAGATCTGCATTGCAGTTCACGATCTCCAACGTGAGGGCGTCCGTCGCCGTGGAGGTGCACCCATACTGATCCTGTACCGTCAGGGTGATGTCCTCACTCCCCGGGCCGATGAACGAAACCGTGGGCTGAGCGGCGTTGGGGTCACTGATGGTCACCCCAGGGCCGGCGCTCCAGTAGTACGACAGGCCGTCCCCCGTCGAGGCTGTGCCGTCCAGATCGAACGAGACAGGGCCTCCGGTATAGCACTCCGTGAGACTCTCACCCGCGGCGAGGGCGGCAACGGCCGTGGGCAACTCGGGGACCGTGACAGATGGTTGTGAGGCGAGGGAGAGTTCCTGGTTGTTCCCCAGGTAGTCCGTGTAGCTCAACGTGGCCGAGTCGTTCGTATCGTACGTGCCGGCTGCAAGATCGGGAACAGCAGAAACAATATAAAGCCAATGTGGTGCGCC
>CAZXQL010000057.1:2924-7400 GCA_964643395.1 uncultured Thermotogae bacterium
CAAGATCGGGAACGGCTTGGATGTTGAACGTGAATTGCTTGGTTTCGCCCTTCGCCAGGGGATCGAAACTCCACGATACCGCGTTCCCCACGATCGAAGCGCCCGCCGTAGCCGATCCGAGCACGATGGAGAATTCCGAGGACACGTCGTCCTCCATAACGAGCGAAGTGGCGGTGTCGGTGTAGTCCAGCAGATCGGCAAGAATCGTATCGTAGATGCCCGAGATGTCAGAGGGACCGCCGGAGTAGTAGCAGCCCGAGTCGGCGATGTCTTGGAGCACCGACGCCGCCAACGATGCCGTTGCCGAGCCGCACGAGCTCGAATCGATGTTGTAGCCGATGGCATACAAGCGGTCCGAAGCGGCCCTAGCGCCGATTCCTGCCGTCTCCGCGGCTTGGGTACAGAGGTTCTCCGTAGTCGGGCACGTATCGCAGTGTTGCCACGTGCCACTTCGCGCCGTCGGCACGCCGTCGCTCAACAGAATCAGTGCGCTCACACGACCGGTACCGGATTTCGACAACTCGATGGACCCTGTATCCAGTCCGCATTCAGTACATGTATATCCATTGGCGGACAGCCCGTTGACGGCGCTCTTCGCCGAGGATGCGCTCGTCCCTAGTGCGTAGTTCAAGGTTGCATAGTCGGAGTACGACACGATGGCGACGCGATCGGAATCGGATCCGCCTGTGAAGTTCATCGCATCGATAAAGCTGTTCACCGCGCTCTTGACGTCGGAGAGCGTATACCTCATGGAACTCGATCGGTCGATGACGAACACGACGTCCAGCGGTTTGCGAGGCAACTCGGCTGCGCCGGTCACCGTGAGGGTAATCTGCCACTCCCGGCAGCCCACGAGATCGCTGACTGCCTTCTCGAGCGTAACGTAGTCACCCTGAGCGCTGGTGGAATCGGCGCCGATGGTCGCAATCGTTGTTGTTGCCAAGATTGCAAGAGCGATCACCACTCCGCCTGCAATGCCAACCGTCCCCCTCCATCGTTTCCAGCCCCGGATGCCCATTGCCTGCCCCGTCATGACTTCCTCCTTTGTCGGAGCTGGCAACCCGGCTACCTTGCTGACTCCTCCCGGTCCAGCGGGGAATCGCAGAAGACTCCCCAGGACGCGGCGGAGCGTGGCGCGAGGCCCGTGGCTTTGCGTCCCATCCTCACAGATGGTTTGCCTTTGCAGACTCGGTGCATGTTGATGATATGAATAATTCCCTCTATGTAAAGCCTCAGACATTGCCTACTTCCTCACGCTGCCGATCCTGGATCATCAACGCGCGCTCGACGGCTTCACGGGTGACGTAGTTCTCCTCCAGAAGGATGTCGCCCAGCAGCTTGTCTGCGAATCGCGTCTTCTGGAGCTCGAGTCCCTTGTGAAGATCGGTATGCGTCAACACCCCGATATCGACCAGGATTTCGCCCAGCCGCTTATCGCTCTCGAAGTAGTCCTCAAGGATGGAGAGGATGACGGCGCTCCGACTCTTGCGCTCACGGCGGCCCTTCGCGTCGACCTGACTCATCAGGTAGGCGTCCTTGTTGTTGTAGTAGATCGTCGTCTGCATTCGCTCTCCTCTCTGCGTGACCATAAATGAAGGCGGCCGGGTTCCCAGAGTTCTCCCTGGTAACCCGGCCGCCTCGCGAACGCTTGCTCGTCAAGACCCGTCGGCTTTGCGTCCCATCCTCAAGGATGGTTTGCCTTTTTCAGGACGATGAACTAATTGGGACCAATATATCAACCTTGTATTCGGATGTCAAGGGTTTGGTGGCAAACTCTCTATTGCCGTTCCATTGCGGTCCTCCACGAATGCGTTGTACCGGCGTCCCGTTGCAGCTACCAGAACGCGGGCCGTATACTCGTTTCATGGTCGATCGATCCAAGCAGACCCCGATGATGAAACAGTATTGGCGGTTCAAGGCCGAAGCGCAGGACGCCATTCTGTTCTTTCACTTGGGCGACTTCTACGAGACGTTCTTTGACGACGCGCGGACCGTCGCGCGCGAACTCGATATCGTTCTGACGTCTCGAAACGGGCATCCAATGGCCGGCGTCCCCATCCGCAGGGGAGAAGCGTACATGCAACAGCTGTTGCAGCGAGGACATAAGGTCGCCGTATGTCAGCAAGTCGAGGATCCCAAGGACGCCAAGGGATTGGTCAAGCGCGACATCGTTCGCATCGTGACGCCCGGTACAATCTTGGACGAGGGATTGCTGGATGCGGGAGCCGACAACTACCTTTGCGCCCTGGATTGCTCCGAACCTGACGGTCCATTCGGCCTCGCCTTCCTGGAGCTCACGACCGGCGAATTCATCTGCGCAACCGCTCGTTCGGAGGATGACGTGCGGGACGAGCTGGCGCGTCGGTCGCCGAGCGAGGTTCTGTTGGCGGATGATCGCGCCCCGGTTTCCGGCATCGAGGGCGACTACTTCGTGACCCGCGTTCCGGAGGCGACCTTCGCGTCTGACCAAAACGCGGCGTTCGTGTTCGGAGAAGATGAGGCCGGCCTGCGAGCTGCGGGCGCGTTGAAGCACTACGTCGAACGGACTCAGAAGGCCGTACTGCCGCACATACGGAGCCTCTCGTCATACACGCTGACCGACCGCATGGACCTGGACGCGTTTACGATCAGCAGTCTCGAACTGGTCAAGCCGCTGCGCGATGGTTCGGAGAGGGGGACGTTGCTGCACGCTCTCGACGCGACAACGACCAGCATGGGAAGGCGCCGGCTGCGACGGACGATCCTCGCTCCGTTGACTGTTCGCGAGGACATCGAGGCCCGCCTCGATGCCGTCGGCCATCTCGTCGGGCGCGTTGTCGATCGACAGCGGCTGCGAGAGGGAGTCGGGGAGATCCACGACGTCGAGCGGCTGTTGGGGAAACTCGGGGCGCACCGGATGCGGCCGCATGACTTGCAGTCTCTCCTCGATTCGCTCGATCGAATCCCCTCGATTTCGGAACTGCTAGCCCGGGCACGCGGCGAGCAAGCCGGGGTCAGCCGGTTGGAGGCTGTTGGCGAAGCCTTGTCCGCGGACGAGCTTGCCGATCTTGCATCGGAGTTTTCGGGGATGCTCGTCGACCAGCCGCCGGTCGACATCCGAGATGGGGGCGTGATCCGAGCGCAATACGATCCGGAGCTGGACTCCCTTCGAGAGGAGATCCGATCGATCCGATCGCAATTGGCGCAGCTGGAGGCAGAGGAACGCGAGGCGACAGGAATCTCCTCGCTGAAGGTCGGCTACAACCGAGTGTTCGGATACTACATCGAGGTGACCCAGGCACATCAGGACAAGGTCCCGGAGCATTACGTCCGGAAGCAGACGTTGGCCAATTCGGAGCGCTACGTCACGGATCAGCTACAGGGATACGAAGAGCGGATTGCCGGATCTGACGAGCGGGCCAAGGCACTGGAAGTCGAGTTGTTCGAAGCCGCGCTCGAGCGGCTGTCCGGACACATTCCCCTCCTGCAAGCGGCCGCGGACGCGCTGGCCGAACTCGACGTGTACCTCTCATTGGCGGAGATCGCCCACACCTACAACTACGCGCGTCCGGCCTTCGCGGATGAGCATGCGTTGTGGATTCGCGACGGACGACACCCGGTGGTCGAGCGCCTCGAGGAGTTCGTCCCCAATGGATTGGACCTTCCCGCCGATCGCGATCTCGTCATCCTCACCGGACCCAACATGGCGGGGAAGTCGGTGTTCCTTCGCCAGACCGCACTGATCAGCTTGATGGCACAGATTGGATCCTATGTTCCTGCCGGTGATGTGCGCCTTCCGATCGTCGATCGCATCTTCGCTCGCGTCGGGGCTTCGGACATGCTGTCGGCCGGAATCAGCACGTTCATGATGGAGATGCTGGAGGTTGCGACCATCCTGCGACGGGCGACGTCGAAGAGCTTGATCATCCTCGACGAAATGGGACGCGGAACGAGCACGTTCGACGGCGTGTCGATCGCTTGGGCGGTCGCTCGGGAGCTGGCGACGAGAGTCCGTGCCAAGACCTTGTTCGCGACCCACTACCAGGAACTGACGAGGCTGGCGGAGGAGGTTCCCGGAGTCTTCAATCTGCACGTGGCGGTCAAGGAGGTTGGCAACGAAGTCGTGTTCCTCCACCGCGTCGAACAGGGAACAGCGCGTGGCAGCTATGGCGTCCACGTCGCTCGTCTTGCTGGGCTGCCGGACCGCGTGACTTCCGCGGCAGATGCGATTCTCGAGCAGCTACTTCAGGACGCACCCCTTTCGAGCTTGGGCTCACCGAACGCCGTTGCTGAACCCGTGCCGCTGTTCGGCGCCGAGGATCACCCTGTTGTGAAGCGGCTCAGGAAGATCGACCCCAACGTCCTGACTCCTATCGAGGCGCTGCAAGTCCTGGACGAGCTCAGGCGGCAGGTCGACTGAGGCGCGATGACCGAGCGAACGGCGGACATCCATCAGCCGGTCCTGAGAGACGAAGTCGTCAATCTCTTCCGCCCGCT
>CAZXQL010000057.1:7410-10815 GCA_964643395.1 uncultured Thermotogae bacterium
GAGCGGCAAGGTGCTCGTCGACGGAACGGTGGGCTTGGGAGGACACGCCGAGGCCTTGCTTCAGGCTGACCCAACGGTCCGAGTGATCGGCATCGATCGAGACGAGGATGCGCTGGCCGCGGCGGCTCGACGACTAGACCGATTCGGACCTCGATTCCGAGCGGTGCAAGGGAACTTCCGCGACATTGAGCAGCATCTGGATGCTCTCGAGATCGAGGCCGTCCACGGCGTGCTCCTGGATCTTGGCGTGTCGTCGCTGCAACTCGACTCGCCCGAGCGCGGATTCAGCTTCCGCAAGGATGGGCCGCTCGACATGCGCATGAATCGGAACGCAACGCCATCGGCGTCCGACTGGATTCGAGACGCTGCCGAGGCCGAGATCTCCGACGTGCTTCGTCGCTACGGTGAGGAGCGATACGCGCGCCGGATTGCTCGAGCCATCGTGGCGGCACGGGAAACCGCCGCGATCGCGACGACTGCCGAGCTGGCCGACATCGTTCGTCGGGCGGTCCCGAACGACTACGACCACCGTCGCATCGATCCCGCCACGCGAACGTTCCAGGCCGTTCGGATCTTCGTAAACGACGAGTTGGGCGCCTTGGAAGCCGTCCTTTCGGAGGGATTCAGCCGGCTGGAACTCGGAGGGATCCTTGTTGTGATCAGCTTCCACTCGCTCGAGGATCGAATCGTCAAGCGGTTCCTCCGCGAGAAGGCGCAAGCCTGCGTCTGCCCCCCCGAACTGCCGGAGTGCGTATGCGACAAGGAAGTCGAAGCCCGGATTCTGACGAAGAGGCCGATGACGGCGACGACATCGGAAATCGCGGCCAATCCCCGCTCGCGCAGCGCCAAACTCCGTGCCGCGGTGCGTCTCTGCTGAGAGCATCCGCCGGCCGACAGCTGTCTGCGAATCGTTCAGACGGACCGAGTATCCTCAGGGTGGGTGAAAGATGAGGAGCCGAAGGCGCAGAACACGTTGGTCCACGGAATCCGCTCGCCGCTCGACGAACGCCACGATGTCCAGGCTCGGCCTGATCGGCGCCGTCGTTCTTGCTGCCGTCATCACGGGGCTCTGCTTTGTTTATCTGTGGCAAGGGAACCGTATTCGTGCCTTGACGGCGGCGACCGAAGAGGCCGACTCGCAACTCGAGGCCGTCGAAGAGACCAACCGAATTCTGGGAGTCCGAATCGAGGAAGCGTTCTCGTTGGAGCGCATCGCCCGCATCGCGCGGGAGCAATTGGGCATGTCCGAGCCTACCGACATTCGCTATGTATCCATTCCCGGCGACGAATCCAACTGATCGCACCGCCCGCGTCCGCGGCCGGATCGTGCTGGCGGTCTTCGTTGTCCTCTTCACCGTGATCGTCGGGCGGCTCGTGCAGCTGCAGATTGTGCAGCATCGATACTGGCTCGAGCGCGCCCGTGCGACGCAAGAACGAACGATCGCACTTCCGCCCCAGCGCGGCACGATCACCGATCGGAACGGAACCGTGCTTGCGATCGACGTGAAGGCGATGGCAATCGCCGTCGACGGCATCAACATCACCCACGCCGATGCGGCGGTGGACATCCTCCACGATGAGCTCTCCATGTCCAGAACGGACCTAGAGGCCAAGGTGTACCGTGACGCCTACTTCACGTGGATCGATCGTGGGGTCGACTTCGACACTGCGCAACGGATCCGGGATCGAGCGAACGAAGCGGGGATATACGGGCTCATCTTCATCGACACGTGGAAGCGCTCGTACCCGCAGGGAAGGCTGGCGTCCAACGTGATTGGGTTCGTGGGCATGGACGGCGCCGGCTTGGAAGGGATCGAGCTTGCCGACGACGATCAGCTGCAAGGGACTGCGGAGGTCGTCCAAGTGCTGGAGGGGGCGGACGGTCGCACCTACGACTTCGAGGTTCTCGAGCCGGGTAGCAAGGGACAAGATCTCACTCTGACGATCGACGCCGGGCTTCAGTTCATCTGCGAGGAAGAGATCAAGGCAGGCGTGAGTCGCTTCCGCGCCGTGAAGGGGATGGTCGTCGTGATCGACCCACGCACGTGCCAGGTTCTGGCGATGGCACAGGACAAGGGGTACGACCTGAACCAGGTCTCGAGTTCAACTGCCGAGAGTCGCCAGAACCTTGCAGCAACGTACATTTTCGAGCCCGGATCGATCTTCAAGGTCTTCGCCGGGCTTGCTTCTCTCGATCACGGCGTGGTCACGCCGTCGGACACGTTCGACGGCAAGGACGGCATCAGCATCGCCGGTCACATCATGCACAACGCGGACAACGAGACGTTCGGGACCGTCACGTTCGCTCAGATCATCGAGCATTCGATCAACACGGGAATGATTCAGGTGGTTCAGCGCCTGGGAGCCGAGGTGCTGCAGGCGTTCTTGAGTTCTCTCGGTTTCGGACAGCGAACCGGGATCGGGCTTCCGGGCGAGGAAGTGGGCATCCTTCGCCCTGCCTCGGAATGGTCGGATCTCGACTTGGCTGCTGCATCGATCGGGCAATCGGTCGCCGTGACCGGGATCCAGTTGGCGCGTGCGATGACTGTCGTGGCGACCGAGGGGATCCTGCGCAAGCCGAGCATCGTGCTCACGGACGCTTCTCTCGATCCTGGCGTGCGCGTCTGCTCCGCGGAGACGGCTGACACCATGCTGAACCTCATGCGCGCCGTCGTCGAATCGGGAACCGGAACGCCGGCCGCAATCGATGGGTTCTCCATCGCGGGCAAGACGGGCACGGCACAGAAGGCGGTGCCCGGCCAAGGGTACGTGGAAGGGAAATACACCTCGTTGTTTGCCGGCGTCATCACGGCGGATTCACCCGGCTACATCATGCTCGTCGTCCTGGACGAAGTACGGTCCGGACCGGTGGCCGGCGGCTACACGGCCGGACAGATCTTCCACAACGCAGCCACGCGGCTGATCGCCTACGAACGGATCGTACCGTTCTAGGGCGCTCCAATCAGCGGCGTAGATGGATAGCCAGCATCGATAGATCCGCTTGGGAGACGCCGGGCACGCGGCTGGCTTGGCCGAACGAGCGAGGACGGACACGAGCCAAGAGGTCCCTTCCCTCGATGGAGAGGTTCGCCAACGCGTGAAAATCCAAGTCATCGGGAATCCGCAGGTCCTCAAGGCGGCGTAGGCGACGAATCTCGCGATCCTGCTGCGCGAGATATCCGGCGTACTTGCCCTCGATCTCGGCCTCTTCGACGATCGACGGCACGAGCGATTCCACCTCGATCAGATCGACCAGGCGGACATGAGGGCGACGCAGCAGCTCGAACAGGCTGGCTCCGTTGTGCGTCAGCCGCGTACTCCCTCGCTTCGTTAGCCGTTCGTTGATGGAGTCCGTCGGACCGACCCGTGTATTCCGCAGACTCGACAGGATCTCGCCGAGCGCTT
>CAZXQL010000058.1:0-10803 GCA_964643395.1 uncultured Thermotogae bacterium
CAAGGGCTGTACGATCCCTCGATCCAAGCGTTGCCGTACGATCCCGATCACGCGCGGGATCTGCTCGAACAGGCCGGGTATGGAGACGGCCTGTCGATCGATTTGTACGCTCCCGACACAGGAGACCGGCCACAGCTGGCAGTTGTGCTGAAGGAGCAATGGGCGAAGGTGGGCGTGGATGTGAACGTCATCATCGAGCCGGAGAGCGTGTACTTCGGTGAGAATCACTGGATGGACGCAACGCTTGGGATCACCAACTGGGGCTCCCGCCCGTATCCGCAGTTCTACCTCGACGTGATGCTCGCCTGCGACGCGGCCTGGAATGAAAGCAGGTTCTGCGATAGTGAACTCGACCCGTTGATCGAGACCGCGGGGACGACGCTCGACGACGCGGAACGTGTATCCGCCTATTCCCAGATCCAGCAGATCCTCGTCGATCGGGGGCCGGTGATCATTCCCTACTTCTGGCCTCAAGTCGCTGCGTACAACAACGCATTCGAGGGACTGGAGCTGAAGGCGTTCGCCGGACGAACCGATTTCCGGACGGTGTTCGCTCGATAGCAAGTTCGCGGACCGGGCCCGTGCGGCCCGGTCCGATGATAAAGGACGTGAGCCTCGCTGCGGCCCCACAGAAGCACCTTCGCACGCATCGTTCGCGAGCTTTTCCGTAGGCCGTCCTCGGCGCTCGGAACGAGCCTTGTTCTTCTGTTCGTCATCATCGCGCTGTTTGGTCCGTGGCTTTCTCCGTACGGTCCAACGCAGCAGATCGTGACCGATACCCGTCAATCGCCGTCCTGGACCCACTGGTTCGGGACCGACCTTCTCGGTCGCGACATCTTCAGCCGCATCATCTACGGTGCACGCAGCATCCTCGCGCTAACCGGCTTGGGAGCCCTGATGGCGGTTGTGGCGGGCACCGCTGTCGGTCTCGCCAGCGGGTATCGCGGCGGGCTCCTCGACGAAATCGTCATGCGAATCCTCGACAGCGCCTTGGCGATCCCCGCCTTGTTGCTGGCGCTCGTGCTCCTTGGAGCGGTCGGGCAATCGAAGACGAGCGTCCTCGCTGTCATCGCCGTCGTGTACCTGCCGATCGTTGCACGCGTCGTGCGCTCCGAGGTGTTGTCCGTGAAGTCTCTCGGCTACATCGAGGCCGCAAGACTGCGCGGAGAGTCCATCTTCTACACCTTGTTCCGCGAGATCCTTCCCGCCGTGTTGCCCGCACTGTCCGTCGAGGCGGCGCTGCGGTTCTCCTACGGCATCTTCCTGGTCGCATCGCTCGGGTACTTGGGCGTTGGGGTTCAGCCTCCCACGCCGGACTGGGGACTGATGGTCAAGGAAGCGCGCAACTCGGTTCGCCTCACGCCGTGGGCGCTGTACTTCCCGGCCGGGGCCATCTCGCTTCTCGTCATCGGCGTGAACCTTACGGCCGATGGGATCAAGTCGGCGCTTCGATCCGCCTCTCGCGCGCCCTCGTCCAGAGAACGTTCTCGGATCGTCACGGCTCGTCGGCGCCAGGGAGAAGGCGCACCGTTGCCGGACGGGGCAAGTGGAGAGGCCGCCATGCTCCGGGCGTCCCATCTGACCGCGTCCTATCACGTGGAAGGGCGGTGGATCGACGCCGTTCGTGATGTGAGCCTCGAGATTCTTCCCGGAGAAACGCTGGGCGTGGTGGGGGAGAGCGGATCGGGCAAGTCGACGCTCGCGTTGGCTGTCGTCCAGTATCTGAGCGCCAACGGAGCGGTACGATCAGGAGAGATCACCCTCGAGGGCCATCATCTGCTGGGTCAATCGGGACGCACGCTCCGAGAGATTCGACGTCGCCGGCTCGCGCTGATCCCCCAGGATCCGGCGGCATCCCTCAACCCGTCCATTCGAGTCGGCAATCAGATTGCCGAGGTGCTAGCACAACGAGGACTCCGTCGAAGTGCGCGAGCACGGACGGAGGAGCTTCTGACGCAGGTTCGCATTGCGGATCCCGAGCGCGTCATGCGGCAGTATCCGCATCAGCTCAGCGGCGGGATGCAGCAGAGGATCGTGATCGCCATGGCGTTGGCGGCCGGTCCGCGGCTGCTCATCCTAGACGAGCCCACCACGGGCCTGGACGTCACCACCGAAGCGGCGATTCTGGATCTCGTTTCCGACTTGCTCCGACACGGCAAGCGGTCCGCGCTATACATCTCCCACGATCTCGGCGTGGTGGCGCGTGTCTCGGATCGGCTCGCCGTTTTGTACGCCGGAGAGGTGCTGGAGATGGGGCGTGTGCAGCATGTGTTCCGAGAGTCGCGGCATCCGTATACGGTCGGCCTCCTATCGAGCCTGCCCGGATTCACTCACGGCGCGAAGCGCGATCCGCTTCCGTCGATGTCGGGCAGCATCCCATCGCCCGAGAGCCGTCCCGAGGGGTGCATCTTCCGCCCGCGCTGCCCCTTGGCGACGGATGTGTGCACACAACGGCCCGTGCTGGAGTCGACATCGGGCGAACACCTCGTCCGGTGCTTCCACAACGCCCGCGTTCCGGACCTAAGGAAGAACCTGTTCGTGAAACCGGAATCTCTGACGTCTGCGCCTGTCTCGGCGCAGATCCTTCCTTCGCTGGAGATGCGCGACGTCCAAACGCAGTTCCCGATTCGTCGCTCGCTGAGGGAGGTCGTCGCCCGACGCGCCAAGAAGGCGGTCCAGGCGGTTAACGGGGTCACGCTGACCGTTCGCCCGGGATCCACGTTGGGAATCGTCGGAGAAAGCGGAAGTGGGAAGACGACGCTGGCGCGTTCCATCCTCGGCCTGACGCCGCGCTCGCAAGGCGAGGTCCGACTCGGTGAAACGGTCCTGCCGGCGGCCCTGCCCCAGCGGGGACGGGACCTGTTGCGGCAGATCCAAGCCGTGTCGCAGGATCCCGATCAGGCGCTGAATCCCCATCTATCCATCAGTGTCTCGTTGGCCAGACAACTCGTGCGACTGACGAATCACACGCGAAGCGAGATCCGTTCGATCGTCCCTGCGCTGTTGACGCAGGCCGGCTTGTCGCCGGACTACGCGAATCGATTCCCCGCGCAGCTTTCCGGTGGAGAGAAGCAACGGGTCGCCATCGCCCGCGCGATCGCGGCTGACTCGACCGTCATCGTGTGCGACGAGGCGACATCCTCCCTGGATGTCTCGGTGCAGGCTCGCATTCTCAACCTTCTGGCGCGACTCCAAGCGGAGACGGGCCGCAGCTACGTGTTCATCACGCATGATCTGGCGGTGGTAGGACATCTTGCGGATGCGATCGCCGTCATGTATTTGGGAACGGTGATGGAGGCCGGCGCGCGGGATCAGGTGCTGGCGCCTCCGTACCATCCGTACACCGAGGCGCTGCTTTCGTCCGTTCCATCCGTCGAGGAGAAAGATGCGGGCGGAAGGATCCGGCTGTCCGGCGATGTCCCCAGTCCGGTTGATTTGCCATCCGGCTGTCCGTTTCATTCCCGATGCGCACGTTTCATCGGCCCTATCTGCATCCATCAGGTCCCCGATCGGAGCCCGGATGAGCACGGCCACGTGCTTGCGTGCCACATCCCCCGCGCCGAGCTGGCCGCGCACCAACGATCTCCCTTCCTCATCGGCGACTCCGTGCAATGGAGGGGATCGTAATGGGGAGGTTTGCCGCTCGACGGGCTGCGTTCCTTCTTCTCACGCTCCTTCTGACGTCGATCATCATCTTCTGCATCACGCAGTTTCTTCCGGGAGACGTCGCACGGATCCTGCTTCCTCGCGATGCATCCGAGGAGGCCGTCGCCGCCAAGCGCCACGAGCTGGGACTGGATCGTTCGCCGTTCGTTCAGTACGCGGATTGGGCGGTGGGATTCGTCTCCGGAGACTGGGGACGGTCGTTCGCATGGGATGTTCCTGTGCGGCCGCGCGTGAGCGAAAGCCTAAGGAACTCTCTGATGCTGGCGGCCGTCGCGCTGGTGCTGGCCGTCCCATTGTCGATCCTATTGGGCGTCGGGGCGGGATTGGCTGAGGGCCGGTGGCCGGACAACGTGATCAGCTTGTTCACGCTGTCTCTCGTCGGGCTGCCCGAGTTCGTCACCGGTGTTCTGCTGATCGAGTTTCTCTCACACCGCCTGGGCTGGTTCCCCGCGATTTCGTCGATCGAGCCTGGCTCCTCGTTCGCAAGCGCGTTCCCGTTTCTCATCCTGCCTGCGTTGACAGCCACGTTCGTGTTGATGGCGTACGTCGTACGACTCACGCGTGCGGAGGTCCTCGACCAGCTTCAGCGGCCGTACGTGCGCACAGCGGTTCTGAAGGGTCTCCCGTGGAGAACGGTCGTGTTCCGTCACGTGCTGAGAAACGCACTACTGCCAACGATCACTGTACTTGCCATCAGCATCGGGTGGCTGATCGGCGGGCTCATCGTCATCGAGAACGTCTTCAACTATCCGGGACTGGGCCGATTGCTGCTCTCGGCAATTGACAACCGCGACTTCCCGCTGATCCAGGCCATTACCATGATCATCGTGTTCGGCGTTGTGCTGTCCAACTTCGTCGCCGACCTCTTGTACGCGGCACTGAATCCGCGCATTCGCTACGAGTAGAAGACATCCCGCCCTCCATTCGCGAGAACGTCGAGCGGGATGAACGACATCTATTTGGCCTGCGTGATGAAGACGATCACGCCGATGAGAGCGGCAATGCCCAGTGCGATAAGGATCCATGGAGTGTTCACGGTCGTCACCTCCCTTCGCCGTTTTCCGGCGCGGTTTGCACCTTGTCGTTCTGCGTACGACGCGGATTCGAACGGTTTCCAGGTTTGCGATCTCTCTTCCGAGCTTCCGGCGATTCGCCCGGCAGATCCTCGAACAACGACTTCATCTGGCGGCGATAGGCATCGAAAGCGGATCGTCCTGCGTCCGTCAACTGCACCATGGTGTGCGGCTTTCGCTGGACGAATTCCTTGACGATGTCCACGTATCCGGCGTCCTCGAGCTTCGACAAGTGGGAGGAGAGGTTGCCCCACGTGAGCCCTGTGTTCTTCATCAGGAAGACGTAGTCCGCGCTGTCCACGACGTAGAGATGTGCCGTGATCATCAGCCGCGCCGGCTCGTGAATCACGCGGTCGATCGACAGTTCGTTGTCGCATCGTTCGCTCATTCGGGCTGCTCCGGTTCCGGCGGGTTTCGCTTTGGATAGCGGCGCAGGAATCGGACGAACAGCACCACTCCCGTCACCAGGATCAGTCCTCCCGATACGACCAACGATGTTCCCAACGGATAGGCGGGGACGAAGTCCGTGATCACGAGGGACGCCAGAATCAAGCTTCCGTAGGCGTACAACCTTGGGAAGTCCACCAGCCATCCGGTCAGGGCAATGGCGCCGCCCCAGATGACTCCGATCACGATCACGAAGTGACGTCCGATCCAGTCCACCCAGGGCGGTGCGGCGTCGCCGGCCCCGGCGAGCCACAGGAACACGGCGAAGACAGCGCCGCCAAGAGCGGCGAGGGCCGTCAGCATTCCGACGACACGGGCGTTCGCGCGTTGCCTTCGGCCGCGGAACTGGACGTGTCCGATGCGGGGGACAACGAGCTTCCGTCCCGTCTCCCGGAATGAGGGGAGCAGGACGGCCACCCAGATGGCCGCCAATGCCGCAAAGGAGACCATCACGGAAACGCCGAACGCCAGGAACAGCGAACCAAGCGCCATGTCCCACATGCCGTGCTCGAACGTGCGAAGCCAGGCGCGTTTCTCGATTTCTCGCAAGGCCAGTCGGTTATTCATGACCATCCCCTTCCATGTCGTTGCGGGGCACCGATTTAAGGAATCGCACGAACACGGGGATCCCGATGGAAAGGCTGATGAGGGTTCCCGCTCCATAGAGGATGGGTGCGGCATAGGCGGTTATGTCCTCCATCCGTAGCACGATCAGACAGAATTCGATGACGACGAAGATCCCTCCATACAGGATCAGCCGAAGATAGTCCAGGAACACCGCGATCGCGCTGATCGGAACCATCAGCACGGCGGTAATCATCAGCCAAGCCGTCCAAGCTGACGATGTACCGAACCAAGAGAATCCGAGTCGCCCGGAGAGGGACGTCACGGCAACCAGTAAGATCGTCGCGGCGACGCAGGCGCCAAGAACGATCCGCATCGTTCTTGTCTTCCGCACGCGGCGCTCGGAGAACTTCACCCGCCCGATCCGCGGCGCAGCCTCACGCCGGCGCATCCACACGAGGAACGCGACTCCACTGAACTGAATGATCACCAGGGTCAGAAGGTGAAGCCAGTCCGGCTGTCCCGAGATGCTCACGAAGGCTGACAGGCAGGCACCAAGGAACATGAATCCGAACAGGATGTCCAAGAGGCCGTCCCGGTTCATCATGCGCCAGCTATTCTTCTCGATCTCTTCAAGACGTAGTGAAGTCATGCGGCTCCTTACCTGACAGTACAGTGTACTTTGCAGTACAAAGTACACTGTACTGTACAGTCGCCAAGTTGGCTTGTCAAGAGATGGGAGAGGTCGTTCTAGGAGTCCGGTGTCCGGAGAGTACAACGAGGATTGCCGTTAGCGCTCCGTAGACAGGAGGAGGGCCCCGGTACACGGGGCCCTCTGGCTTCTTCCCTCTCCACCCGGAGGAGATGCAGGCGCTTTGCTGCTACTTGTCTTTGCTCTTCCCCTTGCCCTGGCCGGGGTTCTCGCCCTTCTTGCCATTGTTCGCGTTGGCTTCTTGTTCCGGATCTTCGTTGCCTTGCGTATTGGTGTTCATTTCCTGATTCTGCTGCTGCTCATTGGCCCCCTTGCCGGTGGCATCGTTGGCGATCTGTCCCCACGCGATGTCTTCACCGCTCTGCAACGCGGCAGCCAAGACATCTAACTGGGCTGCGATCTCTTCCATGGAGAGGCCGTGTCTGAGACCTTCTTTGGTGACGCGAACGACAATGCCCGGCGGCACACCCCCCGCGACCAGACTCGACACTTGGTCGAGTAGCTCCTCCGACGCTCCCGCCCGTCCGATTGCGTTGAGCGTACCCGGCGGTGTGGCCAACTGATTCAGGAGATTGGTCAGTGCACCTACGGGGTCCGTGATGTCTCCAGCCACGAGATCGTCCAAAATCGTCAGGACGATCGAGGCCGCATTGGCCAACGCATCCGCGTCAGTCAGCGATGTCCACTGGACAAGGCCGAGCATCGCCAAGGCCTGATCTGCAGTCAATAGACCGAGATCGGCTGCGCTTTGGATCGCGGACTTCAGAGCTTCTTGATCCGCAGGAGCTGCGTTGGGGTTGCCATCGATGACGTCAAACACGGGTTGGAGAACATTGGACGAGGTCTGGACACCTCCGGGAGGAACGACCACCGATCCGGTTTGGATGTCGTCCGCCCATCCGGCCAACGTCAAACCCAAGATCAATGAGATAGAAATGAGGAATGCAAAAAACGACTTCGGCAGTCCGGCCATCTTAGGTCCTCCCGTAGATCCGTGACTTTGCGTCCCCGGCTTTCACCGGGTTTGCCATTTCGTTCTAAGGGGTCGATTATACCATAAAACTCGGCTTTGAGAAGCCGCCCCTGCGGAAACAGCGAACCCGCGGGACAAAACGAGGAGATCAGACTCCTGGAGGCTCATGAATCAGTTGACGGTCGGTACGATCGATTCGCTCATCGAAGCGAGTTCGTCAGACGACTCGCTTGTCGCAGATCTGACGGAGATTCGGTTCATCGATCCCTACGCCCTCCTCCTTCTGCGACTTCTCATCCTGGAGCGTGAAGAGAGGGAGGTTCCGCTTTCGGTCCGCTGGCCGCGCGCATCGCAGGTTCTTCGATGGATTTGCTCGATGGGAATCAATGCAGACGCGGGGGAGTGTTCCTCTTCGTCTCTTCGGGACCCGGAAAGCGCGCTACAGCCGATCACGAGAATTGACGATGAGTCCGAAGTTGGGCGCGTGGTGGACGGATTCCATTGCCGCTTGTCGGAACGATACCCGCTGACCTCGTCTTCTCGCCGAACCCTGATCGCGGTCATGATCGAGCTGTTCCAGAACGTCCCCCACCACAGCAATGCGACCGGAAGCATCCGCGATCCGCACGGGGTGGCCGCCATGCAGGACTACGAAGACTCGATCTTCCTGGCCGTGGCCGACAAGGGAGTCGGCCTGTCCTCCAGCCTTGGACTCCGTGAAGGGTACGAAGGATTGTCCGATGCCGGCGCGTTGGATGTCGTACTGCATCAAGGCGCGTCCCGTTTCAATGACCCCGGTCGGGGAGGAGAGCTGCGGCGCATTGCCGATCTGGTGCGCTCGTGGGATGGAACATTTGCATTGAGAACCGGAAATGCGCTGTACCATTGCGATCCTCTCGGAGGGGACACGTACGATGTGCCCCACTTCCCCGGCGTTCAACTCGCCCTCCGATTGCCCCGAAGCGCGCTTTCCTAGTCCTGCTTGAACCGGGGGCCGTCTTTCTGTTCAATGAAGCCATGCACATCGAGCGGTTCTACGTCGCGGAATTCGGTCCACGTCTGGGCACCCGCATGGAGGGAGAGCAAGCCCGAGGGGAGCTGGTCGCGCTTCTCGGCGACCTTCCCGAGGACGGACAAGTTCGCGTGTCGTTGGACGGGGTTGATGTCCTGTCGACATCGTTCGCAGACGAACTGGTCGGGAAGGTTCTGCATCAGCTGACGATGGGGAAATTCGGGAATCGCAGCATGATTCTGGAAACACCATCTCTCGAACTGGCCGACGGGCTCGATGCCAAGCTTGCCCAACGCCAACTGGTTATGCTATGCGTGAAGGGCGATTCGTGGCATCTGATCGGCGCGCACACGCCGGCCATCCGCGAGACACTCGGATGGATCATCGACAAGCGGCGTACAACGACCAAGGAGCTATCCGGGGAACTGGGTCTACAGATGAATGCGTGCGTCAATCGCGTCGCCCGGCTGGCCAAACTTCACCTGATTCGGAGGGAACAAATCGGCATGAGCGGCCCCCAGGCGATTTATGCTCTTCATTCCATCCTGACCGATTGACACGCCGAGGATATTTTCGTACACTTGCCTACGTGTGCGAACATGTTCCAGGAGATTCGAGAACCGATCGATGCGCTCGTGATCTACCGCCGCGGGGCCCCGCACCCCCTCCTTCGAGCGTTTCGATGGAAACAGCGTCGGTATGACGTCACGAAGACCAATCTGGTCCATTCGAAGCGCGTGGGAGAGACGGTGTATCTCTGCTACGCCGTGAGTTGCGGAAGCGACCACTTCGATATCCGTTTCAACACCGCTCGGAGTCAGTGGCGCTTGGAGGCGATCGATACTTCCGGGTAGCCTCGAGAGAAACGCGCTCACACAACGCGAAGCCCCGAGCCGAAGATTCTTTCCGGCGCATAGATGGGAAGACCTCGTCCATTCGGTCAGTGGAGGGAAACAGGATGACATCCAAGTCATCACCAAAGAGGGACAAGCCGTTCTCTCGGGACGCACGCGTCCTTTTCGATCAGGCCGCCGAGGCCTACGACGCCGCTCGTCCCGCGTATCCCTCCGAGTTGATCGATCGCTTGATCGCCGAAGCAGAACTGAATCCAGACGCCCGGATCTTCGAGATCGGTCCCGGGACAGGACAGCTCACGTTGTCTCTCGCACGACGGGGATTTCGGATCACGGCCGTGGAGCTTGGAGAGCGGTTGGCGCAGATTGCCTCCCGGAATTTGACCGGCTTCCCGAGGGTGAGGATCGTTCAAGGAAGCTTCGAGAGCTGGCCGGAGGAGGATGGGTCGTTTGACATCGTCGCCTGTGCGCAGGCATTCCATTGGATCGACCCGTGCGTCGGACTACCCAAGATCCACCGGCTGTTGAGCGAGAAAGGGCATCTGGCCGTGATCTACAATCTGTTCCCAGGAAGCGATACGCCGATCCACCGCGATCTCGCAGACGCCTATCGGCTGTATTTCCCTCGCGCCGACGGTTCCAGCGACCAACGAACGCTCGAGGAGACGGTCCGCCGCATCGTGAATGCGGTTCGGAGCAACGAGCAGTTCTCGGAGCCCTCGACGTGGCGTCACGCGTGGGCGGAGTCCTACACGACCGGTCGATACCTGCAGCTCCTGGAATCGTTCTCCGATCATCGTGTACTGCCGGAGTCGGACAGGTGCCTGTTGTTCGACGCCGTTCGCGACATCGTCGAGGCGCACGGCGGAATCATCGAGCGCCCGCTGATCGCGACGTTGATCCTTGCTCGGGCTCGATAGGCGATGTGCTCTCTTGTCTCGGCCGTAAACAATGCACACATTGTTCATAAGTTTCAGATTTGACTGAACTCATTGAGCTTCGTATACTGCCCCCCCTTGCACGGAGGGAGCGCGCATGGATCGCAATGACGAGGGGCTCCGCCGATTCATCGAAAGGTCGGCGGATATCATCGAGCAACACGGTTTCCCGCCGATGGCGGGGCGCGTGATCGGTGCGTTGATGGTCTGCACGCCGCCCTATCTCTCTCACGATGAACTGGCGAACCTGCTTCAAGCGAGCAAGGGATCGATCAGCATGACGACGCAGCTGCTCGTCCAGTTGAGGTTTGTGGAGCGGATGAGCCTTCCCGGTCAACGCCGTCACTACTACAGGCTGCGTGAGAACTTGTGGAACGACCTCTTGACGACCCGTCCGGAGCACGTCCAGCAACACCTTAGGCTGGTCGACGAAGGCCTGGAACTCCTGAAGAGTGAACCGGTCGACGCAAGAATGAGACTGATCGAGTTGCAGGTCTTCTCGGACTTCGTCCTCGAGATGCTTCCCGAGATGACGGCCCGATGGGAACGCCGACGACCCGAGTT
>CAZXQL010000059.1:0-10777 GCA_964643395.1 uncultured Thermotogae bacterium
ACCGGCGAGGAGGAGATCCCCGGGTGCCGATGCGCCGACGTTCTCACCGCGCGCGCAACCCCGGGAGACTGCCCGTTGTTCGGGGCGCGATGCACGCCGTTGTCGCCCGTTGGGCCGTGCATGGTTGGGACGGAAGGAGCCTGCAGCATCTGGTTCCGCTACGGAGGCCGCGAGCAGCTATGACGAACGAATCGGATCGGATCTCCCCCCTGCACGGCGCTGGTGGCGAGTTGATGGGACAGCTGTTGGCGGAGCACGTGGTACCTCGATTCAAGGATCTTGCGGCAGGGCGCATCCGTCTCGCAGACATGGATGACGGAGCGACGATCGAGCTCCCATCCTCCGGCGAGTTGGTGATGACGACGGACAGCCACGTCGTCAAGCCGATCTTCTTCCCCGGTGGCGACATCGGGACCCTCGCCGCCGCCGGGACGCTAAACGATCTTGCCGTCATGGGCGCGCGCCCGTTGGCGATGAGTCTGGCCGTCATCCTCGAAGAGGGATTCGCGATTCGCGACGTCGACCGGATCCTCGCGTCGTTCGCCGACGTGCTTTCCGAGTCGGAAGTCCCTCTGATCTGCGGCGACACGAAGGTCATGGGACCCGGTGAGCTGGACGGGATCGCCGTCAACACGACCGGGATCGGGATCGCCGACCCCACCGCGATCGGCGACGCGGGGGCCGGGCCGGGCGACATCATCCTGATCTCAGGAACCGTGGGCGATCACGGGATGGCGCTCCTGGCGGCTCGCGAGGAGTTTCATTTGGAGACCGAACTCCGCTCGGACGTCGCCTCTCTGTGGCCGATGATCCGAACGGTTCTGCCGCTCGGCGGCATTCATGCGATGAAAGACCCGACCCGCGGGGGCGTGGCCGCGGCCCTCAACGAGATGGCGCGCAAGTCGAATACGACGTTCGAGGTCGTCGAGGCAGAGATTCCGGTCCGCGATTCAGTGCGAGGGTTGTCCGAGATCCTGGGCATCTCGCCGTTCGATGTGGCCAACGAGGGCAAAGCCGTCCTCGTCGTGGCTCCCGAGTCGGCCGAGCGGATCCTAGCAGCTCTGCGCGCACATGCATTGGGACGAGATGCGGCGATCATCGGTCACGTCGGTACCGACTACCCGGGACGCGTCGTGTTGACGACCGAGGTCGGCGGACGCCGCTTCCTCGACATGCCGCTCGGCGATCCCGTCCCCCGCATTTGCTAGAGCAGCATTCGCAACGGGCACCAGACACTCACACTTGGAGATTGTCATCTGCGAGCCGGGACGCAAGCGTCCCACCAGGACAAGAGTTCGAGTGCTGCACCAACACGAGAATGCAAAGCATTCTCGTATGAACCGGAATGCAAGCATTCCGGTTCACCGCGTGAGCCAGCTGCGCCGATCTTTGATCGTCTTCCCGCCGGATTGACAGCTCGGGCAGTAGTACGTCTTCGTCTGCGCGTAGCGGATCTCGGCGATCGGCGTTCCGCAACGGACGCACGGTAGCCCTGTCCTCTTGTACACGCGGGCGAACGGCCGATCGTGAGGAGCCAACGTCGCGCCTCCGGCGAGCTTCCGGATCTCGTCGATCGACTCGCGGAGGACGGATCGAACCGATTCGTACAACCGCTCGATTTCCTCGGCATCGAGCGTCGGCCCGTACCGAATCGGCGACAGCTGCGCGTCAAACAGGATCTCGTCTGCGTACGCCGAGCCGATCCCGGCGATGATCGTCTGATCGGTCAGAAGCTTCTTCAGCTGCCGTTTCGGACCCATGACATGCTTCGTCAACTCGTCGAGCGTGAACGCCTCCGACAGCGGCTCGACGCCGGCGCGTGCGATCGAAGGGACGTCGGCAGGATCCCGCACGATGTGCAGGCGGGCACGGTGGATGCTGGTGTTCTCGATGACGCGCAGATCCTCGTCGCCCTCGAACGAGATCGCGCACGCCGTCGCCTTGGTGTGCTTGGTATCCGATCGGCTCAGCACAAGTCGACCGGCCAGCATCAGATGGAGAACAGCGTAGAGTTCACTGTCCGTCTTGAAGATCAGATGCTTGCCGCGTCGCGAGATCTCGCCGAACGACGTGCCGGCGAGGTCGTCCGGGGCCGGCGTCACGGTCTTGAGAAGCCCCGGGTGAAGCACGGCCACGCCACGGATCGTCCGGCCGACGACGCGATCGGAAAGAACCTCGCACAGGACTTCCAGCTCGGGCAGTTCGGGCATCTTCGGACCTCCGGCCGATAGTATACATGCGCCACCGCACGGAGGGTCCCCGATCAGCGGGTGTCCGGCGTCCCGTTGAGACAGCACCGGAGTCGCGACATCGCGATCGCGTTTCTGTCACCATCCTGTCGAGGTGGATCATGAGCAGAGGGCAGAAGGCGCTCGTCGTCCGGGTCGCGTTGTTTGCGTGTCTCTTCCTTTCGGGGTGTTTCGTCTCAACCCCGATCAACATCACAGGAACGTGGGTGGGCACGATGGAATGGACATCGGGACCTGCGACCGGCATTGCCTATCCGGTCGTGCTCGATCTGACGCATGAGAATCACGAGCTGACCGGGACGGTCACGTTGGTCAGCCATGGATCCCTCACGTTTGACCTGCCGATCGTCCAGGGGAGCGCGCGCGCCGTCAACATGTCGCTGGTCGCCCGCGGAACCAATCCGAACATCAATCCGGAACCAACGGTGGAATTCCGCATCAACGGGCAGTACAGCCAGACCTCCATGTCCGGACAGGGGACGCAGTCGATCGATGGGACCACCTATTCGTTCGACTGGGAGGCCGCGCTGACGACCGAACCCGTTCCCGCCGCTCTCTAGACTAGCTGTAGTACCAGATGCTGGCGTACTCGCTCGTATCTTCCCCAAGTATCTTCATCCGCTGGAGGTAGTCGTGGATAGGCACATCCTCGTAGACCCACGGCTCAACCGGGGCGATCCCCTTTTCCCAAGGATGGAACAGGTAGACACGCCGTCCGTCGCGGCCGAGACCGATCCACTCGCGGTCCTGCCGGGCGCGGAGGTGGTGCTTCCCCAGTCGCGGAACGTTGAAGACCGGCTCATCCGTTCGCAGGATTCCGGGTAGGAGCCGAGCTTCCTCCTTGCGTTCCTGGAGAACGCGGGCCAGCGGGACGAGATAGTCCCGATGCTCGCTCTTCCCCTTGGTGTAGAACGTGTAGTAGGGAACGATCCCGGCACGATTGAGGGCGATTCGAGTGGCGACGGTCTGGAACCGGCGGCTCGCCTGCACGGTGAACACAAGCTGATTGAACACAGTGATTCCGCGGCGCTTGAGTCGCGTCACACACTGCGACAATTCGGGCGTAACCTCGAACGCGCTCTCGATGTGCGTCACCACGGACAGGTTGCGGCGGCCCGGCTCGACGTACGTGGAGAGCCGTTCGGCCAGTTCGTCCGTGATTCGCATCGGCATCGTCACCGGCAGCCGCGTGCCGATTCGGATGTGGCGAACATGCGGGAACTCGGCCAATCGATCCAGCAGGTAGAACAGCACGTCGTCAGGGAGGATGAGCGGATCTCCCCCGGTGACTAGAACATCGTAGATATCGGGGTGCGCAGCGAACCAGTCGAGAGCCGGGTCGAGATCCGCCGGACTCGGCATATGATCCCACATCATCGCGTCGTCGATCTCCCAGTTGCGTTGGCAGTAGGAACAGATCTGCGGACACGTTCCGCACGCCTTGAGGATGGCCACGTGCGGGTATCTGCGCGTGATCCGATCGACCGGCGACGTACTATGCTCCTCCATGAAGTCCAGCGCCGTCGATCGGTCCGTGACGTGGGAGATCATCGCCCGGGTCAGCCGGGGAGTCGGAATGACCTGAGACCGCACCTGTCCGTCCCGCGTTCGATCGGGTGACGAGAAGTCGAACAGCGACAGGTAGTACGGAGTGATTCCCCACGGAACGCCGGCTCCTACAGCGTCACGGACCGCTTGTCGCTCGTCGGCACTGAGCGGTACGAGCGCCTCCAGGGTTCGCGCACCGTCAGGCCCTTTCAGCACATGGTCGGCTTGCCATCGCCAATCCTGCCACTCGCCCTCAGACGCACCGAAGTGTTCCAAGACCAGATTGCGATTCCTTGCGCGCTCCTCCACGACATCGTCGTCCAGTCCGCTGGGAAATCGTTCGACGCCCTCGCGGGATCGTCGGCTCATTCCGTCCAGCACGCGCGACCTACGCACTGCAGCTCGTCGCCCGGACAATGGGAGTTCGTCGAAGAACCGTTCGCCGAGTTCGTCGGCCTTGGCCATCCATCCCGTGCCCAAGCCCGTCTCTGCCTGCAGGGCGAGGAAGAGATGCCGGATCTCCCTGAGAAACCCGGTCCCGACTTCGACGTCGGCCCCGCGCGACAGATCCCACAGGATTTGCAGCGTGCTGTGCCCCGCCAGCGCCTCGTTGTCGGGCGAGAGGAAGTCCTTCAGCACACGAATGGCATCGAGTTGACTACGAAACTCCAATCGGCTCTCGACCACGCGATTCGACAGAGCATCCGTCTCGATATCGTGCAGGGCATCCAGGAATGTATCCCGCGCCTCTTCCAGAGTTTCCGCACGTTCGAGGACGTCACGTAGCGCCTCGACACCCTCCCATAGACTGTCATGCTTCGCCACGCGCTCCTGTTGCGCTCGCTTCATGATCACCTCCTTGTGTCAACGTGGAGGGGGATCGCGGATCCCAACGCGACGGGACCCCATCACTCCCTCGTTCTTCGGTTGACGGATTCGATGCATAGTGGGACGAACGTTTCCGCCCCAGCGGTGTTTCAATCGACTTCGACAGCTTCGGTTGCGCGGCACTCGGCCGCGATAGATAGGAGCACTCCATGCGCTCTTCAGTAATTCAGTATACCCGACAACGGCGTAGAATCTGAAATTGCCCGCCGCGCTACGCCCGGCCCTCCCGGACGTCCTTCTGCCGCAGGTCGCTCGATCGCCCCTCGGGGGGCCCGTACCCTCCCCCGCCCGGCGTTCGGATGCTGATGACATCACCGCGTTTCAGCGTTGCCGTCCCCTTGGACGGCAGGTCGATGCTCTCACCATCGCGGACGAGCACGTTCCGTCCCGTCGCGCCCGGTTCGCCACCGGCAATCCCGTACGGGCGTGTCGTTCTACGGTCCGTCAAGAACGATACGCGTGCCTCATCGGTCAGGCACCGGATGTCCCGACGGATGCCCAGCCCGCCGCGGTATTCTCCCGCCCCTCCCGTTCCTGGGATCAGTTCGTACCGCTCCACACGCAGCGGATAGCTGGCCTCGAGCGCTTCGATGGGCGTGTTCAACGTATTCGTCATGTGGGAATGAATCCCATCGATGCCGTCACGGTCCCGGCGAGCGCCGAACCCGCCGGCAATGGTCTCGTACACCGTAAACGGCCGGCCCGTGCGGACATCAATCCCACCGAGGGCGACGTTGTTCATCGATCCTTGACACGCGGCCAGCGCTCGATCCGGAGCGATTCTCCCCAGCGCACCCAAGACTACGTCCACGATTCGCTGGGACGTTTCCAGGTTTCCTCCCACCACCGGCGCAGGAGGAACGGCGTTGACGAGGCTCCCTTCGGGCGCAATGATGTCGATGGGGCGGTAGCAGCCGGCATTGGGCGGAATCTCCGGATCGGTGAAAGCGCGAACAGCGTAGTACGTGGCTGAGGCCGTCACGGCCAGGACGGCGTTCACCGGGCCGTGGACCTGATTTGCCGTGCCGGTGAAGTCGACGCGAATCCGATCTTCGTCGATGCACACACGGACGCGAATCGGGATCGGATGATCGGTAATCCCGTCATCGTCGAGCACATCATCGAACGAGGCTTCGCCCCGGGGAAGTCGCTCGATGCACGCACGCATGCGTCGCTCCGAATACGCCAGCACCGCGTCCATAGCTTCGCGGAGCGTCGACTCACCGACGCGAGAGGCCAACGCATGCAGACGGTCGATTCCCGTGACACACGCTGCTCGCTGCGCTCGCAGATCCCCCCACCGCTCGTCCGGCGTTCGGACGTTCGTGAGAATGAGTTGAAGGAGATCGTCGTTCACACTCCCTTCCGACCACAGCCGAACCGGCGGAATCCGGAGCCCTTCCTGATAGATCTCGACGGCGTCGCCGGCAAGGCTGCCGGGCTCCTTGCCGCCCACATCGGCGTGGTGCGCGCGGTTGGCCACGAACGCCAGGAGTCGGTCGTCCGCAAACACGGGTGCCACGAAGGTGATGTCGGGCAGATGAGCGCCACCCGCGAACGGATCGTTCAGCACGACGATGTCTCCCGGTTTCCACGAATCTCCCACATGCCGGATCGCCGCTTCGACCGAATATGGCATCGCTCCCAGATGAACGGGAATCGACTCGGCTTGAGCGACCATCCGTCCCGCTGCGTCGAACACCGCGCACGAGCAGTCGCGCCGCTCCTTGATGTTGGGGCTATAGGCCGTTCGGACGAGATTGGCATTCATCTCATCCGCGATGGCGGCAACCGCGTTTCGCAGGACCTCCAGTGTGATTGCGTCGATCCGTTCAGCGTTGCGGCTCATGTTCTCTCCAAGACGATCGTTCCAACGTCGTCGCAATGCCCGCTCACGTCCGGAGGGACCAGAAGGGTGGCGTCCGGCCCCCACAAGACGGCCGGCCCGCGCACGGAGGCACGCGGATCCAAGCCACGACGATCGACGATGGACGCATCGACCGGGCCGCTTGCATCGAACCACACGGGCGCATGGGTCGGCTCGCCGCGCGCACTCTCGAACCGGAAACGCAGATCCGTGTCGACGGCCGGCGCCGTGACGCGAAGGCGCAACGTGACCAGCTCCACACCTCCCTCGGGCGATGCGTGCCCGAATTTCGCCTCGTGATCACGATGGAATGCCTCCACCCATTTCCCCAGGATCGCGTTCGTGACGCTTGTTCCCGAATCGAGGCCGATGTTGAGTTCGTGGGATTGGCCTCGGTAGCGCAGGTCGGCGGACACGCTGCATCGCACGAGGGACTCGTCCACGCCCTCGGCCTTCAGATCGCGCACGCCTTGAACTTCCATCCTCTGCAGCAACCGCGTGATCCAGTCGGCAGACACGTCGGATATCGGGCGGAGGACGGTCTGACCGTAGTCGCGCCCGGTCTCGCTGGCGAGCAGTCCCAATGCCGATAGAACGCCAGCCGCCGCCGGGATGATGATGTGGGGAATCGCCAGCCGGTCGGCAATCGATACGGCGTGCAACGGACCGGCTCCCCCGAACGCGAGCAGGGCGAACTGCCGCGGATCGTAGCCCCTCTCCACGGAAATAACGCGGACGGCGCGCTCCATCGCCGCATCGGCAATGTCCAGAATCCCCAACGCAGCTTCCTCGATGGACAACCTCAACCGGCTGGCAACGGTCCCCATCGCGCCACGCGCTGCCTCGACATCGAGCGTCTTCAGTCCGCCCAGTGCGGCGTGGATCGGCAGGTGCCCGAGCACGGCATGGGCGTCGCTGACCGTCGGCTGCGTTCCTCCACGCCCGTAGCACGCGGGCCCCGGCACCGCGCCAGCGCTCTTGGGACCGACTCGCAACGCTCCGCCCGCGTCGATCCAGGCGATGCTTCCGCCGCCGGCGCCGATCGTGTGGATCTCGTTCATGCGGACGGCGACGGGATGATGTCCGACCGCGCCCGCCGTTGTCTGCCCGATCCGTCCGCCGCGGATGAGCGCGACGTCGCAGCTGGTTCCTCCCATGTCCAGCGTCACCAGATCGGGTGCCCCGGCACGCTGGCCGACGACCTTGGCCCCTTGGACGCCGGCCGCAGGACCGGACAGCAGGATGCGGACGGGCTCCCGCTGTGCCTGATCCGCACTGATGACCGTCCCATTGGATTGCATGATCTGCCATTCGGGCGCGAATCCGGCCTCTGCCGAACTGTCGGCCAGGCCCTGCATGTACCGCTCGATGACGGGGCGCAACGCCGCGCACACGGCCGTCGTGGACGTTCGCTCGTACTCGCGGAACTCAGGAAGGACGTCGCTGGACAACGTGATCGGAGCATCCAGCGCGTCACGCAGCGCGTCACGAACCGCTCGCTCGTGGTCGGCGTTGAGGTACGAGAAGAGAAAGACCACGGCAACCGCATCGACGCCCGCCTCCGCGATGCGACGGGCAAGCGCACGCATGTCATCGTCCGAAGGCGCACACACGACGGCACCCGATGCGTCGATCCGTTCACGGCACTCGAAGCGCAGATCGCGCGGGATGACGGGGTCCGGTCGCTCGACGTTCAAGTCATATAGGCGCGGCCGATTCTGCCGGCCGATTTCCAAGACGTCTCGGAATCCCTCGGTCGTGACCAGAGCGGTCCGTGCCCACGTGCCTTCCAGGAGGGCGTTGGTCGCCACCGTCGAACCGTGGGCAATGCGAGCCACTGCCGGCGGATCGATCCGTCTTGCATCGATCAGTTTGTTGAGGGCATCCAGGACGCCGCGCTCCGGAGACTCGGGTGTCGAGGGGAACTTGAGCATCTGGAGGCCGGATTCGTCGGAGATGACAAGATCGATGAACGTGCCGCCGATGTCGATTCCAATTGCCTTGGCCACAGTCGCACCAGTATAGGTTGTCGTTCGTAGACCCGCAATCCTATCTCACGAGGACCAGCAACCATGTGACGGTCCCCAGGCTGAGCAGGGTCGAGACGAACACGGTCGTCGCGGCCAGCTCCGTGTTTCTGCGGTAGTTGGTCGCCAGAATCAACGCATTCACGGCGCTCGGCATGCCCGCTTCGACGATCAGGACGGCGCGAAGCAGACCGTCCACGCCAAGAAGCGCCGTGAGTCCCCAGCCGAGGAGCGGCGGAATCGTCAGCTTGATCGCGCTGAGGAGCAGCGAGTCCCCGCCGAAGTGATGCAATCGAACCCGAGAGAGCTGGATTCCCAACAGAAGAAGCTGCCCCGGGATCGCCGCCGTCGCCATCAGGTCGACCGCGCGATCGATGCTGGTCGGCAGATCGGCATGTGTCATGCGAAGAAGCACCGCCAACAGGAACGCATACAGGTACGGCGTCTTGGCGATCCGCGCCAGCCCGCGGGTCCACGGCATTCCCTTGTGCCACGAGGCCGCCCCGATGCCCAGCGAGGCTTGCATCAGCACCGAGACCAGGACGAACAGGATGCCGTAGGCGAAACCCTGATCGCCGAATGCGAACAGCAGGACCGGCAGTCCGTAGTTGCCGCAATTGGCGAACGTCAAGACGAGCGATCCCGCCGCTTGTGTGTCCTCGTCCCACCGCCGGATCCTGCCGATCACTCGCGATAGGGAGAACATCGCAACTTGAAGGAGCACGACGAAGGCTCCGACCGACACGGCACTTCCGACGGAGATGGCCGCCGTATAGATCGAACGGAAGACCAACGCGGGACCGAGCAAGTAGAAGAGAACGCGGATGAGGATCGTGGGTTCGGAACGCACGCCCCTCCCCACGAGATAACCGCATCCCCCGACCAGGAAGACAGGCAGAATGACGTCGAGTAGGATCGCCACGGATGGTGCCTCCACATCTCGGGATACGCGTAAGTGTCGTGGAACGAGAGGATTCTCGCAATGAACGACTACCGATCTTGCATGGTCTCACGTACAATTCCGGGGTCGTAGGAGGGAGGCACTTGTGACGCGCATCTCACGCCGCATTCTGGTCACCGGAGCTTGTGGACAGATCGGTTCGGAACTCACCCCCGTGCTACGCGAGCGCTACGGCGCCGCCAACGTCCTCGCCACGGACATTCGCCCATCCCCCCATGCGTGCTTCGAGCGTGAGGGCCCGTTCGCGCAGGTCGACGTCTGCGATCGAGCGGCGCTCGAGCGGATCATCCGGGACCATGAGATCGATACGATCTATCACATGGCGGCCATCTTGTCCGCGACCGGTGAGGAGAAGCCGATTCTCGCTTGGGATGTGAACATCCTCGGACTGGTGAACGTGCTTGAACTCGCTAGGCAATGGGACATCCTCCGTGTCTTCGTGCCGAGTTCGATCGCTGTGTTCGGCCCGGAGACCCCTCATGAGTGCGCTCCGCAAGCGACGATCCTGCGCCCCACGACGATGTACGGGATCACCAAGGTCACCGGCGAACTGCTGAGCGAGTACTACGTTCAGAGGTTCGGCTTGGACGTCCGCGGAGTGCGCTACCCCGGGATCATCTCTTCGAAGACCCCCCCGGGAGGCGGCACGACCGACTACGCCGTCGACATCTTCTACCACGCACTTCGGCATGAGCGATACACGTGCTTCGTCCGATCCGACACCGTCCTGCCGATGATGTACATGCCGGATTGCATCAAGGCAACGATCGATCTGATGGACGCGGATTTCAATGCCCTAGCGCACCATTGCGATTTCAACATCGCGGGCATGTCGTTCTCCGTGCAACAACTGGCCGCAGAGATCGGCAAGCATGTCCCCGGGTTCGCATGTGACTACGAGCCCGACTTCCGCCAGGCCATCGCCGATTCGTGGCCGAAGGCAATCGACGACGCGCCGGCTCGGAACGAATGGGGCTGGAAGCCTCGTTTCGACTTGGCGTCCATGACGGTCGATATGCTGGAGCAGCTCGGGTCCCGCCTTCGATCCAACGAGGAGCTTCCTCTTTCCTAGTTGGTGTCCAACTCCAAGAGAAACGCCTCTCTTCGTGAAGAGAGGCGTCGGCGTATTCAGTAAGGGAGCTGCTCTCTAGTCGCCGGACTCCACCAGCATGAGCCGGGCCATCTCCGCTCCGTCGCCGCGACGGGGTCCGAGCCGAACGACGCGCGTGTACCCGCC
>CAZXQL010000060.1:0-10777 GCA_964643395.1 uncultured Thermotogae bacterium
CAGCGAGAGGTTTGGCCAAGATTCTCTCCCATGCGATAGACGTAGATGGGGTATCCGTCGCGGGCCTCGCCCACCAGATCGGGTTGCCATCCCCACATCGGATGGTAGTACGAGACGACGCGCGCACCGTCCCTGAGTTCCGCACGCAGGCGTTTCTGAAGTCGGAAATTGGACGTCGCCGACAAGAAAAGGATGACGACATCTGTATCCGAGACGTCGGCGGTATACATGTTGGCTCGAATGACGCGCGCGCGTCGGCTCAGTCGCGCGAGGCGAATCCAGATCTTGGCATACAGGACGCGAAACGGATCGATTTCAACTCCGGTTGCATAGGCGTCGAACTCCTTGGCCGCCGCCACGACAAAGCGCCCGTCCCCGCATCCAAGGTCCAATACGTGCTCGCCCGGTCGGATTTCCGCGAGATAAAGAAGGCGCCGCACGGTCACACGATCGGTGGGCTGCCACAACGCGTCCAGCGTCAGATTCCAGGCGATCCAAACCAACGTCAGACCGCCCAGAATGATCCCGACGATCCAGCCCATCTAGAAGTTGAGGAGGAAGCCGCCCTCGAAGATGGGACCTGACGTCCAACCGGTTCCCGTCCACCGCAGTAGGTAGCGTGCCTGCAATACGATGGACACCGGCTCTGCCGGAATGAGCCTGATCCCAGCCGATCCTTCGACGACGACGCCCGTCGAGTACGGGGGCGGCGTCAGCGCAACTCCGACCCCGACGCCCACAAACGGATCGACTGGAGGCATCGCCCAGTGAGGAACAAACGAGATGCTCGCCAGCATTAGTCCTGCGATCTGCTGCGTCGCGAATCCGATTTGCGCCCGTACGTCGAAGATGTTCGTAACCGAGAGTTCCGTCATCGCGCCCAGGACCCAGAGTCCCGTCGGATCGAAGCCGGCTGTAAGTCCGAAGCCGGATGCCGATCCGGGCAGGGTGATCGCCGCGATGAGCCCGACGAGGATTCCCAAGACGATTGCCTTTCTCATCGTGCCTCCTTTGTTCTCACAGCACTCGACCGATCAGATGTCGAGCGTGGTGATCTTGTCGGAGTTCTCCGAGATGAAGTCACGACGTTGGGCCACATCCGATCCCATCAACGTCGAGAAGATCTCGTCCGCCTCGAGGTCATCGCGGACCTCGATCAGCTTCAGGATGCGTTTCTCGGGATCCATCGTCGTCTCCCAGAGTTCGCGCGGGTTCATTTCTCCCAGTCCCTTGAAGCGCTTGACGGCGTAGTTGCCTGAGCTGTTGGCGCGATAGTCCTCCAATTCTTCGTCCGTGTGCAGGTACTCCGTCTTCTTGCCGTTCTTGATCTGATACAACGGCGGCTTGGCGATGAAGATATGCCCTCCCTCGATGAGCTTGGGCAGATAGCGATAGAAGAACGTCAGGATTAGCGTGCAGATATGGGCACCATCCACGTCGGCGTCGGCCATGATGATGAGCTTGTTGTAGCGCAGCCTGTCGACGGTGAAGTCCTCGCGGATGCCCGTCCCGATGGCCGTGATCAATGCCTTGATCTCTGCGTTGTCGAGCAGCTTGGCGAGACGTGCTTTCTCCACGTTGAGAACCTTCCCGCGCAGCGGCAAGATCGCCTGGAACATTCGGTCTCGTCCCTGCTTGGCACTGCCGCCCGCCGAGTCCCCTTCGACGATGAACAGCTCGCAGGCCTCCGGGTTTCGGCTCGAACAGTCGGCCAGCTTCCCGGGAAGTGCCGTTGAAGAGAGCGGGCCCTTGCGGCGCGCCATGTTGCGCGCCTTGGCCGCCGCGAGGCGAGCTCGACTGGCTCCCACGGACTTCTCGATCACCAGACGGGCGATCTTGGGTTTCTTCTGGAAGTAGAGGCCGAGCTGCTCCTGCAGCATGCTGCCGATGATGCCGGCGACTTCCGGATTGCCCAGCTTGGTTTTGGTCTGCCCCTCGAACTCCGGATTCGGTATCTTGACACTGATAATGCAGACCAGGCCTTCGCGGATGTCCTCGCCACGCAGGTTGTCGTCACTCTTCTTCAGGATCTTCTTGTCGCGCCCGTATTCATTGAGGAACTTCGTGAGAGCGGATTTGAACCCTGTCAAGTGAGTACCGCCGTCGATCGTATTGATGTTGTTGGCAAAGGCATGAATCGACTCATCGTAGGACCCTGTCCACTGCATCGCGAACTCGATCTCGATCCCGGACTCCTGGCCCCGGATGTAGATCGGCTTCGGATGGATGGGCGATTTCTTCTCCGCGAGTTCTTGGACGAAGGACGAGATTCCGCCCTTGTTTTGAAACGTGCGTTCTACCCCGGCCGCTTCGTTCTCCAGGGAGATCTTCAGCCCGCCGTTCAGGTAGGAGAGTTCCCGCAGCCGGTGCGACAGCTTGGGGAAGTTGTACTTGATCTCTCCGAAGATCTGCGAATCGGGCAGGAATGTCGTCTGCGTCCCGCGCTTCTTTGTGCTCCCTGCGACTTCGAGCTCCGTCATCTTCTCGCCGCGGGAGAATTCCTGTCGATAGATCTTCCCTTCTTTGTAGACCTCGACAACCAGCTTTTCGGACAGGGCGTTGACGACCGAGACGCCGACGCCGTGCAAGCCGCCGGATACGTGGTAGCTCTTGTTGTCGAACTTGCCGCCCGCGTGCAACGTCGTCATGACCAGTTCCAATGCAGGGACGCCGGACTCGGAGTGGATGCCGACCGGCATTCCTCGTCCGTTGTCCGTGACCGTGACGCTGTTGTCGGCGTGAATGGTGACCCCGATTTCGGTGCACGCACCGACCAAAGCTTCGTCGATGCTGTTGTCGACGACCTCTTCGATCAAATGCATGAGCCCGCTCTGCCCGGTACTGCCGATATACATGCCCGGACGCAGGCGTACGGGTTCGAGGTCCTCCAGGACTTTGATTTGATCGGCCTCATAGGCCGGCACAGCTTGAGGTTCTTTGGCCATCTCACCACCCGGCCAAATTGTAGCCAAACGCTGTTTGGATTTCAATCGTAGGCCATCGGTTGCATCGCCCAGGTTGTCCCCGTAAGATGCATAGAACTTCTGACAGAAGCTTAGAAGTCGTACGGGCAGGATCGGGTGACGATGACGAGTACAACACAGGAACACCTATCGGGTCGGAGACTTGTGCCGTTCCTCGTCGGGATTGCGCTGGGTAACGCCGGCGACATCTTCACGCAGATTGCCGTGTTCTGGACAGGCCTGTCGATTACGGGATCGGCATTGTCCATTGCGGGCTTGGGCGGCGTCTGGACGCTGTGTGCGGCATTGACCGGGTTGGTGTCCGGCTCGATCGTCGATCGATTCAACCGGCGGAACCTCCTGATCTATCTCCATGTGTCTCTGTCCCTGCTGTGCTTCGCGATCTTCGCATTCACCCGGG
Organism: uncultured Thermotogae bacterium; assembly: GCA_964643395.1. Classification (GTDB taxonomy): domain Bacteria; phylum Bipolaricaulota; class Bipolaricaulia; order UBA7950; family UBA9294; genus SPBW01. The sequence continues at coordinate 3,385 of CAZXQL010000060.1, forward strand.
TCGGGGATCTCAAGATGTGGCATTTGTGGTTGTTCCTGGTCGGCGAGGCCCTGTTGGGAACGCCTGTCACATCTGCATTTACAGCGCTTCTTCCGGACGTCGTTCCCCGTGGCCGCCTGGTCCGGGTCAATGGAATCCTGAGTTCCTGGGGAATGAGCGACAACCTCGTCGAGGCGGCACTCAGCGGAGTGATTCTCGCGCTCTGGGGTCCCGGTCCCATCTTCCTGTTCAACGGCGTGATGTACCTCGCAGGCGCGGTTGGGGCATCCTTCGTTCCCCGTCGGGCGGGAACTCCCCATCGGGATCAAGAGAAGCGCCCGTGGAGACCGATCTATGATCTCCGCTGCTCGTTGCGGTACATCGTCCGAGAGAAACTGCTGAGCCGGGTCGTCGCGCTGGACTTTCTCAGCGACATCGCGTTCGCTCCGCTGTTCTTCCTTGCCCCCGTCGTCTCCGCTGCGATCGGGATGGGTTCGCAGGGCTATGGCTACTTCCAGAGCCTGACGCTGGGCGGCGTCCTGCTGGGCAGCTTGGTCGCATCGTCCATCGGAACCGAGTGGCCAAAGTTCCCAATGTGGATCGGTGGGAACATCCTGTTCTCCGTGGCGTTTCTTGCACTGGGAGCCCATCTGGGACCGATCAGTGCGCTGATTGTCTTCTTCCTGTTCGGCCTCGGTGTTTCGGGAGGGCGTGTCTACGGGCATACGCTCATTCAGCTGGTCCTCCCCTCCAAGATTCGCGGACGTGTCAACGGGATCCAATCGTTCCTGGGTGGAGTGCTGCAGCCCGTTTCGCTTGCTGTCGTGATGGCGCTCATCGACGCATCAGGCCTGGAGAAGGTCCTCATCGGGCTGGCATCGCTGATGCTCGTGATTGCCGTGTGCTACTTCGTATTCTTGCCGATGAGGGAGCGGGATTGGGTCCTCTCCGAGCCTGAGGAGGGAGATGCCGCTGCACAAAGATAACGGGATGGGGACAGTCCCTCACAGGGGACTGTCCCCGTCGATGTCCCCTATTGATGCGGGCGAACCACATCGACGACATCCGGGAACGCAATGCCCAGCTCCTCGAGCTTCGCGATTGTCGGAATGCCCTGGTTCGTCCAACCACGTCGTCTGTACACGGCATCGATCAACTGCTCGTACTGGGACTCCCGATGAGCGCGTAGTGCCGATACCTTGTCGGCGGTCGTCATCGTCGCGGCGTCGAGATCCAGGCACTCCCGTAGTTGCTCGTCGTAGCGTTCGGAACGGGACTCGTATTCTTCCTCCGTCACAGGGCCGACCGATCGATACGGGATGGCGTCGTGTTCTCGTGTACCCAGTCCCATCCGCACGCTGAACACACGCTGGAAGTTGTAGACGCGTTCCGATTGCAGAATGAGGTCGCCGGGCGTTACGTCCTTGCCCGTCACGCCTGTGAAGACGTTGCAGTAGTTGTCGACGTGGTCCGGCACTTTGGCGGGCTCCGCCGTCTCCGCGTTGTTGGCGGGTTCGATGTCGTTCCACGGAAGCTTGCAGTGGCCGACCAATCCGAACCAAGTGCGCCACATCGGGAAATAGTGGAGCGCTTCGGCCTTGTCCTCGAACGTCGGGATCTGGTTGTTCACCATGTCCATGAAGATCAGCCATGCTTCGTCGTGCTGCGGCCCCTTGAGCGCCAGGCCGTACCCGCCTTGCATGGCCAACGACTCCTTGGTGACGTACTCGGAGTACTCAAGGCCCTTGGCTTCCATGCCGATGTCCTGCATGAAGGCGCGATCGGCGCCGTGCTCTCGCGCGAACGTCTCCTTCATGCGGCGGATTCCCTGACCGACGACGACGCCGAATCCGTCCCCACGAGCCATCTGGTGCAGGACATCCAGTGCGGCGGCGGCATTCCCGAAGCGCAGCTCCAGTCCACCCGTCGCGTCGGGACCGATGACGCCGGCTTCGTAGCATTCCATCGCAAACGCAAGGCCGGTCGTGAACGAGATCGTATCGACCCCGTACGTGTCGCAGTAGAAGTTCATCTCCAGCACGAACTCCGGATCGAAGATCCCCATGTTGGCACATCCGGCTGCCGTCTCGTACTCGGGGCCGTCCACCAGCACGCGGGTCCCGGCGTAGGGGCCCGTCTTGAGGAGAAAGTCGTCGACCGCATGCGAGCACGACATCGTGCATCCCATCCAGCAACCGTCGGGCATGTTCTGCCCGAACCGCTCGCGCCACACCGGCGATGAGATGTTGCCCGAGTCGGGATGCGACCCGAACTTGTAGTTGTGGGTCGGCAACAGGTCGTACTCGTCCATGATCTCCACGAGATGGGCAGTCCCCACGCGGCGCATGTCGCATTGACTCGCATCCAGCTCCAGAATCTCTTTGTTGATTCGGGCGCCGGCTTCCTGGATCCGCTTCAAGTCGAACGGCCGATTCGAGGCCGGACTCACAGCCGGACTCTTGACGACCAGTGCAGCGATTCTCTTGTCCCGGAATACGGTCCCGGTTCCGCCACGTCCGGCTTGCTTGATGCGGAGGGCCTTGCGCTTGAGGTCGTAGAAGCTGAGGTTCAGGCACCCCCATCGAACGTGCTCCGCCGCCGACCCTGTCGAGACGGTCGAGATGGCGGCGATGTCGCGTGGGTTCTCGGACTCGGCGAAGTCCCGCATCAGCTTCTCGGCAAACACGTGCGTGTTGATGTCGGCATCTGGACACGAGATCAGCTGGACGACCTGCCGAACGCCATCCACGAACACGATGACGTTCTCCGCCGCCTTCCCCTGCAGCTCGATGGCGTCCCAGCCGGCAAACTTCAAGTACGGCCCGAAATACCCACCGGCGTTCGAATCGATGACGTTGTCCGTCAGCGGCGACAGGCTGACGACAATCGACTTGCCCGACCCGGGGTAGTTGGTCGTCCCGCCCACAGGGCCCGATGAGATCACGATCTCGTTCTCGGGATCGTCCCAGCGGGTTGCCCCGCTGACGGCGTTCCACAGACGCCAGATCCCGAAACCGCGTCCTCCGATGAAGACGTCTTTCATCTGCTGGGTGACGGGACGTTCCTCGATGGTGCCCGTCTGGACATTGACGTAGAGCGTTCTCCCGTTGTAGCCGCGCTCGACGTCGGTTTGTGAGTAGGCGAACTCTGTGATCACCCGATACTCCGCAACAGCTGCCATGCGATCCTCCCCGTACAGTCGGTCGTTTGGACTCGTGCTGATCGGCTTCCGTTCCGAACAAGAGTTTAGGAAAGCCCACATTGTTCCTCAAGTGTTCACGCTCTGCGGGCTCTGACTCGCGCGGTTGCCGACAGACGGCCGCTCATCTATCCTCTGGCCTGGGAGGTCGCAGAATGGATGAGAAGCGCATCGAGAGTGCCATGAAGGAGCTTCTGGCCGCAATCGGGGAGGATCATCTCAACGAGGAGGTTCTTGCCCATTCTCCACACCGAATCGCGGTCATGTATTCCGAGTTCTTCCGCCACATCGACCGGGATCCCGCCGATGTACTCGAGGTCATGTATCACGAGGATTACGAGGAAATGGTCGTGATGCGCGACATCTCGTTCTTCTCGATCTGCGAGCATCACTTCCTGCCGTTCGTGGGCACGGCTGACATCGTCTACATCCCCAAGAAGGGGCGCATCGTTGGCGCTAGCAAGCTAGCCAGGGCGGTCGACGTGGCTGCATCCCGTCCTCAACTCCAGGAAAGACTGACTCAGCAGATTGCGGACGCACTGGTCAAGAAGCTCGATCCGGTAGGCGTTCTCGTGAGAATGCAGGCCACGCATCTCTGCATGACGTTGCGCGGAGTCAAGAAACCGGGAGCGCGTATGGTGACCTCCGCGATCCGCGGCAGTTTCTATCGGGATCAAGCCTCCCGCAGCGAGGCCCTCACTCTCATCAGCTGCTAACGGGGACTGTCCCCCTTCACAATCGCCGCAAGCGACAAGTCGAGACCCATCTCCCGCCGAGGCGCAGGGGCGCTGAGGACACCCCGAACCGCACGAACCATGGAGGGCACGAAGCGAATGAAGGGAGCAAAATACCGAAACTCTGCATGATAGTGGACTGCCCTCGTTCGCATCGGGATCCCGTGAGGTTTTTTCGTAGTACCGAAGTCGTCTCGCCTGAGAACGCGGTTGCCGTACCTTGCCCCTGAATCGGGGTTGGACTATCTCTGCGTCTCTGCGTCTTTGCGGATAGCGTTTTCGGTTGGAAGCTAGCCGATGCGCCAGGCAGCAATGCGCGGATCGTCCTCGGGAAACGGGACAACATCCAGGATCTGCTCGCCGTCCTCGGAAACAACTCGCATCCGAATCGTGTTACCGGGTTCGTGATCGCAGTAGCGAGCGGCAAGAGAACACGCATCGACGAGTTCCTCTTCCGTCGGCCGTCCCTCCACCAACATCGTCGGCCCCATGACCTCCAGCGGGTCGACGCGGAGACGACCTCCCGCAAGTCCCGTGAGGAACTCGTTTTCCTCTTGATTCCGGCCGACGATCAGCTTCACATCCGGTGAGATGCGGAAGTGCCTTCCGTAGCGGAACAGACGAAACTGACTGATCCCCACCTCATCCCGGCCGAGATGTTCGAAGGCGTCCCGAACACGGGCAGCGTACGCCTTCTCGACGAGAACGCAACCTCCCGCAGGTTGCGGATAGTCGGCAATCCCCAATTCCCGTGCCAGTCTCATCTGCTCATGGCGGCTGCGGCCGTGGATGGAGAGCAGATCCTCCCGCTTGATCCATCCCTGTTTGACGGGATATGTGTCCGGAAGATGGTGCGCGCACAGCGGCCGCAGCAGTCGGTCGCCAAGCCCCGACTCATCGGCGGCGAAGGCAAGCGCTTTCGGGTTCTGCGACTTCGGCCGCTGCCCGAGCACTTCCCCGGAGACGACGAACTCGGCCCCTTCTTCCTCCATGACTCGCTTGGCGATCGTCAGCATGAAGATTCGGCAGTCGACACACGGATTCATCCCTTGGCCGTATCCGTGTTTCGGCCGGCGAATCGTTTCCAGGTGCTCTTCGGAGGCATCGACGATTCGCAACGGGAGACCGGCCCGCTCCGCGGCGGCTCGCAACCGTTGGCGCCCGACGTCATTGGTGCTGAACAGGTGCCGCACATGCAGAAGCAACACATCGAACCCAAGTCGCTGTATCAGGACGGCAGCGAGGATGCTATCCAAACCGCCGGAGTACGTGGCGATGACCCGCACTTTGCGAGCTTCCCGGGTTCGACTCACCTCGTCGCCCATCGTTTGCCACGCCTCCTTCACAAACCGACCCATAATCATAGCGCAAACTCCGAATTACATAATAGCGGGAGGTAGTACCATGAAAAGAGTTGCACTAATTGCCGTGCTGCTCGTCTTCCTCGTCGGGACCGGCCTCACGGTTGCCTGGATCGGGCATGATTCCGGGCAGCTCGTCTTGCAGACGCCCGTTGCTTCCGCACAGGATACCGGCTCGACGACAAACGACACGGCGACACAGAACACATCCTTGAATCAAGCGATCACAGACTCCGGCCAATCGGCCATCAAGAACGCCATCGCCGCCGTCGGGCCCTCCGTCGTGCGGGTCGATGTCAGTGGAACCGTCCAGGTTTCGAATCCCTTCTCCGACCTCTTCAATGACCCGTTCTATCAGCGCTTCTTCGGAACGCCCAATCAGCAGCAACAGCGACAGCAGATCCAGGCCGTGGGGTCTGGATTCGCCATTCTGTTCAACGGCGAGAAGTTGGTCATCACGAATCAACACGTCATCGCCAACGCGGACACGATCACGGTCACTGACATCAACGGCGACACGTGGGACGCCACCGTCGTCGGCAGCGACGACGTGTTGGACGTCGCGGTGTTGCGCCTGCAAGGCGACACGACTCCGCTTGCCACCGCCACATTGGGGAACTCCGACAACGTTGAGCTGGGAGACTGGGCCATCGCCATCGGAAGCCCTCTCGGCCTGTCGCAGACGGTGACCATGGGCATCATCAGCGCCACGAACCGCGACATCGAAAAGCCGTCGGGAGTCGGTACCTACACCGATCTCATTCAGACCGACGCCGCCATCAACCCGGGGAACAGCGGGGGGCCGCTGGTCAATGCCGCTGGACAAGTCATCGGGATCAACACGATGATTGCCCGTAGCACCTCCGATGGCATATCCGTCGAAGGCATCAACTTCGCCATCTCGATCAACGGGATCACGAACATACTGCCGGGACTCATCGAGACAGGCAGCATTCAGCGTGGATGGCTGGGCGTCCAGCACACCGCCATCACGAGCGATTCAGCCTCGACGTACGGCATCGACCCCAATCAGACGGGGACGCTGGTCGTGTCCGTCTTCCCAGGCGATCCGGCTGACGTTGCGGGCATTCAGGAAGGGGACGTCATCGTTCAAGTGGGGGACACGCCCATCACGAACAGCGACGATCTCAACACCGCGATTGGAGCCCTCACCGCCGGAACAACCGTCGATATCGGAATCATTCGTGCCGGACAGCCCATGACGCTGAGCGTCACGTTGGGACTCCGCCCGAGCGAAGCCGAACTGGCCACGTATCAAGGCCAGGGGCAGAGCTCCGGGGCGTTCCGTGGCATCACCGTTGGAGCCATCTCAACCATCATTGCGCAGCAGCTCGGATTGAATTCAACCGATGGCGTAGTGATAATGAGTGTCCAGTCGGACAGTGCGGCTGATCAGGCCGGGCTTGCCGAAGGGGACGTCATTCTGGAGATCGACCACCAAGAAGTTGCATCGGTGGACGACTGGAATACGATGGTTTCCGGATTGAATGACAGCAGTGCGGTGACGCTCACGATCTATCGGAACGGGAGACTCGGTTTCGTCGTCGTTGAGTGATCTAGCCGACGCGGAGAGTGGCGCAGTTTGGTCAGCGCGCAGCGTTCGGGACGCTGAGGCCGCCGGTTCGAATCCGGCCTCTCCGATAGTGCGAGAGTAGCTCAATGGTAGAGCCCTGGCCTTCCAAGCCAGCAATGCGGGTTCGATTCCCGTCTCTCGCTCCACGGAAGGCCTCGGCAACAACGAACTCACGCAAACGCGTGGGTTCGTTTCTCTTTGCGATGCGGGGCAGTACCCGATGGACTTGCCTCACAGTCGCCAGCCCGGCAAACTCATGACAATGCGCAGCATTTCCCGCGCCCGTAGCTCAGTGGACAGAGCAGCGGCCTTCTAAGCCGCTGGCCGCAGGTTCGAATCCTGCCGGGCGTGCAGAAGGGGAAGGGCATCTGCCCTTCCCCTTCTGTATGTCCGGACGCCTCGGAACTGAAGAGTTTGCAGCGTCCTTTGAAGCAAACTCACAAGCTCCTCGAAGAGGAGCCATGTTCTGAATCCTGCCGGGCGTGCAGAAGGGGAAGGGCATCTGCCCTTCCCCTTCTGTATGTCC
>CAZXQL010000061.1:0-10549 GCA_964643395.1 uncultured Thermotogae bacterium
AATCGTTGGCGCTTCATGGGAGGCCATGTGTTCACACGAAAAGTACAGAAGACGGGAGGATCCACCTACTTCGTCACGCTGCCCAAGGCGTGGGCGGAAGATGCGGGAATCACAACCGGGTCCGAGATCGAATTGATTCCCAACGACTCGGGCGCTCTGCTCATCGCTCCGGAGGCCATCGCCGAAGCCAATCGCTGCGTCATCGACCTGCACGACTGGACGTTCGACCGCTTGCAACGAGAGATTATCTCACGCTACAACGGCGGCTACGGCATCATCTCGGTTCGCGGCGATCGCATCCGTCCCGAACAACGGCGAATGGTCCGCGAGATCTCGCAGCGGCTTCTCGGCCTCGAGATCTTCGAGGAGACCCAGCAACTCATCGTTCTCCACTCCCTCGTGAACATCAAGGACTTCCCCGTCCGGAAGACCGTCGATCGGGTCTTCGCCATTACGAAGGCGATGCTTGCCGACGCTGTGAACGCATTCTGCGAGCATGACGAGGAACTTGCCCACGACGTCATGGAGCGTGATCGTGACATCGACCGACTTGTGATGCTCGTCGCCCGGCAGTTCAGCCTCCTATTGCGGGATTTGATGACCGAGGATGACTGCGGCATGTCGCGCCTTCAGTTCATGCACCATCATGAAGTGGCCGATCAACTCGAACGCGTCGCCGATCACGCCGCCAAGATCTCACAAGCCGGACTGACGATGAGCGGCCCGGTCGTCAAAGAGGTCTCCCAAGAGATCGTCGCTCGGTTCGGCGGATCGAAGGAGATCCTCGAGTCGGCGGTGTACTCGTTCGTCGAGCGAGATACCGACCGCGCCAATCAGGTTCTCGAACTGCGCGAGCAGCAAAGCCGCCTCTTCTCGGCCGCCCGCGACACCGCCGCCAAGAAGCAGGCCGAGGAAGCGTCCGCGATCAGCATCGCTCTCGACAGCCTTCTCCGCATCGCGGAGTATGGTTTCAACATCGCCGAGAACGCGATCGATGCCCCGGTGACTCGCCGACTCTGAATGCGTCGTTGTCGACCTCTATGGAGACTCGCCTCCGGACAGGACGCGTGTCCCGAGCCGCTGACTTGGTGGACGGAAGGTGCGCAAGGTATGCTGCACCAACACGTGGAAGAGGAGAGAACCATGAGCAGGACACTGGACGAGATCAAGGCCGAGGTCTGGGCACACTTCCAACCGGGGCAGTGCGTTTACCTGGCGACCGCTGAGGGAGACCAACCACGCGTCAGGCCCGTGACGCTGCTCGACTTGGAGGAGAAATTCTGGATCGCCACCAGTCCTCGGAGTGCCAAGGCGCGCCAGATCCTCCGCAACCCCAACGTCGAGTTCTGCTATCCGTTGACCGCGGAATGCGGCCAGGGCTACATCCGCGTCAGTGGAATCGCAACCATGGTTCGAGATCCGGCTGTCGCCGAGCGGATCGGCAACCAAGTCCCTTTCCTGACGGAGCACTGGTCGGGGACGCAGGATCCTGACTTCTGCCTGATCCGAATCACGCGCGTCGAGATCGAGTACATGGCTCCCGGCGCCGAGACCGCGCACACGTTCATCGTCTGACCGACATCGCACTTGACTCCACGGTCGATGGAGTGTTGTCTCGCTTGCGATCCCGCCGAACTTGTCTGGCCGCTTGGCAGGTCGTCCGATTCCGGGTAGAATACGATGCTATCCATACATTGCGGAAGGCGGCGGGCCTCCAGGGGTTGGGACCTAAGGAATCGGAAGCCGAGGCCCTCGCTTTTCCCTCTCGATCCCTTCCATCTGATGGTCGGTCGACGTGAAAGATAGATCGCATCAGGATTCTAGGACGCGCTTGTCTTTACCCGTCTCCCACGTATAATGTCCCCATCATGATGACGACGAAGCAGTGGCCCCTAGACGCGCACGAGCAAGTTGGACGCGTCCTGCTTTACGTCATTCGTATGAACGTCGTCGGACGCGCTGCGCGCCGCTAAGACCCAGACAGGGGCGCACAGAGGTCCGACAAGAGAACGCAGGCTTCGGCCTGCGCTTTTGTTTTGGACGGCCGGGTGAGTGACGGTCGTCGCAGCAAAGAGAACCAGGAGGTGAGCAGCATGGTAGAAACAAGAACCGCCGCACTGAAGCAAGCACGGAAGAGGAGAATTCGTCTGCGTTACGACCTAGGCACGACGCCCCCCTCGTGGCGACGTTTCCTCGTCGCCGGTGCTGCCGTCTGCCATGGAGTCCAGGTTCTCGTGGATGAAGCCCATCGTAGGAAGAGAGAGGAGGATGCCGATGGCACCGACAAATGACCGCTGGATACGGATCGTCGTTGCATCGTCTCAGCCGCAAGGTTCCGGAGACCGTCAGGAACAGGTCCGCCTCCCTCTGCAAGCCGATATTGTGGATCTGCTCGATGTACTCAAGTCATCGTCGTCCCCGTTGTACGAGGACGTACGCAAGTATGTGTTACGCCTGTCTGGCGATGTTCTCGCCTTCGGCCGTGAACGTCCCGCTTTGGTCGATCTACGCGACCAGTTGGCGCGCGGCGGGCCGGTCGTCATCGCGGAGACATCGTTGGATGAGGTCTCCTAAACCTCCCCTACTCCTGTCGGGCCCCGTCGCTTCCCGCGGCGGGGTCCCTCTTCTTACGCTGCGATGGACGATTCGTCCGACGCAGAAGGCCCGATCGATCCTTTCGCGGTCAGCGTCCCCACATCGATCCGCAGAACGACCGCGTTCGAGCCGATCTCTCGAGGAAGCGCAACATCGCCCCCGTAGTAGCGCTCGGACAACGCCTTCAGTCCGGCACGCCGTTCCTCGGAATCCGTGACGACAGCCGCGTGCCCGAATCCGATCACGCTGCGGTATCGCACGCTGCTTTCACATGCGCTCTTCGCAGAAACGACGTCAACATCCGTCTCCACCTCGAAACAGACGTTGGCGTTCGCGTGGAGAAGCTCCAGTCTCGTCCCAGCCCGAGCACAGTGGAAATAGAGCTTCCCGTCTAGAATCCCGTAGCTCATCGGGACGACGTACGGCCAACCTTCGGCACAGAATGCGACGTGGCAGACCAAGCCCTTCTTCAGGATCTCCCAAGCGGCTTGGGTGTCCGCAATCCGGCGGTCGGTACGACGCACATCACGGAGCCATGGAGGCTCGGTGCCTCGCTTCATGCTCCGGCCCGCAGGCCGTCGAGCGTCGCTTTCGCGGCGCTCACCTGCTCCAGGAACGTACTGAGCTTCTCGCAAGCATACGATGCGCACTCGGAGCAGTTTGCCACGCCTTGCTCGATGCCGCATGCCCGGATCTCGCATTCGGAGCAGTGAGACATCCACGGTCCGGTGGCCGCGCCACACCCGTTGCACGAGCAATCGTCGGCCGTCAACGTCACGCCGAATTGCTTGCTCCAGGTCTTGGCGACCGCTTCCAGGGCCGCATCGTCGCCGTCTTGGGTCGCTTTGTACGCTTCGCAATCCGTGCAGATCAGCCCGCATGTGGCGATCATTCTCTCCATTCTTGACCTCCGTCTCTCAGCAGCTGCCTAGGAGTGTACCGCAACGCACCGTGCGCCAGGAACGCGGATTCGACCCATCCTCTTGATCGGCACGTGGCGTCGGCGTTCGGTATACTTGGAGCGCCGTATCCATCGGCATTCGGATACCCGAAGGGAGGATCATGCGCTACGACTACGACTTGGGCGTCATCGGACTCGGTCCGGCGGGAATGGCGGTCTCGGTGATGGCTTCGAACATGGGACTACGCGTTCTGGCCGTCGAGCAGCGCGCACTGGGCGGAGAGTGCATGAACGTCGGCTGCATTCCCAGCAAGTCCCTGCTGCAAATGGCTCACCTTCGCCACATGTTCGCGCGATCCTCCGAGTTTGCGCTATCGAGCGTCGCCCAGCTGCCCGAGCCCGTCGACCCATTCCAGACGCTGCAGCGGTACATTCGCTTCATCAACGAGCGCAAGACGGCCAAAATGTTCGAGAAGGTTGATCTGAAGCTCCGCGAGGGGCCCGCAACGTTCATCAATCCGTCCACGATCTCGGTTGGGGATCGCTCGTACACCGCCAAGCGCTTCTTCGTTTGCGTCGGGACACGTCCTGCGACCCCTCCGATCCCTGGCCTCGACAAGGTCGACTACTTGACCAACGAGTCGCTGTTCGAGCTGGAGTCCGTTCCCGAGAGCCTGCTGATCATCGGCGGAGGCGCCATCGGATGCGAGATGGCGCAGGCGTTCAGCCGATTGGGGGCAAGAGTCACGGTGCTTCACCTGGACCCGCACTTGCTTCCTCACGGCGATTGGGATGCCGGCAAGATCCTGGAGGATGTGTTCGCTGACGAAGGAATCGCCGTTTACAACGGCCGCGGCATCCGAAGCGTCAGCTACGAGGGCAACGCTGTCGTGTTGCAGACGGATCACAACGAGACGTTCCGCGGCCAGCGATTGCTCGTCGCCGCAGGCCGACAGCACGACTACGCGAGCCTCGGCCTAGAGGTGGCCGGGGTCGAGTACTCGGATCGGGGTATCCGCGTCGATTCGCACCTGCGAACCACGCACCGATCCATCTACGCACCCGGGGACTGCAACGGTGCGTACCTGCTCACCCACGCCGCGATGCACCAGGGCATGATCGCGCTCCTGAATGCCATTGCCCCGTGGCCGGTCCGCTTCGACTACACGAAGTACGTGGTCCCGTGGACGGTGTTCACCGACCCGCAGGTTGCCCACGTCGGGTGGCTCGAGCGTGAGTTGAAGGCGGCGGACGTTCCCTACGAGATTCACGAGGAGAAATACGAGGACTATGGAGCCGCTATCGCGGAGGGAATCCCCGTTGGATCGGTCAAAGCGTACGTGAGCAAGTCGGGTAGAATCTACGGCGTGCGCATCATCGGGCACGGGGCCGGAGAGATGATCAACGAGTGGGGCTTGGCCATTCAAAACCGGCTGCGGCTCTCGAAGATCATGTTCCTACAGCACAGCTTCCCGTCCATGTCGTTTCTCAACAAGCGCGTCTCCGAGCGCTGGATGATGAAGCGCATGGAGAGTCCGTTCCTCCGGTCTTTGGTTCGTTGGCTGTACTAGAGACCTCGACCGAGGCACGCCGCTCGAGCGGCGTCTCGTTGACAGTTCCACGGCCCTTGGCTATCATTCCAGGTCCGTTCATGGGTTGTTGAATTCAGGAGGTGTACATTCTTCGTGGACCAGGGAGATCGAAGATTACCCAAGAGAGTCAACGGGGCGATTCACGCCATCGGCCGGCGCAAGGCGGCCACTGCGCGCGTGTATCTCTCCGAGGGAGACGGGACGCTCACCGTTAATGGGCGCCCTGCCGATGCCTATTTCTCCCCGTTTCTCAGTGCAGCTGACCATCTCGAGAAGACACTGAAGCAGCCGTTCTACACAACGGGAACGGTTGGCAAGTATGACGTCAAGGCACGTGTGCGCGGCGGCGGCTACACCGGTCAGTTGGAAGCCGTTAGGCTCGCGATCGCGCGGGCGTTGACCGGCGTGACCGACGAGTACAAGACGCCTCTGCGTAAAGCAGGACTCCTCACGCGCGATGCGCGGGAAGTCGAGCGCAAGAAGATCAACCGGCGCAAGGCGCGGAAGAGCGAGCAGTACTCCAAGCGCTAGCCCAATCCGGAGGATTCATGAAGACGGGAATTCATCCAGAGCTCAAGAAGGCGAAAGTCTACTGCGGTTGCGGAAACGTCTTCGAGACGTTGTCGACGGTCGAGGAGATGCACGTCGACATTTGCTCCAAGTGCCATCCGTTCTACACCGGCGAGGAACGCTTCGTCGATACCGAAGGACGCGTGGAGCGTTTCAACCGCAAGTACGCCAAGGACAAGAAAGAAGACGAGTGAAGCCGGTCATCGGCGGACAAGCCGTAATTGAAGGTGTGATGATGCAGAACGGCGACCGCGTAGCGGTCGCCGTTCGTCGTCAATCGGACGGCGAAATCCTCGTCCGATCGCTGCCGGCCCGCGTTCGATTCAGAAAGCTGGGCCAGATCCCCCTTGTTCGAGGCCTGTTTCGCCTGTACGACATGATGGCGCTGGGACTGCGTGCGTTGAACGCATCGACGCAGCTGGCGTTCCCCGAAGAGGAACAGATGACGAAGGGCGGAACCTTCGTCACGTTCACGATCGCCATCGTTATTGCCGTCGGAGTGTTCATCGTTCTTCCGATCTATCTCACCAACAATGTTTCCTGGTTGCGGTTGGGAAACTCGATCGCCTTCAATCTGGTAGAGGGGCTGATCCGGCTCGCCTTCTTCTTCATCTACCTGTTGCTCATCTCGCGGATGAAGGACATCCACCGCGTGTTCCAGTACCACGGTGCCGAGCACAAGGTCGTGTACACCTACGAGGCGGACGAGGAACTGAATGTCGACAACGCGCGCAAGCACACGACGCTTCATCCTCGTTGCGGGACGGCGTTCCTGATGACCGTGTTCGTCGTCGCGATTCTCGTCTTCTCTCTCGCCGGGAACCCGGCGCCGTGGCTGAAGATCCTTTCACGTCTGCTTCTGCTTCCCGTCGTGGCCGGCGTCTCCTACGAGGTGCTTCGCTTCACGGGCAGGAATTACGACCGATGGTGGGTGAAACTCCTCGCGCAACCGGGTCTGTGGCTACAGCGGTTGACCACGTCCGAGCCCGACGACAATATGCTCGAGGTCGCGATCGAATCGATGAAACGCGTGCTGGATGCGGCCGAGCCAACTCCTGAGACCGGCGATTCCGCGGCTGAGCTGACCTAGTCTCGCGCAGCTCCTGATCCCTCTGCATCGCCCAGCTTCGCCGACGGATCCGGCTTCAGCGACAGGGGATGAGACTCCCCCAACTGCAGGTGCCGGAACGCCCCGACCGCCGCGATCATCGCCGCATTGTCCGTGCACAACGATCGGTCCGGGAAGTGAACCTCGATGTCGCGCGCCGCTCCCGCTTTCGTAAGGTCCTCACGTAGGTGCGTGTTGGCGGCAACGCCTCCGGTCACAACCAAACGGTGACGATGAAACCGCCGTGCCGCTTCGATCGACTTCTTCGTCAGGATATCGACCACGCTCGCCAGCACGGAGGCGGCGACATCTTCCTGACGTTCGCGGGGATGCTTCTTGAGGTGGTGAACGACGGACGTCTTGAGGCCGGAGAAACTGAAGTCGAACCCGTGAGAGCCGATCATCGGCCGCGGAAACGCGGCGGTTTTCGGATCCCCCAGTGCGGCCAGCCGATCGATCTCAGCACCCGCCGGGTACCCGATCCCCATCATCTTCCCGATCTTGTCCAGCGCTTCCCCGGCCGCGTCATCCACCGTCATTCCGACGAGTTGATACGTTCCGTATTGAGGCACATCGATCAGCGAGGTGTGGCCTCCGGAAACGATGAGAGCCATGAACGGTGGCGGAGCATCGGGAAACGCCAAGCGGTGCGCGAATAAGTGCCCCTCGAGATGATTGACTCCGATGAACGGCACGTCGAGTCCGAACGCCAACCCCTTGCCGTGCGTCAACCCCACCAACAGCGGGCCGACGAGGCCGGGACCGTACGTCGCAGCCACCAGCGAGACTTCATCAAGCGTTACGCCGGCTGTCTGCAGAGCGTCCCGAACCAGATACGGGAGTTTGACGACGTGGTTCCGCGATGCGATCTCGGGGACGACCCCCCCGTAGGCGGCGTGGAGATCGACCTGCGAGTACACGGCGTTCACCAGCACATCGAATTCCCCGCGGAGCAGTGCGACCGAGGTCTCATCGCACGACGTCTCGATCCCCAAGGTCAACAGGGGGGAGCCGTCAGGCATGGATGTACTCCGGTTTCAGGATGCCGATGTAGGGCAGATTGCGGTACAGCTCGGCGTAATCCATGCCGTAGCCGACAATGAACTCATCCTCGTCGAGGGTGAACCCTGCATAGTCGATGGTCGTGTCTGTGTCGCGCCGGGCCGCCTTGTCGACAAGCGTGCAAACGCGGAACGAGGCCGGATTGCGCGCCACGAAGCTCCGGCGCAGGTACTCGATCGTGTAGCCGGTATCGATGATGTCTTCGACCAGCAGGACGTCTCGCCCTTCGATCGGCTTCTCCAGATCCTTCACCAGCCGAACGGCGCCGGGGGCCGTTCCATTGCCATACGATGAAACACTGATCAGATCGTACTCGACAGGAATCGGAAACCGTCGTGCAAGATCCGTCATGAACATGAGGGCTCCACGCAGAACGCCGACCAGAAGCAGCGGACGCCCCCCATCGTCGCTCGCAAACCCATCGTCGGCGTAGTCCGCCGTGATCTGGGCCGCCAACTCCCTGACCCGTCGCTGAATCACCTCTTCGGTGTAGAGAATCCTGGACATCCGGTCCTCGAACTGAAGCGGGTTCATCATCCCTCCGGGCTGCGAGTGAAGAATCTCGATTCCAGGGCATCCAGACGCGTCGTGATGCCTCCGTATTCAAGATCAGCATACGGCAACATGGCCGGTCCCGAAAAGCCCTGCTCACGAATGGCATGAGCCTTCTCGCAAGCTTTCGTGCGGATCCAGTCCCAATAGGGATGATCGAATGCGTCGACAGGCTCGGTCAGCTTCCCGTCACGCACGCAGAAGGCATGGCACGATACGATCGGCGGGCCGTCGAAGAACGAGATGGAAGACCGTGCGCGAACCGGCATCAACGGGCCGGTATGGCTTCCGCGCATGAACCCGGCGACGTAGTGCGCGATCTCGAACGGGGCCAGGATCTCTCCCGTAGCCGGGAAGCTCTTCTGCGTCCGAACGAGAAGGATCGGATCGTCCTTCCCCACGTATCGCCCGGCAATGTTTCGCAGGCGGCTCGTGCAGCAAACGGCGGCGATGTCTCCATCGTGCCGCGAGCGAATGGACTCGATGACGAACCGGCTGTTGTCGCGCAGCAGCGTCACCAGATCGTGGAGATCCTCGGGAGAGGCCAATTCAACCACGCGGTCGCCTTCCGTGTAGTCGACATCCATCACCGTGAACGTGAACCCCTTGCTCACCACCGGTGATAGGGCAAGCCCCGCGTTGTACATGGGATCCGCAAATCCAAGATACAAAGGCAGGTTGTACGCGCCCGGCTCGGTCTTGTCCGCCGTGAACATGAGGAACGGCTCGTTCTCACGCTCGTCGAACTCCATTTCGGCCGCTGCGGGTCCGAGCCCCTTGACGTTGCCCGAAAACGCATCCTTCAAGAGATCCTGTCCCGCACCGTACAGCCCTTGCCGTTTGGCGACGTCCGTCCCGGCACGGAACGCATCCCAGGCCAGCTGGTGGACGGCCTCGTCGCCGACGCCACGGTCGTGGACGAGGAGGATGGCCACGTCGTCGCCTGTGTATGTCACGTAGTGATCGATGCACAACGTTCGCCCGGCATCGCGCACGGCATCCCCGACCGCCGTCAACAACGCCTCGGACGGCCTCAAGTGCCCGCCGATGCTTCCGACATCCGCTTTGATCGCCGATAGCGTGACCTTCATACGCCCTGCCCCCTATTGAGCAAAGGATTATGCCAACAGTCGATTTGGCCGTTGGCATGTCGGCGTGATTATAGCCACCCGGATCCCTGTCACAACCCAAGCAAGGTTAGGTGTTTCTCGTTACTCTACGACTCGCGACTGCAGGATCCGTTTCCATCGGCGGAGCCGGTTGGCGTTGGTGACCACGTTGATCGAAGACAGCGCCATCGCCGCTTCCGCGATGAGCGGATGGAGCAACCCCAACATGGCAAACGGAATGGCGAACACGTTGTAGAAGAACGCCCAGAACAGGTTCTGCCGAATCTTCCCGAAGGTGGCCTTGGACAGCAGCACCGCTCGCACCAAGGCTTCGAGATCGCCGGAGACGACCGTCACGTCGGCCGCCTCGATGGCAACGTCCGTGCCCGTCCCGACTGCGACCCCGACGTCCGCCGCCTTGAGGGCCGGGGCATCGTTGATTCCGTCTCCAACCATGATGACGCGGGTCCCGTCCGATCGGAGCGAGCGGATGGCGTCAAGTTTCTCGGCAGGGCGCAGCTCCGCGAGAACCCGATCGATCCCGACAGCTCCGGCGACCGCGTGTGCAGTGGCTTGGCCGTCGCCGGTCAGCATCACGGTGGCCATGCCGAGCTGGTGAAGCCGCGTCACGGCGCCCCGTGCGCTCGACTTGATCGGGTCGGCAATGGCAACCCAACCTAGGAGTTGCGACTCCTCGCGCGCGACACCGATGACGGTCTTGGCCTGGGAGGACAACCCGTCCCACGCGGACGATGCCGCCGACGTGTCGACTCCCGTCTCCTCAAGCCAGGTGCGGGTCCCGGCGCGGATCCTTTGCCCGTCGACGGTGCCTTGAACGCCCATTCCGGGCAATGCCTCGAAATCGGCAACGTCGGCCGGCGCGATCCCCCGTGCTTGGCACGCGGCCATGACGGCTCGCGCAATGGGGTGTTCGGAGCCGGCCTCCAGACTTCCCACGGTTCGGAGGAGATCGTCTTCCGAGCCGCCCGTTGGGATCACGTCGGTGACTGCGGGCCGCCCTTCGGTCAATGTACCCGTCTTGTCGAACACGACGATGCGT
>CAZXQL010000062.1:0-10508 GCA_964643395.1 uncultured Thermotogae bacterium
CCGATTTCCCCGGACCGCGAGGTATGTGTTCCGCCGCACAGCTCCTTGCTGACGTCATCCACGCTCACCACGCGGACCTCGGACTTGCCGCGGTACTCGGCGTCGAACAATCCGATCGCGCCGGTCTGCGTTGCCTTGTCGAGCGGCAACAACTCCGTCGTCACCGGATAGTCGGCAAGCACGGCGGCATTGGCGAAGTCCTCGACCGCCCGGATCTGCTCGGGTGTCAGCTTCTCGAAGTGGGAGAAATCGAACCGCAACTCCTGATCGTTGACCAGGGACCCGGCTTGCGCCACGTGTGCGCCCAGGACCGCTCGCAGGCCGGCATGCAGCAAGTGGGTCGCCGTGTGGTTCCGGCGAATGCGATCCCGGCGCTCTGCGTCGACGGTCAGCCGGCACTTGTCACCGATTTCGAACGATCCGTCGCAGATTGATACGGCGTGAAGGTAGACGCCCTTGTTGTTCTTCTTCACGGCTGTGACCGCGGCAGAGCCCGGTCGAGACAGGTTCTCAATCGTTCCCGTATCGGTCACCTGCCCGCCCGCCTCTGCGTAGAAGGGCGTCTCCGGAAAGACAAGACGCTTCTTGCTTTCGTCGGCGCCGATCACGTTCTCAAGCTCACTCTCGATCTCCCACTCCTCATAGCCACGGAAGATGGTCGGATTCATCCCTGCAGGGATGACGTCAGCGGTCGCGGAGACACCAACACCCACAGAGATTTCGACAGAAGCCTCCCGCGATCTCTTTCGCTGCTCTTCCAGCGCCGACTCATAGCCGGGCATGTCAACGTCGAACCCGCGATCCGCAGCGATCTCCTGCGTCATCTCCAAAGGGAACCCGTAGGTGTCGTTGAGTTCGAAGGCGACGTCCCCAGGTACCGTCATTTCGTTCGATCGGATCAACTCGTCGAGTAGTTTCGCTAGGCGGCGCTCCCCATCGCGCAGGGTCCGGCGGAACGTCTCTTCCTCGCGTGCGATCAACCGCGTCGAGAGGTCTCGCGATTCGACGATCTCCGGATACGTCTTCCCCATGGCCTCAATCACGGGATCGACAAATGTCGCGATCGCGCCGGGTTTGAGTTCGAGCATCTCCCCAGCTCGAATCGCCCGCCGCAAGATCCGTCTGAGAACGTACCCGCGGCGCTCGTTGGATGGCATGACGCCCTCGGAAAGGAGGAACACGATCGCTCGAACGTGGTCGGCAATCGAGTTGCGGTGGACCCGATCGGCGGCACTGAGCGCCCGTGGGCTGGCGCTCTCAATGGCTTCCGTAATCGGGGCGAAGATATCCGTGTCGAAGTTGGTCGCCACGCCCTGAATCGTCGCCGCGATGCGCTCCAACCCCATCCCTGTATCGATATTCTTCTTCTTGAGCGGCGTCAGCGTGCCTTCCTCGTCTTGGTTGAATTGCATGAAGACGAGATTCCCCATCTCGGAGAATCGATCGCAGTCACACGCCGGGCCGGCACAATCGGGCTCTCCGCACCCGCTCTCCACGCCGTTGTCGAAATGGATCTCGGAATCCGGACCGCACGGGCCGGAGTCTCCGACCGGTCCCCACCAATTGTGTTCCTTGCCCAGCCGAACGATGCGATCGGCCGGCACTCCAATGACATCTCTCCAGATGTCGAACGCCTCGTCATCGTCGAGATAGATGGAAACCCAGAGCCGGGACGCGTCCACACCGAGCACCTGCGTCAGGAACTCCCATTGGAGCGTGATGGCTCCCTCCTTGAAGTAGTCCCCAAAGGAGAAGTTGCCTAGCATCTCGAAGAACGTCTGGTGGAATGCGGTCTTGCCGACATTCTCGATATCGGTCGTTCGGAAGCACTTCTGGCACGTCACGACGCGCGGGTGCGGAGCAGCGGCATGGCCCGTGAAGAAATCCTTGAATTGCACCATGCCTGCCGAGGTGAACAGCAGTGTTGGATCGTTGGGCACCAATGGCGAGCTCGGCATCCTCACGTGGTTGTGCGCTTCGAAGAACTCCAAGTAGCGAGTTCGTAGTTCCGAAACCTTCATCGTTTTCTCCTTTGTCTACTCGTTGGCAGGATTATCGATCCCGCCTGCTGAGGGCGCAAACTGTCCGTTGCTGTGGTTGCCGCCGCTCACTATACTGAGGGGGTGAATTCGAAAGGAGGGGTTCTTGGATGTTCATTGAAGCCATCGAAGCCAGACAGATTCTTGATTCTCGCGGCAACCCAACGATAGAGGCAGACGTGTATCTGGAGGACGGAGGATTCGGCCGAGCCGCCGTTCCATCGGGCGCCTCCAAGGGCAAGTTCGAGGCCCTCGAGCTCCGCGATGGAGATCCCCACTGCTATCACGGCCGCGGCGTGACCAAGGCGATCGCCAACGTCCAGGAAGAAATCGAACCCCTTCTTCTCGGCCGGAATGCCCTCGATCAATTCGCCATCGACCGGCTGCTCATCGAATTGGACGGAACGGACAACAAGGAGCGCCTTGGCGCCAATGCATTGCTGGCCGTGTCTCTGGCAACGGCGCGCGCCGCCGCCGACAGCCTGGATCTCCCCTTGTTCCGCTACTTCGCTGGTGCACGCTCCGCCGCCATGCCGATCCCGATGATGAACGTGCTCAACGGCGGAGAACACGCCGACAACAACGTGGACATCCAGGAGTTCATGCTGCTTCCCGTAGGCATGACGTCGTTCCGACAGGCGGTGCGGGCGTGTTCGGAGACGTTCCACACGCTGAAGGGGATCCTGAAGCTGAAGGGGCTCTCGACATCGGTCGGCGACGAGGGCGGATTCGCTCCGAATCTCGAGGACAATCACGTGGCACTGTCCCTCCTCGTCGAGGCCATCGATCGCGCTGGATATCGACCCGGCGAGGACATCGCGATTGCTATCGATTCAGCAGCCACGTCGTTCCTGAATGAGGGAGCCTACCAATTCACCGTCGACGGCGACATCCGCTCGATCTCCGCCGAGGAGTTGGTCGATACGTACGAGAACTGGGTCAAGGAATACCCCATCTTCTCGATCGAGGATGGCGTCGGTGAAGAGGACAAAGAAGGGTGGAAGCTGCTGACGCGTCGTCTCGGCGACAAGATCCAGATCGTGGGGGACGACGTGTTCGTCACCAATCCGGCGCTCCTGCAGCAGGGAATCGAGATGGGAATCGCGAATTCCATCTTGATCAAGCTCAACCAAATCGGGACCGTCTCGGAGACGCTTCACACGATGGACATCGCGCACTTCGCGGGGTACACGAGTGTGGTGTCGCATCGGTCCGGGGAGACGGAAGACACATCGATCGCGGACTTGGCCGTTGGTACCGGGTGCGGTCAGATCAAGAGCGGGTCGATGTCCCGCTCCGAACGGGTGGCCAAATACAACCAGCTCCTGAGAATCGAGGAAGAATACGAATTGCCGATGGCCGCTTGGCCTGAGCGGTTCAAGGCATAGCCGAACACGGGGGGACCATGGATGGGGGACCGCACAACCGCTCCGCGGTGCGGGGTGGAAGCCGTTTCGAGCGGATGTTCGTCCGGTTGAACCTCTGGATCCTCATCGTCGGTATCGTTCTGTTCGGCGGATTGGTTTCCCTGTTCGCACTGCGGGGCGCCCACATCGTTGCGTTGCGTCATCATCTACTCTCGACGGCCGCCGCGCAGCAAACAGCTCTGCTCGATCGGCAGGACCTGCAGGATCGACTCGCCCTCAAGGATGATCTCACCGCCATCGAGGACGCGGCTCGTGAGCGGCTGGGGTGGGTCAAGCCGGGTGACGTTCGAGTGATCTTCGTCGGGCCGCAAGAGGGGGGAGGATAGCGTGGCAAGCCGGTTCGTGCATCTGCACGTCCACTCCGAATTCAGCATCCTCGACTCGTCCTGCAAGATTGCCCGACTGCTGGATCGTGCCCAGGAACTGGGGATGGACACGCTCGCTCTGACGGACCACGGCGTGATGAGCGGCGTCATCAAGTTCTATCGCCAGGCGACGCGGCGGGGGATCAAGCCGATCATCGGTTGCGAGATCTACGTCGCGCCAGGCGACCGGATGGATCGCACAGGGAAGCCGGGACAACGCTTTTTCCACCTCGTGCTGCTCGCGGAGAACGAAACCGGGTACCGGAACCTCCTTTACATCGTCAGCAGCGCTCACACCGAAGGGTTCTACTACCGTCCACGAGCCGACAAGGAGCTACTGCGGGATCATGCCGAGGGGCTGATCGCTCTCTCGGCTTGCGAATCGGGCGAGATCCCCCGCCTGCTGCAGGCGGGCCGTCGCGACGACGCAATCCGCGTCGCCCGCGAGTACGACGCGATGTTCGGTCACGGCAATTTCTACCTCGAGATTCAACACCACGGGACGGATCGCGATGGCAAGCTTCGCGGACAGCTCGTCGACATCGCCGGCGAGACGGGCATCCCGCTTGTCGCCACCAGCGACGTCCACTACCTCACCGCAGAGGATCGCCTCGCACACGAGGTGCTCCTGAATATCCGGGCCAACCGAACGCTCAACGATCCGGATCACCGTGTGTTTGAGGGCGACGGATACGAGTTCCGCTCCGGCGAGGAGATGGAGAGTCTGTTTTCGGAGTATCCAGAGGCGATTGAGAATACGCGCCGGATCGCCGACCGCTGTACGTTGGAACTATCGTTCGACCGGTCGATGATCCCGCCGTTCGAACTGCCCGAGGATGCAGGAACGCCCAACGAGTATCTTCGCCGACTTGCTTACGAGGGCGCCGCCAAGCGCTATCCGGACATGGACGACGTCGTCCGCGAGCGGCTCGAGTACGAGCTGTCGGTCATCGAACGGATGGACTATGGGACCTACTTCCTGATCGTGTGGGACTTCGTCAAGTACTCGAAGGAGAACAACATCTCCGTCGGACCGGGGCGCGGGTCGGCCGCCGGGAGTCTCGTCTCGTACAGCCTCGGCGTCACGAGCGTCGATCCGCTTAAGTACAACCTGATCTTCGAGCGATTCCTCAACCCCGAGCGCGTCAGCCTGCCCGACTTCGACATCGATTTCTGCGTCAAGGGGCGCGATAAGGTCATCGACTACGTTCGACAGAAGTACGGAGGCGAGCAGTGGTGGACGCGCATCGCCCAGATCGCGACCTACGACCGCATGGCGGCGCGTTCCGTCGTGCGCGATGTCGGGCGCGTCTTGGGCATTCCGTACTCGGAGACCGATCGCGTCGCCAAACTGATTCCGTTTGGATGGGGCCTTCAGGCCGCCACTGACAAGGTCACAGAGCTGCGCACGCTGCGCGAGACCGACCCCGAAATCCGGCAGCTCATCGAGATCGGGTTGAGACTCGAAGGACTGACGCGGAATGCTTCCACGCACGCCGCGGGAGTGGTGATCGCCCCGGATTCTCTTTCCGCGCACGTCCCTCTTCTGCGATTGGGCGACGGCGAATTCGTCACGCAGTTCGACATGGGGGACGTCGAAGCCGTCGGTCTGCTCAAGTTCGACTTCCTCGGCCTGAGGAACCTCACGTTGATCGACGAGGCGAGAGACGCGCTCCGCAAGTACGCCGGCGTCGATATCTGCGTGGAGTCGATTCCGCTCGACGACCGCACCACGTTCGAGATGCTTTGCCAGGGGAAGACGTCAGGGATCTTCCAGCTGGAGAGCTCGGGGATGACCAATCTCATCCGACGGGTCCAGCCGGATCGATTCGAGGACCTGATCGCTCTGCTCGCCTTGTATCGCCCCGGCCCGCTGGAGAGCGGCATGACCGACGAGTACGTCGAGCGTCGCAACGGCCATCGGCCGATCAGCTACCCTCACCCGTCGTTGAAAGACGTTCTCGAAGACACGTACGGATTGCCGATCTATCAGGATCAGATCATGTTGATGGCGCGGGCGCTGTCGGGATTCTCCCTGGCTGAGGCGGATATCCTACGCAAGGCGATGGGCAAGAAGGACAAGGCGCTAATGGCCAGTCTGCGAGAGAAGTTCATCGCTGGCTGTCTCCAGCAGGGCGTCACGAAGCAGGCTGCCGAGCAAACGTTCGACGACATGGAGAAATTCTCGCGCTACGGGTTCAACAAGTCTCACACCACCTCGTATGCATTCGTCTCTTACTGGACCGCGTACCTGAAAGCGAACTACCCGACTCACTTCATGGCCAGCCTGCTCACCAGCGTCCAAGGCGATCTCGACAAGGTGGCCGACTACGTGGACGAGTGCCGGGATATGGGCATTGCCATCCTCCCTCCCGACATCAACGAGTCACAGGCCGAATTCACGCCCATCGAGGACGGCAAGATCCGGTTCGGCCTGGCCGCCATCAAGCACGTCGGCATGGGCGCCGTCGATGCCATCCTTACCGCCCGCACGAGGCCGTTTACGTCGTTCTTCGACCTGTGCCGTTCCGTGCGAGACGAGGGATTGGATCGTGAGGCCCTGGAAGCGTTGATCAAGGCCGGCGCGTTCGACCGGTTCGGTGCCTCGCGGCGAGGTCTGCTCCGTCACTTGGGAGAGGGTCTCGAATTGATGCAGAGCAGCCGGCGGGAGTACCTGACCGGTCAGACCTCGTTCTTCGGCGAGGAGAAGACCGTGCTTCCGGATCCGCGCGTCCTCGAGGAAGAGTTCGAGCAGGCGGACCTTCTCGCGTTCGAGAAGGAGTTGCTCGGGCTGTACCTCACCGCGCACCCGCTCGACGACTTCTCGGACAACCTCCAGTTCTACTGCCTTTCGCTCCGCCGCGTCGAGGACCTTGCGCCCGAGCAGAAAGCTCTGATCGGTGGGCGAGTCAAATCGCTACGAAGGATCGACACCAAGCGCGGCAATCAGATGGCGTTCGTCGTCCTTGAGGACAGCGACAGTGAGGCCGAGATCACGTTCTTCCCGAAGGTGCTCGACATTGCAGATGCGATGATTACGCAGGACGCCTTGATCGGACTGACCGTGACCGCAGGCAAGCGGAACGGCAGCATCAACCTCATCGCCGAAGAGGTCTTTCCACTGACGGAGTTGCCACAGCGGGCCAAGATGGCCGTCACGATCAAGTTGGATGGATCGGGGCTTTGTGAATCCAACCTGGGTGTGCTTGCGGAAGCGCTCGAGCAGCATTCCGGAGATGCGCCGGTGCGGATTCACCTCGAAGATGCGCTGGGGAGCGTCGTCATCCTTGCGGATCAGCGGTTCTGTGTCTCTCCTAGCGAGCAGCTTCGATCGGCCCTGCTTGCCACCCCGGGTGTGCTGGATGTCACCATAAAGAACGGACACTCACCGTGAGACCGTTCTCGTATCGAATTCTCAGATGGCTGGTTCCCGGCCTACGGATCAAGCGATGGATCGCCCTGGCCTTCCTCTCCATGGGCCTGGTTGTCGTGGCCGCCTTGTATGCCTTCGGCGTCGATGTCGCACAGGCCCTGTACCGCGCCGTCCCCCTGGCAAGGTGGGGCCGGTACGCGCTGACGATCGCCATGATCGCCGTCGGCCTGACCGGCTTCTCCCTGTCGCTCGTCCACCTCGTCCGCTCCGTGGCACGCGCCCTCGCCCCGGGAGTCTCGGACAAGGCGTCGACGTTGATTTACCGAAGGAGAATCCTCGAGCGCGGGCCCAAGGTCGTCGCTGTCGGAGGCGGAACCGGTTTGTCCACGCTGTTGCGCGGCCTGAAGCAGATGACATCCAATATCACGGCCGTCGTGACCGTCATGGACGATGGCGGCAGCTCGGGACGCCTGCGCGAGCAGGTCGACGTCCTTCCTCCGGGCGACGTGCGCAACTGCCTGCTTGCATTGGCGGACGACGAGGAGCGCTTCTCCAAGTACTTCCAGCATCGGCTTTCCGCACCACCGGAATTGGCCGGCCATGCGCTCGGCAACCTGCTGTTGGCGGGCCTCGAGCAGGCAACCGGAAGCTTCGACCACGCTGTCGAGGCCATGAGCCACTTCCTGAACATCCGCGGCCGCGTGCTCCCCGCAACGCTCGAGAGCGCTCAGTTGATCGCTACGATGGATGATGGATCCCGTGTGATCGGTGAGACGCGCATCGCGTCGGATCCGCGCGCCATCAGGCAGATGGCGCTCGAGCCACGCCATGTTAGTCCCTACAAGCTCGTCCTCGATGCGATCGGTGACGCCGATCTCATCCTGTTGGGACCGGGCAGTCTGTTCACGAGCCTCATTCCCAACCTGCTCATCGATGGCATCGCCGCCGCGATCGAGGATGCCCGGGGCGAGAAGATCCTCGTTGCGAATCTGATGACGCAACATGGGGAGACCGACTCGCTGACCCTTTCCGCTCATCTACGCATTCTTGGCGAGTATGTCCGTCTGTCACGGTTCGATCAGTTGCTCATCAATTCGGAAGTTCCGAGCCGCGAGTTTCTGGCCAAGTACAAAGACGAAGCCGCGGAACCCGTTGCGGACGATCTGATGGAGCCGAACGAGTTCGGACTCCGGGCAGTACGCCAAGACCTTCTGGGAACAGCCAAGTGGGCCGGGAAAGACACCGTGAAACATGATCCCGAGAAGCTGGCACGGGCGATTGCCAGACACTCGCGCGCGTTCATCCAGCATCGTCTATCCGTTGCGGACGACGATTCGACTACCCCTTGATCACGCCGATCGGCCGCAGCTTGGCGACGGGGAGCGTGATTCCGGCTGCACTGGAGGCATCTACAACGCTCTCGATGTCCTTGTACGCTCCGGGTGCTTCTTCTGCAACGCCCCGCAGCGAGTGAGCCCAGACCCGAATCCCCTTGGACGCCAGCTGGGTTCGGATCTCCTCCCCCCAGAACTTCTTCGCCGCCTTCTTGCGTGAAATGGCCCGCCCAGCGCCGTGGATCCCACTGCCGAACGTCTTCGCCATTCCAATCTCGGTACCGCGAAGCACGTACGATGCCGTCCCCATCGTTCCGCCAACGAGAACCGGATGTCCGAAGGGCCGATACGGCTCCGGCGCTTCGTCACGGTTCGGCCCGAACGCTCGCGTGGACCCCTTCCGGTGGACGAGCAGGCGACGCTCGATCCCTCCCACGATGTGTTTCTCCGCCTTCACGTTGTTGTGCCCGATATCGTAGACCGTCCGGGTCGATGCCGGCGCCAAACCGAGCACGTCATGCAAAACACCTCGTATCAAGTGCGCAATCATCTGTCGGTTTGCGAACGCGCAGTTCGCTCCGCAGGCAACCGCGGCCAGATACCTCTCTCCTTCCTCCGATCCGATCGGCGCGCACACGAGCTCCGGTTCCAGAATGGTGTCGCCGCGCCGCTCGACTGCCTGGGACATCTCCTTGAGGTAGTCCTGCCCAATTTGATGGCCGAGCGCACGCGACCCTGTGTGGATCGACAGAACGACCTGATCATGGAACAGACCGTAAGCCTCCGCCGCGCCCCGATCGAGGATGCTCTCGACAGCTTGAATCTCGAGGTAGTGGTTTCCCGATCCCAACGTCCCGATCTGCTTGAACTGCCGCTGCTTCGCGCGGTCGCTGACCGCGCTCGGATCCGCCCCACCCATGCGTCCGGCTTCCTCGATGAACGCCAGGTCAGGTTCGTGTCCGTGCTCTCGGGATACGACGTATTCCGCGCCGCTGCGTAGCAGGTCGTCGAGTTCCATCATCGATAGCCGTAGCCGTCCCTCCGCGCCCAGCCCGGCAGGCACGGCGCGGAACAGCGCGTCTCCCAGGGCCTCGAGCCGGCCCTCGATCGCCTGACGACAAAGCGGCGTGGCCATCAAGCGGACACCGCAGTTGATGTCGAATCCGACGCCTCCCACCACGACGACGCCCTCTTCCATGTCGAATGCTCCGACACCGCCGATGGGGAAACCGTATCCCGGGTGGATGTCCGGAAGCCCGATCGCCGCCTCGACGATTCCGGGGAGTGAGGCCACATTGCAGACCTGTTGGAGCGCCGACCACTGCGCCCCATCCGCCTCGTCAGCCAACAACTGGTCCGCGGTGTCTCGGTCGGCGAAGACCCTTCCAGGGACCCGCATCGGTCCTCGTTGCGGCACGAGCCACTCGCCGTTCCCGACCGGAACAAGCTCCCCGTTCGCCATCATCGTCGCCTCCTAGACATCGACCACGCACTGAGCGATCCATGCATCCCCGCGATGCGCAACCTCCAGACCGAGGTAGCTGATCCCCTTCACCTCGGTCTCCGGGACGTGCCTCGTCGGGTCGAAGGGCTCGCCGGACGCCACTCCCACCGCCGAGAAGCCGGACCGATTGTCGCCGCTGACGCGCACATCGAATCGACTAAAGATCAGGTCCACAAGATCCCGTTGCGCGAGCAGCTCGGACAGCCATTCGACCAACAGCCCGCGTTGTGATGTGGCGGCCACGCGAACGACATGCTCGGTCCGAGGTCGGATCGTCTCGATGTCGAACATCAGCGAGAACAGCGCCCGAGCGGCCTCGCAGAACGCGACGTCGATCGTAGCTCCGCTCGCCCGGAACCCGATATCCGAGGCATGGTCCAGCCACTCGATTGCCGTCATCCGTTCCGTTCTCCTAGGGAGGTCGTGAACAGTGGCGCATATCTGGCTCCATCAGCCGTCAACGTGC
>CAZXQL010000063.1:0-10331 GCA_964643395.1 uncultured Thermotogae bacterium
ATGGAGACGGTGCGCGGCTTCGCCCGAGATGACGAGCGAAGATGGCGACCGCAAGCTCGACGGGATTGGAAACGCACACGACGATCTCATGTCCGTGGCCGCGTCGTGCCAGCGCTTCCGCGTAGCGATGGAAGATCTTAGCATTTGCTTGAGCCAGACTATCGCGGTTCATGGCCGGCTCCCCCAGAATCGATCTCGGCGTGGATCCCGCGGCCACCACGATCAGGTCGGCATGAATGGCAGCGGGGTCGAGCACCACCTCAATCACCGGACGAATCTCAGCGTACGCATCGGTCAAATCGGCGGCCAGTCCGTAGGCGCTTCGGGACGACGCGCCGTCCGCGTTGCCAACCAAGATCAACCGCTCGGTGCGGTCCAGCAGCCGCTCGGTCACGATCTGCTGGGAGATCTGCCGACCGACGTCTCCGCTCGCTCCGATGACAGCGATGTCCACGTTTGCTCCCTTTCATTCCGACGACCTGTCGCAATGAAGCCGGTCAGCCCGCTCAGGAAAATCCGGCTCTTACCGTTCCAGGTCCCGCCGGATCTCGTCGTACTGCTCTTTGGTGATCTCCCCTTTGGCGTAGCGTTCCTTGAGGTGGTCCAGCGGCGTCTTGCCGTAATGCATCGGCGTGTCGTGATGACGCGTCATGCGGGAGATCGCCCATACGATCAGAGCGATCATGGTGCCCCAGAACAGGACTCCAGCGAGAATCATCGGCCACGAACTCCACATGTAGTGTCCGTACCACATACCTTCTCACCTCCTCCGTCTCCGACATGATGGAGGATTCGCTTGACGGATTCATGTCGATCGCGTGCAATTTCGGTGGTTGTCAGAGAGAACATGTCGACCTACCGTAGCGGCACGACCGGGACGCAGCAAGCGCGAAGAAGCGAGTCGATCACGCGTACATGTAGTAGCAGACGTGCCACGTCGTGTTGAAGATGAACATCGCGATCACGGAGACGTTGAACACAGCCGCGATCCGCTTGCCCTTGAAGAAGACGTACATCGGTACGACGAGCGCGATGACGCGGAGAAGAACGAGAAAGGCCAGCTTCCAAGCATGCGTCTGAAATGGCGGCATGAAGACCATGGCCTGCACGAGATAGCCGGCCAGGGACATGGCGATGAACACCCAGGGATTGAGCTGATGGGATTCCGCCAACCGCCAGAGTCGCACAAAGGGGTGAATGGCCAGCCTCAATAAGCCCATGAACCCTCGTCGATTCTCTACCGCGACGACGTTCCCAAACACTGCCGCAAGCTGCTTCATTCGATCATTCTCCACCCGGCGATGGGATTGAGCCGTATCGTACACCATTCGCTTGGCAAATGCACGCAAGCCCCCTTTGGCACGGGTCTTGCCAGAAATTCACAAGCGAGCGCCTCTTTCCTACACTTGTGCCAGCCTGCGGGAGAAAGGAGGAGCGATGCCGATCGAGAAGCTGAAGACGTTTCTTGACGAGAAGGACGTGAAATACACGGTGATTCAGCATTCGCGAGCCTTCACGGCTCAGGAGATCGCCGAGTTGGCACATATCCCTGGACGGGAGTTGGCGAAGACCGTGATGGTCATGATTGCCGGGCAGCTGGCGATGGCTGTGGTCCCGGCATCTCATCGTGTGGATTTCAAAGCGTTGTCGAGTGTGGCCGGTGCGCCGGCTGAACTTGCCGAAGAAGGGGACTTCGTCGAGTGGTTCCCCAGCTGCGATGTCGGTGCCATGCCGCCGTTCGGCAACCTCTATGACATGGATGTCTACGCATCGGACACCCTCGCCGAGGACGAGTACATCGCATTCTCGGCGGGAACCCATGCCGAAGTCGTGCGAATGGCGTACGTCGACTTCAGCCGGTGGGTCGATCCGGTCGTGGGCCGGTTCTCGTATCGCTTCCCGTAGGCTCAGTCGACAAGCTCTCGGGCCAGGCGACGCGCCTCGCTCCCGTGCGCGTTCGGCAGCATGTTCACATCGGTGCAATGCGGGAAGACGTACGTCCCGCGGCTGTCCAGCTTCACGTACTGCGCAAACCGGTCGAAGTTGGTGGCGATGAGATCGGCGTTGTTCTCGATGGGACCGGCACATCCGACCAACAACGCGGCGGACTTGCCCTCGATGAGGGAACGATGATCCGGTCCGCCGAATCCCTGCACCAGGCAAATGCTTCGATCGAGCAGCGCCTTGAGCTGGGCGGCGAAGCTCCACATGAATAGCGGCGTCGCGAACACGAGCGCATCGGCGTCAATGATCTTGTCGAACAACGCCGGAGCGTCATCGTGTTGGACACACCCGGGGCGATCCGTCAGTTCGGTACAGGCGAAGCACGATTTGCAGCCGTGAATCGATAGCCCGGCCAGATTGACTCGCTCGACGTCGTGGCCGGCATCCCGCAGCGCCCGCTCTGTCCAATCCACCAGTCGATCGGTGTTCCCGTCAGTCCGTGGACCGCCAAGTATCGTCAGCACATTCATCCGCCATCCTCCTTCGTACCCGTGCGCGGTCTCCGGTTGTGGACCGCTGTTGCCCATTGTACCGCCTGGGCCGCCGTCCTCTCGACGTAATCCTGCTTGAACGCGACGTAGCCGTCGGAGTAGCTCACGATTTCCATCTTACGCACCACTGCGAACCTCCTCAGCAGCATCGTCGAAGCGTAGCAGAGATGGCGCTCCCGGCGAAGGTCGCTTAGCCCCCCTTGAGTTGCTCATCCAGGCGGAGATCGGTGATGAACATGTAGCCGGGGGCATGGGTGATCATGGAGCGAATGCGCCCGGATACGGCCGCCTGGTGTGACGATACGCCGCACGCCCAAAAGACGGGAACGTCTCCCGGATGCAGGTGAACGGGGTCCCCGTACTGCGGGCGGGCGAGATCGAGGATCCCGATTCGTCGAGGATCCCCAACGTGAATCGGAGCCCCGTGCGCCATCGTCCAGGGACGGGTAATCTCAATGGCGCGATCGATGTCGTCCTCCGGAATGGGGCGCATGGACACGACAAGGTTGCCCGAGAACGGCTCGCTGGGGGTGAGGTCCCGGTCCGTTCGGTACATGGGGACATTGCATTGCTGCTCCAGGTGCCGCACGGGAATCCCTGCTCGACGGAGTAGCGAGTCAAAGGTGAAGCTGCATCCCAGCAAGAATGCGGTGGAGTCATCCATCCACTCGGCTCCAAGATCGGTGACCTCACGAAGCAGAACGCCGGATTCGAAGATGCGGTACTTCGGGACATCCATTCGCACGTCCGCGTCCGAAGCGCACTGAATGGGACACGGCGATCCCCGCGCGAGCCGCTCCAGGAGCGGCAACGGGGCGGGATTGAGGCGGCAGAACGCGTCGAACGCGTCGGCCAATCCGGCGGGAAGCACCACGAGATTCGCTTGGACGAAACCGGGTGCGAGCGCCGCCGTTGGCTCCATCCACTTCCCATCCCGGATGAGTCGACGTGCCTGCGATCCCGTCATGATCCGATCACGGCCTGTCATCATGCTGGCTGCATTGTATCCGCCTCTGCATGCCGCGGAGGATTGACGAAGGGGTGCTTTGCCCCCTACGATCGGAACCATGGATGAGCGTCTTCCTCGCGGACAACGCTGGATCGACCAGCCGATCGTGTATGACATCGCACGGGTCGAACCGCTCGACGTGGCGGAGTATCGCCTTCGCCTGTCGGGACTCGTCGAGTCTCCGGGCGTGCTCTCGTGGGAGGAACTCCAGAGCTTCCCCTGTGCGCGTATCGTGCGAGACCTGCATTGCGTTACGACATGGAGCGTCAAGGATGTCGAGTGGGAAGGCGTTCGCACGCAGTCGATCATCGAGAGGGTCTCCCCGTCCCCCGACGTGCAGTGGGTCCTCGCTCGAGGGCGTGATGGGTACGTCACGTGCGTCCCGTACGACGCGTTCTCCCGACCGGACAGTCTGCTGGCATTCCGGATGAACGGAGATCCGCTGCCGCTCGAGCACGGTCAGCCCGTGCGGCTGGTTGTGCCTTCGCTGTATGCATGGAAGAGCGCCAAGTACGTGGATCGCCTCGAGTTCGTCCGGTCTCTTCGGCGGGGATACTGGGAAGAGCGTGGATACCACGATCGAGGCGATCCGTGGCGGGAAGAGCGATTTCGGACCTAGCCTGGCTCCGAGTCGAGCTCTTTCTCGAACCAGACAACATCGAATGTGATGCCATGCTTTCGCCCGATTCCATGGAACGTGCCGCACGGAGTGAACCCGTGTTTCCGATGAAAGGCGAGGCTGGCCGGGTTCTCCGACGAGACGTGGGCCAGGAGCTTGCGAATGCCCGTGGTCATGGCTTCGGCTTCGAGCCGCCGAAGCATCTCTCCGCCGAGTCCTTGGTGCGTCCACTCCGGGGCGATGAACGTGGTGAGCAGAGCCGTGTCGGCGAACGTGTCGTGCGGGCTGTAGGCGCGCAAGAGACCGAATCCGACGACTTCTCCGCGGTCGGTTTCTGCGGCGACCGATGGATAACCGCCTGACGGCATCATGAGACGATGGATCGCATCTTCAGTCACGGGCTTCCCAGGATACGCGGCGAACGAGTGCTCGACGTAGTGATTGAAGATACGAAGCACAGCCGGCGCGTCCTCCGGGCGCAGGGCGCGAAGCCGGACGCTAGGCATCGATCGAGCGTCCTGTCACGTAGGCGACGACGATCTCGCCGAGAAGGATCTGATGGATATCGCCCGACGCGTAGAAGCGGTGGACGTCGGCGCATGCAATGTCGGAGGCATCCAGCTGCGAACGAGCCAAGATCTTGCATTCGTAATGGAGGCCGCACTCCCCAATCACCGGCGTCTCGATCGACCGGCCCGGATGCAGCGTCAGCCCGCACGCCTCGGCCTTGGCGAGATCGCGCCCCGACTTGGTCCCGCAGAACGTCAACTCGTCGGCCAGTTCGCCGAGTCGGGGCACGCTCACCGTGAACGAATCGGCCTTCTGCAAGCATCCGAACGTGTAGCGACTCGGGCGCACGTAGACACTGAAGATGGGCTTGCCCCATACGATGCCGACCTGGCCCCAGCCGATCGTCATCGGGTTGGCGGGCCCGCTGGGTGCATTGGCAACCAGGAACGCACCGTTTCCGGCAAGCCCCGCCTTGAGCCACTCCGTCTCCTGGTCCCAGCGAATTCGTCCTTCCACGTGCTGCCTCCTCACTGAAAGCTCCGTCTGCCTTGTCCGAATGGACTACGAGTTTGCCGATGACTCAGGTATTATGCGGTGGATTCGACGTTGTCCCAAGGAGAGCAGAGTGACTGAGCCAGCGCAGCAACCTGCAGCCGAAGATCCCGATGTCCGTGACTACGTCGCAACGACGGTTCCCGTGCGCGTCGACATCGATGTGAAGCAAGTCGTCTTGGACATGACAGAGGCGCGGACGATCCTGCAGCAGGCGACTTCGATCGCGCTGGGACCGTGTGATTGTCGTGTCACCCAGAAGAAGTGCGATGCGCCGGTCGATACCTGCCTGGCCCTCAACTCGGCGAGCCAGAGCGCGGTGGACAACGTCGAGGGGTTCCGCTACGTAGACGTCGAGACGGCGCTCGAGAAGCTACGCGAGTCCCACGAAGCGGGTCTGGTCCACCTGGCGTTCCGAAAGCCCGGAACGCCGATCACGGAATTCTGCTCGTGTTGCTCGTGCTGTTGCTGGTTCCTGAAGGAGCTGAAGCAGTTTGATTACCATGCCGCGGTCCTCGAGTCCTCGCACGTCGCGCGGCATCGCGTCGACCGGTGCGTTGGCTGCGGGACGTGCGTCGAGAAGTGCCCGTTCGATGCATGGCGGCCCGTGGAGAACGAAGGCAAGCCGGCGTTGGATGAGGCTCAATGCTTCGGATGCGGAGTGTGCATCTCGGCGTGCCCGGTGCAAGCCATTGACTTCGTTTCGCGGGACGCGAGTTCGTAGGAGTGGCTTCCGAAGACGTTCGATCTCGCGGCCTGCATGGGGACAACCTGGTGTCCACCCTCACCGATGCAGAGCGTTCGCGAATGTCACTGCGGGCGTCGTTCCGACTAGAATGGACTGTGAAGATGCGAAGTGAATTCATGGTTCTTCGACGGGCCGGTATCGCTGCGTTCGCCATCGCACTCCTCCTCGCGTTCGTATCGCCGGCTCTGTTGGCACTGCGCCCCGTCATGCTCGTGTATGGCTTTCAGCCGATCCCGGGTTTTCGGACGACTCAGTTGTGGGAGGCATTCGCCGAGCGATTCTCGGGAAGCGATATTGCCGATGCGCAGGGGATCGATGTCTCTTCGGATCATACGTTCTACTACCTTCCGGCGGCGGATGAGGCGCATCGCGACGTGTTCATGAGCAACTACGCTCTCACATTCGAGCCGACGACGAGAGATATCTTCCTGTACACGCGGCGCTTCGCGGCCGAGATCGCTGTGATGAAGTCGGCGTTCGGAGTCGAGGAATACGACGTGATCGGACACTCGATGGGAGGACTGATCGTTCGAACCTATGCCGAGATCGGCGACTTCCGCGGTGTGCAGGGAATCGACGCAACCGCCGGAGTGGACATCCACTACGACGGGGGGATGCGAACGCTCGTCATGCTGGCCACGCCTAACCACGGCACGCAGGTTGCACTGCTCGGAGAGTGGTTCAGCACGCTGAGCCGCCAACTAACCCCCGGATCCGACTTCCTGCACGCGCTGAACGACGAGCGCTGGAAAGGCGGGAGGCTGGAGGCTCTCAACCCGTCCGTCCGCTACGTGTCGATTGCCGGGCAAACATGCTTGGGATGCGGTTTGCGGTTGGACAAGGATGCTTGCTTGCAGGCGTGCGTCGACGAGGCCGTGGCGTGGAATGGATCGGATCTCGTCGTGATGATGGCTTCCGCCTATCTGCCTGGTGCGGAGAACTGCGCCGCGATCGGCTTCGATCACGTGACCATCCACACGGCCGCCTCGGTGGCGGATGCCATCGATGTCGCCCTATCGGGAGGAATCCCCCCGGCCGTCATCTACGCGCCGGAGCTGCTTCGATTCGCGAGTCCCTAGTCTCCCCCGGCGACAAGCCGGCTTTCGCCTACATCAAGCTGAAGCGGTTGAGCGGCCAAACACGCAGATACGGAACGCCGACGATGTCCTTGCGGGCCACGAATCCCCAATACCGCGAATCGAACGAATCGCCGGAGTTGTCTCCCAGCATGAAGAAGTATCCTTCGGGGACCAGCGTCGGTTCGACGCCGAACTGGTAGTCACTGTCGTTCGAGTAGTAGTAGCGATCGAACCGTGGCCCGTTGAGCTTGACGCCGTCGACATAGACGTCTCCGCCGCGAATCTGGACGGTCTGCCCGCCGACAGCAATGAGACGTTTGACCCACATCGTTCGCTTGATCGCGAGATGAACGCCGAAGTCCCTGAGCGACGTGGCTCCCTCCGGCTTCGGTCCCAGGTTGTACACCCCGCCTTCCGCCGTCTGCAGGACAAGGTCGGCTCCCACATCCAGCGAGGTCACCCCTTGGGTGATGAAGTCCTGGGTGTAGGCATGCTCGTCGCCGACGAAGGTCGGTGTCTGCCCCGGTATGACGCCCGCTTCCGCGGCCGGAGAGCCCGCATCGACCGACTTGACGTGGATGGACCACGTGTGCCGGAACACGACAATGTCCCCGGGCTTCGGAGTTCGGAAGTAGTAGGTGATGCGGTCGACGAAGAACGAGTCGTGAATCTGAATCGTGGGCAGCATCGATCCGGTCGGCACGTGCATGCGCACGGTGATGAACGTCATGATCAAGACCGCGAGCGCGACAGCAACGACAATGACCTCGATCCACTCGAGGATCTCGCTTGCCGCACGTCCTGGCTTCCACCCGAAGTGCCACGCCAGTCGTAGAATGTAGGCGGGCCGCTTCTGTTTCTTCTTGCGTTTGCGCGCCATGCCGACCTCCCTGAGGTGTCGAATCGATGGCTCCCATAGTACACCATCGTGGTCGGGGTCCGGCAATCGGAACTCCGTTGCCCTGTCGAGAGACACGCTCTATACTTCCGGTCGAGGCATGTCAGGCAACGCCACCCAGCCTTAGCTGGGTGGCGTTTGCGTTGGAGAGGTGAAAGATGATCGTGCGAATTGCCGTCGTAGCCGGATACCTGGTGATCCTGCTGGGGATCGGGTGGGCGGCCCGACGGCGGTCCAAGCCGGGTCTCGTCGACTACTTCGTTGCGTCGCGTTCGACGTCGGCGATCGTTCTGTTCTTGACGATGGCGGCGACCAATTTCAGTGCGTTCACCGTGTTCGGGTTCGCAGGTGCGGGCTGGGAATCGGGATACGCCTTTTATCCCATCATGGCGTTCGGAACCGGGTTCATGGCGGTCGCGTTTGTCCTCATCGGACGCCCGGTGCAACGTCTTGGAAGGGATCACGGCCTGATTACGCCTCCGGAAGTCATCCATCATCTGACGGGGAGCCGCGGGCTTCAGCTGCTCTTCTTCGTTGTGATGGCAACCTTCACCGTTCCGTACCTGGCGATGCAGCCGATGGCGGCCGGGTACGCGCTGGAGTCGCTGTTGGGGATTCCGTACTTCGCCGGCGCGGCTCTCGTCACAGGAATCCTGCTTCTGTACACGTTCCTGGGTGGATTCCGCGGCGTGTCGTGGACGGATGCGTTCCAGGGCGGGATGATGATTGTGTTGCTGTTGGTCGCTGTCGTTTGGATCGCAAGCCAATTCGGGGGACTCCCCATGGCGCATCGGACTCTGGCCGCATCGTATCCCGACCTGTTCAACCGCCCGGGATTGGGAGGGTTGTATTCGCCCGGCATCTGGTTCGGCTACATGCTGTTGTGGTTCCTCTGCGATCCGATGTTCCCCCAGTTGTTCCAGCGCTTCTATGCGTCGCGCACCACGCGCGGGTTGGCTGTCACGATGTCGCTCTATCCGTTGCTTACTGCGTTTCTGTTCCTGCTACCCGTAACGATTGGCGTGCTGGGGCGCCTTTCGTACCCGACACTCCCGGCGGGTACATCTGCAGACCAGATTCTGCCGCTCATGCTCTCTCAGCATGTGCCTCCGGTGATCGAGGCGCTCGTACTCACCGCGGCTCTGGCAGCCCTGATGTCCACCCTTGACTCTCAGCTGCTGACGCTCTCCTCGATGTTCACTCGAGACGTGTGCGAGCCGATTCGCGATCGGCTCATGAGACGTTCGTCGGACCCTGGAGCGCGGCCCCTTCCGGCGTGGTTGGGGAAGGCGTTCGTCGTCGTACTCGCACTCATCGGGCTTGCCATCGCCTACCGACCGCCGGAGACGTTCCGCGTGCTCGCTACGCAGACGTTCACCGGACTGGCAGTGTTGTTTCCGACCGTGATCGCTGTGCTCTACTGGAAGAGAATGACTGCGTGGGCCGGCACGGCGTCGATCCTGGTCGGAGAGGGTCTGGTCGTCGCGTACGCGTTCGGATGGCCGCCGACGTTCGGAACGCTCCCGGTGATCCCGATCGTCGCCGCTTCGTCGGTCGTCGTCCTGGTTGTTGCATGGATCCCGGGGCAGCGGCGCGTCCCGCGCGTGACGGCGCACCTGCCGACGCTGAGCCGACGTGCACGGCTCGTTTGGGTGGCCGCGTTCACGGTCCTCCTCGCACTCGGAATGGACTTCTGGAATTGGGGCGACGGACGCAGGTCGCTTCTTGGATATCCATGGTGGGTGTGGGGGGTTGCCGGGCTTTGCGTGATGCTCTCGATCGTCTTTTGGACGTTCGGCCGCCACATCACTCGCGAGGATGACAGCGACGCCGAGAAACGGTTCCGTGACGCAAGCGTGGAAGGGTGATGGACGGAACAGGGAGGGTCGATGAGACGAGACGACTTTCGCGAACGGCTGACGGAACTGGGGTATACGGAGGAGCAGATCGGCGACTGCATGTCAGGCGTCGAACTGCTGGAGGTCTTCCTGGCTGAGCGGCCGCCGGCATCGTCGCTGGAGATGGCGGATTCTGCGGATGCGGCAGCGTTCGGGCGGGAACTGGTCGACCGCAAGCTCAACCACAGAAATCGGCTGGTCGGCGTCTACCACTATGCAGAAATGATCGCCAACTACGCCCTGCAGGTGGGCATTCTGGAGCTGCTCGATGGGTACGAGATTCTCGGAAACCTGCATCGCAGAGTCGGTGAATTCCTGAGCAGTGACATCCAAGACACCGTGTTTGAGGGGATCGATCTCCCGGAAGTTGGCACGGCACCGCTCGATTGGGCGCGCGTCAACGCGGTCGTCTTCCCTCGACTTGAGGCCAACAGCGACCCGGAGACGATCATGCGGATTCTCCGCTCGGGACTCCGCAACCTCTCCGATGCTCGCTATCTAGCCGCCAAGGAGCGGTTCGAGA
>CAZXQL010000064.1:0-10278 GCA_964643395.1 uncultured Thermotogae bacterium
TCTGCGATGTCGTCAGTCGCACAGGCCACCGGGCCGAACTGCCCGGTCGGGTTGCTGTCGATGTCGAGGACCTCGATGCCTCCCTTGGCCTTGACTCCCGCAACCCGGTCGATGTGGCGCGAGAACAGCGCGACTTCGTATCCCATCAGCCCAAAATCAGCTGCCGACATGAAACCGCCGCTGCCGGCACCTAGAACCGCGATCTTCCCTTTACTCACTTGCGCACTTCCTTTCCGTCTGCCTTGAGCGCCGCTCGTAGCGCTGCCGTTGCTTCAGTATCCACGTCCCAACTTCCAGGCTTGAATCTGACACCGTAGGCCTGCTCCGCGCTCTCGGTAGATATGATCTCGTTGCGAGCGTCCTGCCGCACAAGCTCGGGGTCTCGATCGAGCGGACTGCCCCATCCCCCGCCACCGGAGGGGTAGGATGTATACACGTCTCCCTTCACAAGTTGAAGGGATTCCTTCGCCTTGATAATGTAGCCCTCGGGCTCTCCCTCATTGATGTATGCCATGTTGACGGCTCCGGGATGCCCTTCGAACAGGCCATACGGCGGGTGATCGCGGCCGTCTCCGAACATCACCAAACTCGGGGCTTCGTCATACATGCGGATTCTATACTTGGCACCGCATCCACCCCGGAATTCCCCGGCTCCGCAGGAATCCGTGGTGAACTCGTTGAATTCCGTGATGTGGGGATAGTCCATTTCGTTGGTCTCGATGTTGGGGGCGATCAGTCCCCCTAGATCGATCCCGTCGCCAATGTAGTGACGTCCGTCCATTCCGCGCATCCCGCCCGCTCCACCGAACCCGTTGAACCCGAACATCACGTAGAATCCGCCGCTGCGCGGATCGATTCCCGTGATCGCTGGTCCGTTCCAACGGTTCCATCCTGCAGGAACACGATCGGGAAGTACGTTCGAGAGCGCCTTCCAGCAGGCTTCCAGAATCGCACAAGCTGTATCCAGCGTGCAGGAGGCCACTGCGGCCGGGAATTCAGGGTTTACGACGCTTCCCTTCGGTGCAACAATGTGAATCGGTCGGTACGCACCTTCATTGTGCGGAATATCTGGTGTCGTGACCGTCGTCAGGAAAGACACGTAGGCGCAAGTCGCGGTGTTCGCCATGGGAGAATTCACGAACCCGGTGACTTGGGGATCGGATCCCTCGAAATCGACCGTCGCCTCGTCACCATCGATCGTGATCGCGACCCGAATGAGGATCGGCTCGTCCTGGAACCCGTCCGAATCCAAGTAGCTCTCGCCGATGTACACGCCGTCGGGCAGCTTCTCGATCTCGAGACGCATCCGCCGTTCAGCGTACTGGTGAATCTCCTCGATCGTTGCGCGCGTCGTCTGGACACCGTACTTCTCGAGAAGTTCGTGGATACGGCGCTCCGCAACGCGGCAACTTGCGACCATGGCTTTGATGTCGACCCAGAATTCGTTCGGCATTCGCGTGTTGATGCGGATCATCTCGACCACATCCATGATCGGTTCTTCGTTTCGGTAGAGCTTGACGGGTGGAATTCGGATCCCCTCATGGAAGAGTTCAGTGGCCTTCGGGGAGTAGGATCCCGGTTCGATGCCACCGACGTCACCGTGGTGAGCTCGGTTGATCGCGAAGAATTGCAGGGCTCCTTCGAAGAAGATCGGCTTGATGATGGTGATGTCAGGCAGGTGCGTCCCCCCGGTGTACGGGTCGTTCATGATGAAGACGTCGCCTTCGTGGATGTCGTCGCCGAAGTACGCGGTCGTCGCTTTCACCGCTTCCATCGAGGACGCCGTGTGGGAAGGAACGCCGTCGATTTGAGCGACAATCCGATCGGCCCAGTCGCAGATGGCGCACGAGAAATCGTGGACCTCCGCGAAGATCGGCGAGATGGACGTGTTGATCATAGTGATCCCCATCTCTTTGTTGATCGTCAACAGCCGGTTGTAGATGACCGACAGAGTGATTGGATCGGCCGCTCCTTCGAACTCTCGCCTTCTGTGCTCTTCCCGCTTCAACGTTCTTCCTCCATGATGACGTTTCCGAATCCATCGATTCGAGCGCTCCAGCCGGGATGGACGACAACAGTCGTGATCCGCTCTTCGATGATCGCGGGCGCCGGGATAACGTTCCCCGGACCCAGCTTCGTGCGATCGTAGACCTCCGTGGCCACGAAATCGCCCACGGATTCGAAGTAGACTTTTCGTCTTCCCTTGATCGCCGCCGACACGTCAGGTGCCGTATCGCGATCTGCAGAGATGTCGGCCTTGTCAACCGCGCCGACCGCGGTAATCCGGAAGTTCATGATCTCCAGCGGCGTCTCCGGCGTAGAGTAGGTATACAGCTGCTCGTGAGCTGCGTGGAACGCTGCCGTGA
Organism: uncultured Thermotogae bacterium; assembly: GCA_964643395.1. Taxonomy (GTDB): domain Bacteria; phylum Bipolaricaulota; class Bipolaricaulia; order UBA7950; family UBA9294; genus SPBW01. Next base: position 2,367 of record CAZXQL010000064.1, read on the forward strand.
TTTCCTCGACGTGTTCCTCACCGATCTCGCAGCCGTGAGGGATCTCGACAGTGACTTCGTGGTGCTGCCCCATGTAACGAATATCCGCGAAGCGCAGCAATGTAGCCCGCTTCTCTTCGACTCCCTCTTGGAGCAACTCGGCAAGTGCGACCTTTTCCGCATCCGCGATTGCCGCATTGAAGTCCTTCAGATCGAGGCCTGGAATCTGCCCGGAGTACGAACGTACGCTATCCAATCGGATGTCGGATTCCAGCATGCCCAGTGCGCAGAACACGGATGCCGCCTTCGGGACAATGACCGTACTCGACCCGATCTCCTCGGCGATCTTGCAGGCGTGGATGGAACAGGCCCCGCCGGCACTGATGAGCGCGTATTCGCGAGGATCGTGACCGCGCTCGACGCTCACGACCTTCGTTGCGTCGGCCATGTTCTGGTTGATGATTCGGAAGATGCCGGCGCAGGCATCGGTCATCGACATGTTCAACGGATCGGAGATCCGGTCCTTCACTGCGCTTTCTGCAGCCTGAACATCCACTTCCATCTCTCCCCCCAGGAAGAAGTCCTTGTTCAGATATCCGAGAAGGAGATTCACGTCCGTAACCGTAGGTTCGATCCCTCCCAGACGGTAGCAGGCCGGACCTGGATCCGATCCCGCAGAAGCTGGACCGACCTTGAGCATGCCCCCCTTGTCAAGCCATGCAATGGATCCGCCACCAGCACCGACTGTGTTGATATCGATCATCGGCTTGGCGACACGGTACCCGGCAATCTCGCCTTCGGTGCTCAGCGTCACCTTCCCATCGTTGATCAGCGTCACGTCGAACGACGTCCCGCCCATGTCCATCAGAATAAGATTACGATTGCCCAGGAGTTCGGCGAAATACATCGCCCCCACAGCACCGGCGGCCGGGCCGGAGAGCAGTGTCGCTGAGGCATGGCGAATCGCAGTTTCCGCGGTCATCACCCCGCCATTGGAGGCCGTAACGTAGAAGGCACGGCTGAGGCCATCGTCCCTGAGCTTGCGCTCGAGTGTCGACAGGTAGACGGTCAGCTTGGGCCCTACATATGCATTGGCCGTCGTCGTCGCGGCACGCTCATACTCGCGAATCTGGGGAAGGACGTCTGAAGAGATCGACAGGAATACGTCCGGCAATTCCGCTCGAATGATCTCGCGAATCCTATGCTCGTGCTGGGGATTCAGGAAGGAGAACAGCGTCGCCACCGCGACTGCTTCGATACCTTCCTCTCGAAATACCCTGCCTGCTTCGACAACATCCTCCTCGCTGAGGGGGACCAGGACTTCGCCCATGTAGTCGACGCGCTCTTCAACTCCGATTCGGAGGTACCTCGGCACCAACGGCTCGGGCGTCTCGAGGAATAGGTCCCAGATGTTCTCCTTGTGGGCCCGCCGCATCTCGATCGTGTCCCGGAAGCCTTTGGTGCAGATCAGTCCGGTCCTGGCGCCTGTCCCGGTCAACAGAGTGTTGGTGGCAACGGTCGTGCCGTGTGCGAAGAAGTCGAGTTCGCCGAGAAAATCCCTTAAAGACTTCCCAAACGCGTCTGCTGCCTTGCGGACGACGTTGTACAAGCCGATCGAGGGATCTTTCGGAGTCGACAGCTCTTTGAACGTGTGCGCCACGCCCGCTTCATCAATGACGACGCAATCGGTAAACGTACCACCGGTGTCGACACCCATCCGTAGCTTCATCCGTAGCCTCCGGTGCTTATACCCAAGCGCAGTTGCGCATGCATCATCCCATCAGCGTCGCCGGGGCATATCCCGAATCTCCGGGTCTCGATCCCCGCAAGACACTGGTGCGTCCGTACCTCGGAGCCTTGCGTGTCCACTGCAGAAAACGACGGCCTCCCGTGCGGCGAGATGCACCGATGAGGAGTCCGCCAGATGAAGCTAGCATACAGTGACACGACGCCCCTTGCAACCTGAAACCTTGTTCTGGACAGGATTTACGTGAAGTGATGGGAAGTTCACCGGGAGAGAATGAAGGTACGATGAATGCCGAGGCGGGACGTGTTATCGACACCGTTTCCTTGAGCATCCTACGAAGTCCCATCTCCTGATGACCACTCTACCGCCTCCGATGTCAAGCTGTCGGTCCCTGCGGGAGTTCGCGGAGACCGAGGTGCGTTAATTCCCGTCCTTGACCTGCGCTTCGTTGGAAACCTTGCGCAGATCCCGATGCGATCGAAATGCTGTTTGCAAGCACACTTCGACATCGGTGTTTGGATTCGCCGCTTCGTGGTGCTAGGATGTAGCCTATGTTAATAGTCAGAGGCCGCAGTGACCGAACGGTGGTCGATCGGCCAATCGTTTCCAACGGGCTGCCGGGCACACCATAAGATGCCTTGGCGGTCAATGTTCCAAAGGAGGCAGCATGATGCGAAGGGGTAGGGTCCTAGGCGGAGCATTGCTGGCGATGTGCCTTGTTGCGGGGATGGTGGTCACTGCCGCCGCCTATAACATCGCTATCTATGTACCAGGAGTGGTTGCAGGAAGTCCATTGTACGAGCAGCTTGTAGCTGGGGTACAGCAAGTGGCGGATGAGAACCCCGACGTCACCATCGGGAAGGTTCTTGAGGCGGGATTCGACCAGTCGACGTGGGAGCAGCAGATGGTGTCTCTCGCTGCAACCGGCGAGTACGACTTGATCGTCAGTTCGAACGGCTCCATGCCCGCCGTGTCGCAGGCAGCGGCTGACGCGTTCCCCAATCAGAAGTTCCTCATCTTTGACGCGGTTGCAGAAGGCAACCCTCAGATGTACACAGTGCTCTACAATCAGGTGGAGCAGGCCGCGGCGATGGGGTATCTGGCCGGGCTCGTGACCACGAGTGACATGGCTGGAGCGAATGCGGATCTGAAGGTTGGATTCATTGCCGGTCAGCAGTACGAGGCGATGGACAACATGCTCGTTCCGGGGTACACGCTGGGAGCCCAGCTCGCGAATCCGGGCGTCACCGTGGATTTCCGAGTGCTCGGCAACTGGTACGATGCCACCAAGGCCGGTGACCTGGCCAACAGCATGATCGATGCCGGAGTCGACGTCATCCTGACGGCGTGCGGAGGCGCGAACCAGGGCGTGATCCAGGCGGCGCAGGATCGAGGTAAGTACGTTGTGTACGCGGATGACGAGCACTACGACCTCGCGCCGGGAACGATCGTCGGTTGCGGAGTGATCCGTCAGACGCAAGCCGTCTACGAAACGGTCACGAAGGCCGTCGCAGGGACCCTCGACTGGGGCAGCTACGAGATCCTGGGAATGTCCGACGGCTACGTCGACTTCCCGGACACCAATCCGCTCTACATCTCGACGGTTTCAGAGGCTGTGAGAGCCAAGATGGAGCCGTTCCTGACCGATCTGCGCAGCGATTACACGACGTGGCTCAAGTCCTTGATGGTCGTCCCCGAGTACTGGTAATCACATGACGGGACGGGGTTTCCCCCGTCCCGTTCTCTCTCGCTGAAGCGGCCTCCGTGCAAATGGGTACACGGACGGGAAGGTGACGGAAGCAGCAACCGAGACGGACTTCCGAGTTCAGGTCCGTACTATATGGGTTCGGGCACTCTTCGGCGGTCCAAGGACGACTAACTGCGGCAAAGGAGAGACGCATGAGGAGCATTGGGAGGATCTTGACGGTTGCGTTTTTGTTGACAATGACTCTGCTAGCGACAACGGCAGTGCTTGTGATGGCAGATGATCCTATCCGACTGGGAATCTTCGTTCCCGGTCAACTCGGCGATAGCCCGCCGTACGACGGTCTGGCTGACGCTGCCGAGAAGTTCGCGCTGCGAAATGACGGGCTGGATCTCGTACGAATCTATGAGGCGGGATTCGACCAGTCCCTGTGGCCGGAAGAACTGCTGACGATGGCCGCATCTGGCGCATATGACGTCATCTACACGTCCAACGAAGCGCTAGGCCCTCTTTGTGTTGAGGTCATCGAGCAGGTTCCTGACGTGAAGTTCATCGTGAATGACTCCTACGTTACCGGCTACGACCAGCTCTTCACAACCTTCTTCAACAAGTGGCAGCAGTCCTACCTATTTGGGTACATGATGGGGCTGATCTCCCTGAGCGATATGGAGAACGTTAATCCTGATAAGAAGATCGGCCTCGTATACGGACAGCACTACGTCATGATGGATGACTTGATCATCCCAGGTATCGAGGCGGGGGCACGGGATGTCGATCCTGAGTTCGAGCTGGTTCTGGCAATGCTCGGGAACTGGTATGATGCGGGCAAGGCCGCACAGCTTGCCGACGCGATGGCAAGCGAGGGCGTCGATGTCTACGGAACGATCTGCGGAAGCGGAAACGCCGGCGTGCTGAGTTCCGCCGTGAGCAACGGGCTCTACGTGCTCTGGTTTGATGATGAAGGCTTCGACAAGGCGCCGGGAACCGTGGTCGCCTCGTTCATCACGGATACCGAAGCGGCGACGACGCGAAACCTGCAGAGGCTTGTCGACGGCACGCTTCCGTGGGGTGAGCCCGAGGTCCTTGGCGCGGAAGAGGGATACATTTACGTGCCCGTCCGCGATGCCGCGTACGTCAGCTCAGTGCCGGAAGATATCCGGAATCTGTTCCAAGCGCGCTACGATGAGATTGTGAGTGGTGCGATGGAAATCCAAGTTCCGCAAGAGGTGCTGGACACGATCAACGCAGCGGCTCACGCAGCGGGCGACTAGGCGCTAACACGGCGGGGTCTTCGACAAGGCTCCGCCGTTCCTTCTCACACGACCATTCAGAAAGGGACGTCCTGATGGGAACAGAATCCCCTGTTCTGCTTGAGATGAAGAACATCCACAAGACCTACGAAGGCAACAACGTCCATGCGAACAAGGGCGTGCATCTGACCGTGAAGAAGGGAGAAGTCCACGCGATCGTTGGAGAGAACGGCGCCGGGAAGACGACGCTGATGAGAATCCTCTGCGGGCTGGAACGCGCGGACGAAGGTGAGATCCGATTCAACGGCGAGCCCGTCACAATTCACTCCGCGCACGATGCAGACAGGCTGGAGATTGGAATGGTCCATCAGCACTTCTGCCTGTTTGATGGATTCAACGTCGCCGACAACGTCGTCCTTGCCAGGGAGCCGAGGAAGAGAGGTCTCTTCTACGACAGGGCCGACGCCGTGAAGGAAGTGGAGGACCTCGGAGCCAAGTACAACCTTTCCGTCGATCCCAAGGCCTCGATCACCTCCCTGTCGGTGGGAGAGAAGCAGCGTGTAGAGATCCTGCGGATTCTCTACCGCGGTTCTAGGCTGCTGGTGCTCGACGAGCCAACGGCCTTGTTGACGGAGCAGGAGATCAAGGACTTCTTCATCACGCTGAGACACCTGATCGAGTTGGGCTACACCATCATCATCATTACCCACAAGCTGGACGAGGTCATCGATATCTCGGACAGAGTCACGGTCATGCGCAACGGAGAGGTCGTGGATTGCTGCATCACATCAGAGTGCACCAAGCAAGGCATCGCGCGGATGATGGTCGGCAAGGAAGTGCTACTGCAAGTGGACAAGCCGGAGGTTGAGCCCGGAGAGGCCGTGCTGGAGATCGAGAAGCTGAGCTTGACGGTCTCGGGGTTCAGCAATCCACTCCTCAAGGAGATCTCCCTATCGATCAGAGAAGGAGAGATCTTTGGCATGGCGGGTGTCGCTGGGAACGGACTGGATGATCTCGAGAACGTGCTAACCGGAATGAACAGCAAGGGGGAAGTGTCGGGGAAGGTGATCTTCCGGGGCCGGGATGTTACAGATGAGCACCCTGCGGCGTTGCGAAAGATGGGGATGGCGTATGTTCCTGCCGACAGGTTGCAAAGGGGGACGAGTACGGAGCTCCCACTCTCGGACAACGTGATCCTTGTCGACCATCATTCGATGGTGCGGGCGGGCGTCCTTCAAGCCAGAGGCATCCTGGAGTTCGTGAGAGAACGAATCCTCAACTACAACATCCGTGGGCGCCACACGACGCCGGTCGGACACTTGTCCGGAGGGAATATCCAACGCGTTGTGCTTTCCAGGGAGTTCTCCGGCGATCCCGACCTCCTTATCATCGCCGAGCCAACTTGGGGATTGGACATCGTTAGCTCGGAGTTTGTCTACCGGAAGATCATCGAGATGCGAAGCAACGGTGCGGCAATCCTTCTGATCTCCGCGAACCTTGACGAGGTGCTCGCACTCTCGGACAAGATCGCAGTCATCTATCGGGGAGAGATTGTGGGAGTGTTCGATAACAAGGGTCTAGATCGGGAATCGTTGGGCGAGTACATGCTCGGCCTGAAGCGGCAGAGTGTCGAAGAGGTCCCGAGCGGAGCCTCGGCATGAGCAACACTGACACGCGAGGGAACCAACTGCGCAACAACCTAGCGACGTTCTTGGGAATCATGACTGCAGTCGTCGCGTCCCTCCTGATGGCCGTCATATTGATCTTCATGCTATCGAAGGATCCGAGCCGAACACTCTACTACTACTTCGCCGGACCTTTCACCAGCAAGTTTCTCTTCTTCAACATGCTTGAGTCGTGCATCCCAGTCATCTTCTCCGGACTCGGCATCGCGGTGGCCTTCAGAAGTGGCGTCACGAACCTGGGTGGGGAGGGCCAGATCTTCGCAGGCGCTATGGTCGCAGTAGTGCTTGGTGTCTGGTTCCCGCAACTTCCCGGATTCGTCGGCACGTTGTTTCTTCTGGCAGGGGGGCTGACGATAGGGGCGCTCATCGGAGGGGTTTCGGGATTCCTGCGGATGAAATGGAACGTCTCCGACCTGCTTTCGACCTACCTCATTGCGTTGGGTCTGGTGCAGGTCGTCAACTACCTCATCCTCGGGCCATTCAGAGATCCCACCAAGATCCGGATCCAATCCTTGTCGATCCCTCGTTCCTACATGCTTCCGCGGATTGCGCCTCCGTCGTATCTGCACGCAGGAGCCTTCATTGCCCTTGCCGCCGTGCTCCTCGTCTACGTGCTCATGAGGCACACGCACACCGGGTATCACTTGCGCGTCACTGGCTCGAATCGACAGTTCGCGCGGTACGGAGGAATCAACATCCGGCCATTCTATGTGTTGCCGTTGGCAATCTCAGGGGGGTTGATCGGATTGGGAGGAGCGATCCAAGTGGTCGGCCGGTTTCAGTCGGGCTTCCTCGACCTGACCGCAGGACTTGGATGGGCTGGAATCGGCGTTGCTCTGATTGCACGGCGGAATCCGTTAGGTGTGTTGCCCGCCGCACTCTTCTATGTCTACCTGCAGTCGGGCGCCAGGGCTGCAATGATAAACTCCGATGTGACGTCTGAGATTGCGGCCATTATCACGTCAGTCATCTTCTATCTGATCACCGCAGAGGTAATGTTCGCGTTCTTCCGAAGGAGATTGCTCAAATGAGCTTCCTGAGTATCAATGCGATTTCGAGCACTGTTGTCATTATGACCCCGTTCCTGCTTGCTGCGACAGGAGGAGCCTTCTCCGCGATCTCTGGTTTGCTGAATATCGCGCTGGAAGGTCTGATGCTGAACGGCGCGTTCTTCGCGATTGTGTTTACAAACCTAACCGGAAGCTTGTTTGTAGGTATCCTTGGCGCAATCGTAACAACGCTGCTGCTTACCGCGTTGTTCGGCCTGGTGTCGTTCAAGTTGAAGGCCAACATCTTCATCTGCGGACTGGCGACGAACTTCCTGGCCATCGCACTGTCGATCGTACTTGCCCAAAGCTTCTACGGGAAGACGGGTTCGGTGCAGTTTCCCGGGATGCCCCGATTGCTGCCCGTCCACATACCCGTCATCGAGAATATCCCCATCCTGAACAGTATCCTGGGGCACAATGTCATCGTGTACATCTCTTGGCTTCTGCTGATTGTTGCAGCCATCGTGATCAACCGGACGCCATTCGGCATGCGTCTG
>CAZXQL010000065.1:0-10219 GCA_964643395.1 uncultured Thermotogae bacterium
CGAGCTTCGACATGCCTTGGACCTCCGCCTGAAGGACATGCAGTCGCTCGGATTGGGACGCCTTGGCGATCACTGCGGCAAGCGCGAGCAGGCCTTGTCCCCCGACGCCGGCGAGGATGAGGTTGCGATTCACGACGAACCTCCTTGTTTGTGGGAGCGGCGTGCGGTCTGGACGCATTCCCTAACGGAAAGGATCACCGATGGTCCCGAGTGCGCGATCTCCTGGCGCAGGACCTCGACATTCTCCTCGTGCTTGTTGGGCAGCGGCTCGATCATGCGAATGTGGGCCGGATCGACGCCCAGGCCGGCGCAGATGTCGGCCAGTCGATGATTGGCCGACGACGGCTGTCCGCCCGTCATCGCGATCGTCAGGTTGTCGACGATGATCACCGTGACATCGGCGTTCTCGTTGACGCAGTCGAGCAGTCCGGTCATCCCGGAGTGCGTGAACGTCGAGTCGCCGATCAAGGCGACGGCTGGGCGTAGACCGGCTTGGGACGCGCCCTTGGCCATCGTGATCGATGCCCCCATCTCGATGCACGTATCGACGGATTCGTAGGGCGGGAGGGCGCCGAGCGTATAGCAGCCGATGTCGGAGAACACGCGGCCGGTGGCCTCCGGGATTCGGAGGACGGCGTTAAGGGCTCGGCACGTGTCGGCGTGCGGGCACCCCGGGCACAGCGCCGGCGGCCGGCCGGCCGGCACGGGCGACGGCTCACGGAACGTTTCGGATTCGATTCCGAGTGCCGCGGCTACGCTCTTGGGGTCCAGTTCGCCGGTTCTCGGCAGGTGTCCGGTCAGCCTTCCGTGAATGGGGGGCGATGTGCGGACGGGCAGCCCGCGCAGCTTGCCCTCCAAGTACGGGTAGCCTTCCTCGAACACGAGAATCCGGCTGCATTCGGCCATCATACGCTCGATCAGCGCCGTCGGAAGCGGGTACTGGCCGATCTTGAGAATCGGGTGCGGGCAGGACTCGCCCACGATCTCGCGCACGTACGCATAGGCGGTTCCACAGGCCATGATTCCCGTCGAAAGATCCTTCCCCTCGAAGTACTCGGTGAACGGCCCCGACTCGGACTCCCGGACGAAGTCGGCCTGCCGATCGAGCAGCGCGGCGTAGCTTCGGCGCGCCAGCGACGGAAGAAGGATGAATCGCTTCGCGTCCTCCGGCAGCGAGAAGCCGTTGCGCGGCCTCGCCGTGTCACGAACCTCGATCGTCGCGCGAGAGTGGCAGAGCCGCGTGGTCAGACGGATCATCACCGGAATCCGATAGGTCTCGGAGAGCGCAAACGCCACTTCGGGTGCGCGGTACGCCTCCTGCTGGTCGGCCGGCTCGATGCACGGCACCATCGCGAGGTCCAGGTAGACGCGCGAATCTTGCTCGTTCTGCGATGAATGCATCGACGGGTCGTCGGCCACGTTGACGATCAGTCCGCCATGGCAACCGGAGATGGCCGAGTTGACGAACGGATCGGCGGCGACGTTCAGTCCGACGTGTTTCATGCTGGCCATGACGCGCTTTCCGCCATAACTCATTCCGAGTGCGGCCTCGAGCGCCGTCTTCTCGTTGGCCGTCCAGGCGCAGCGGATGTCGCCGGAGGCGGCCTCTGGACTGGCCAAGATGTAGGCTGTGATCTCGGTCGACGGCGTGCCGGGATAGGCGTACGCTCCCGACAGCCCCGCATCGATGGCCCCCTGGGCAAGGGCCTCGTTCCCTAACAGAAGCCGAGTCGGCATCGATTCCCCCCTTGGGAACAAACGGTGTGGATTCGTTCATCAGCCTCAAAGGTTACGGGCCCCGAGTTCGGACCTCAACTTTCGCAGTGACGTTGCACGAAAGGCCCAAACGGCCGTTTGCTTGCCCGGTTACGAGGCGCAAGGTATACTGCGCTCGAATTCTTTCTAGATCCACCCAAGGGGGACATCAGCATGGGGCAAGCAAGGAACATCTGCTTGGTTGGCCATTCGGGATGCGGCAAGACGACGCTTGCTGCAGCTCTGATGACCAAAGCAGGGGTGAAGGACATCACGTTCGATTCTTCGCATGAAGAGAAGGATCGAGGCTATACGATCGACATGGCGGTCGGGACGTTCAAGGCCAAAGACACGTCCGTGACGCTATTGGATACGCCGGGCGGCGACGAGTTCATCGAGGAGATGTACAAAGGCGTGCCGGTGGCCGATTTGACGCTGATCGTGCTGAATGCGGAAAAAGGCGTGGAAGTCGTGACCGAGCGCGCGTGGGAGATCACGGGCGCCGCCAAGCGGCCGACGGCGATTCTCATCAACCAGATGGATCGTGAGAACGCGAAATTCGACGCCGCGTTGACATCGGTGCGTGACCACTTCGACGGCAAGTTCGTCCCCCTCCAGGTTCCCATTCGAGAAGGCGGCGCCTTCGTCGGCGTCGTGGATCTAATCGAGAATCAAGCCGTCTACTTCGGCGACAAGTCCAAGAAAGACATCCCCGGAGATCTTGCAGATTCCGTCGAAGAGGCGCGCGGCATTCTGATCGAGGAAGTCTCGACGTTCGATGACGAGCTGATGATGAAGTTCCTTGAGGAGGAGCCGATTACGTCCCATGAATTGGCGACGACCCTGTCCGTCGGGCTGGCGGCCGGGGAGCTGGTGCCTGTGCTCTGTTCGTCGGCCACCGAGGGCAAAGGGCTCGACGTTCTCTTGCATACGATCACCGAGGCCGTGAAGGGGTCCGAAGGGAACGCCTCCGGCCCGGCACGCGCCGTCGCATTCAACCTGGCGAACGACCCGTACCTGGGGCGTCTTGCCTACGTCAAAGTGCTCGACGGAACGCTCCAAGAAGGCAAGGGCCTTGTCGACGTGGCGACCGGATCGAAGATCGACGTACGGGACATGTACGCGTTCGAAGGAACCAAGCAGCATCGCGTCCCGAAAGCCGAAGCCGGCACGATCGTCGCGCTCGGAAAGGCCGACGATGTGGTGCTGGGTTCGACGCTGGGCGCGGATCAGAACCAGCCTCCGTTCGAGATGCCCGCGTTTCCGAAGCCGGTTTACTCGCGCGCCATCACTCCCAAGACGCAGGCTGATGTCGAGAAGATGTCCGAAGCGATCAAGGACATCTCGACGACGAAGGCGACGATCATCGTGGAGCGCGATCCGGTGACCAAGGAGATGATCATGGAGGGGATGGGGGACATCCACCTGTCCGTGTTCATCGAGCGCCTGAAGAATCGCTACAACGTATCGCTCGACACGCATCGGCCGCTAATCCCGTACAAGGAGACGATTCGCAAGAAGGCGGAAGCCAAGTATCGACACAAGAAGCAGTCGGGCGGCCGCGGCCAGTTCGGGGAAGTCGTTCTGCGGATCGAGCCGTACGACGGCGAGGGAGGCTATCAATTCCTCGACGAGATCAAGGGCGCGTCGATTCCGGGGCAGTACATCCCCGGCGTCGAGAAGGGCGTCGTCGAGGCCATGGAGGAGGGCAACCTCGCCAAGTTCCCGGTGACCAACGTGTCCGTCGCGGTCTTCGACGGCGGATACCACCCGGTCGATTCGTCCGAACTGGCGTTCAAGATGGCGGCGAGGCACGCGTTCCGCGATGCGTTCGACAACGCCAATCCGTGCCTCTTGGAGCCGATCATGCACGTCGACGTCCGGGTCCCCGAGGAGTTCACCGGGGACATCATCTCCGATCTCAACGGCCGGCGAGGTCGTATCCTGGGGATGGATCCGGAGGGGAAGGTGACGGTCGTGCGCGCCGAAGTCCCGTTGTCGGAGATGCAGTCCTATGCCTTGGACCTGAAGTCCCGCACACAGGGGCGAGCGACGTTCCAAATGAAGTTCTCCAAGTACCAGCCTGTCCCGGGCAACGTCCAAGAGAAAGTCATCGCGCAGGCGAAGCAAGAAGAGGAATGAACGTAGGTCAGTACATGCAGCCTGGGGCGACGACGCTCCCGCCCGACGCACCGCTGTCCACCGTACGGGACACGATGGACGAGCACGGATTCGGGCTGTTGCTCCTCGTCACCGCGGATGGGCAGCTGAGCGGATTCGTCACGCGAGCTGGGCTCAAGGACGTCAAGGACTGGGACGCGCCGGTCGAGAAGCTGTCACACCCGGTGCGATTCTCGGTTACGGCGGACGACACGCTGGAGAAGGCGGCACTAATCATGCTGACCAATCGGCTGGTCGTGCTTCCCGTCGTTCGGGAGGACCGCTTGATCGGCGTCCTCACGCAGGCCGAGCTCCTGAAGGGCCTGACGTCCGGACTCGGTGTCGGGCTGGAGGCGACCCGATTCACGGCAAGAGTGCGCAACGACTCAGCGGATGTGTACCGGATTCTGGGCGTTCTGGAGGCCCACGGCGCCACGCTGATCAGCTTCGTGCAAGGGGACCGTGAAGAGGAGGAGTACTCCGAAGTCATCCTCCGCGTCCAGAACGTCGATGACAAGGAAGGATTGCGCGCCGACCTGGAGTCGGCCCTTCGTGCCTCGGAACCGGAATGATGCGGATCGAGGTCGCCACGACGCGTTCCGAGGAACTTGTCGACATCACCGATGCTGTCAACACGACCGTTCGTGAAGCCGTTGGCGATGCGGACGGAGTGTGCCTCGTCTACTGCCCGCACACGACGGCGGGGCTGACGCTGAACGAATGCGCGGATCCGGCCGTGCGGCTGGACATGGTCGAGGCGATCGGGCGGCTGGTTCCCGATGCGGGAAACTGGCGGCATCTGGAAGGCAACTCGCCCGCTCATGTGAAGGCATCCTTGGCCGGGGCATCGGTCGTAGTCCCGATTGTGGCGGGAACGTTGCGATTGGGGCGGTGGCAGGGCGTCTTCCTGTGCGAATTCGATGGGCCCAGAACGCGCGAAGTCTGGGTGCAGATCTTGTCTTGAACCCCCAAGATGGGTCCAGTACAATTCGCGAGAATCGAGTTGAGGCGCCAGCGTAGCTCAACCAGGCAGAGCAACGGTTTTGTAAACCGTAGGTTGCCAGTTCGATTCTGGCCGCTGGCTCAGTCTGGTTTTGTAGGAGGGGTACCGAAGTGGCCAAACGGGGCGGACTGTAAATCCGTTGGCGGACGCCTTCGGGGGTTCGAATCCCTCCCCCTCCAGTTCGGTAGTTGTGGCTTGTAGGGAGTTTCGGTTACACTCCTCGATCGGAGTATCGAGACGCCCGTGTAGCTCAGTAGGCAGAGCACCCCCTTGGTAAGGGGGAGGTCGTCGGTTCGACTCCGATCGCGGGCTTTTGCTCGTGGCGGAGCTATTCCATCAAGAGAGAAAACACTGAGACAGTCTAAGGTTTGTCTCACAGGAGGTTTAGGCGATGGCGAAAGAAGCATTCGTGAGGGATAAGCCTCACCTTAACATCGGTACGATCGGTCACATCGATCACGGCAAGACGACGCTAACGTCGGCGATCACCGGTGTCCTGGCCACGCGTGGATTCGCGAAGAAGATGGCGTTCGAGGACATCGACAACGCTCCGGAAGAGAAGGCGCGCGGGATCACGATCAACGTTCGACACGTCGAGTACGAGACGGAGAAGCGTCACTATGCGCACATCGACTGTCCCGGTCACGCCGACTACATCAAGAACATGATCACGGGAGCCGCGCAGATGGACGGCGCCATCCTCGTCGTCGCGGCGTCGGATGGACCGATGCCCCAGACGCGCGAGCACGTCCTTCTGGCCCGCCAGGTGAACGTTCCCGCGTTGGTCGTCTTCCTCAACAAGATCGACCAGGTCGATGACCCTGAACTGATCGATCTGGTCGAGATGGAAATTCGCGACCTGCTCTCCGAGTATGAGTTCCCCGGCGACGAAGTTCCGATCATCCGTGGATCGGCGTTGGCTGCCATGGAGCACATGGACGAAGTCGATCATCCGGACACCAAGTGCATCATCGAACTGATGAATGCGGTCGACGAGTACGTGCCGGATCCGGATCGTGAAGAGGATCGTCCGTTCCTGATGCCCGTCGAGGACGTCTTCTCCATCAAGGGACGCGGCACGGTTGTGACCGGACGCGTCGAGCGCGGGAAAATCACCCCCGGCATGGAGATCGAGTTGGTCGGCGTCCACGAGCAGGTCCAGAAGACAGTCGCCACGAGCCTCGAGATGTTCAACAAGACGCTCGACTACGCGATCGCTGGCGACAACGCCGGAGTCCTTCTCCGCGGAATCGACAAGGACGAAGTCGAGCGTGGACAGGTCTTGGCCGCGCCGAAGACGATCACGCCGCACACGAAGTTCGAGGGTGAGATCTACGTACTGACCAAGGATGAGGGCGGACGACACAAGCCGTTCTTCACCGGCTACAAGCCGCAATTCTTCTTCCGTACGACGGACATCACCGGCACAGTGCAGCTTCCGGAAGGCGTCGAGATGATCATGCCTGGAGACCACGTCAAGATCTTCGGCGATCTGATTCACCCGATCGCGATGGACGAGGGACTCCGTTTCGCGGTGCGCGAAGGCGGCAAGACGATCGCATCCGGCGTCGTCACGAAGATCGTCGAGTAGGAAGTCGGGAGACGAGGCCATGGCAAAGAAAGGCGAGACAGTCGTTCACGTCACTCTCGCTTGCAGCGAGTGTTCGCGCCGCAACTACCATACGCGGCGGAACAAGAACAACACGCGCAATAAGCTGGAATTGATGAAGTATTGCAAGTGGGATCGAAAGCACACGCTGCACAAGGAGGTCTAGCCTCAATTGCGGCTGGGCACAAAGGCCCGTAGCTCAATTGGAAGAGCGTCCGACTCCAAATCGGAAGGCTGGGGGTTCGAGCCCTCCCGGGCCTGCAACGCGAGGTGAGCAACAGCATGTTCGAGCGAATCACGAACTATCTCAAGAGCGTCCGAGCCGAAGTGGCCCGCGTCAGCTGGCCGACGCGCAACGAACTGATCTCGTTGACTGCGTTGATCCTGCTGCTCGTGGTGATCGTCACTCTCTACATATGGGGCGTGGACGGCATCTTGGGGACCTTGCTGAAGGCACTCATTCAGTCGACCTAGAGGGAAGCATGCGGCTAAAAAAGTGGTACGCCATTCAGACCTACGCCGGGTCCGAGTTGAAGGTCAAAGAGGATCTCAACGAGCGGATTCGCAAGCGGGAATGGGATCGCGCTGTCGAGCGTTTTTCCATCGATGGGGAGGATACGTTCTTCCTCGTTCCCGTCGAGGAGGTCATCACGTCGCGCAGTCGGCGCGGCGCGAGCACCGAGTACCGTATCCCCTACGAGTACGACATGGTGGCCAAACCGAACGAGAGGATTCAGCGCGGCGATGTAATCGCCCGAAAGCCACCGCGACACGTCGAAGAGAAAGCCAAGATCACGGATGTCGAGCCGATGCAGCGCATCATCGTCGAGATGACCAACCGCAACGAGGAAGTCTACCTCGTTCCCGGCGACAAGCGCATTCGTCGGGACATCCGCATCGGCGAAAAGATACGAAACGGCGTTCCGCTGACGTCGGACGCCGATGAGAAGTACGTGGTCGTGAATCGCGGAGTGATCGTTTCTCGAGACAAAGTCCGCCGAGTGACGCTCGAGCAGGAAGACGGCAAAGAGAAGAAACGAATTATCCCCGAGAAGTACCTGGCTCGTGTGCGCAAGGGACTGACGCTGGAGACGGGAGATCCGATCGAGACGGAGGATCACATCGCCAGCCGGGCGTCCGGGCTCCTCAAGGTCAAGGAGTACAAAGACAAGCGCATCGTGACGATTCAGCGTATCGAGAAGCGGCGTCTGTTCCCGGGCTACGTCTTCGGGCGGATGGGTCTCGAGGAAGAGCAGATGATGGAACTGATCGACGGCATCAAGGGCGCCGTTCGATATGTCGGCTCACGATACAAGCCGATGCCGATCGAAGGACCCGAGATGAAGTTGATCAAGCGCAAGGCCGGACTCCTGGCCATCCCGTCGGCCGCCGCAGCCGCGGCGGAAGCCGTCGATGGCATTGACGAGCACAAGGAGCCCAGGATCGAGATCGATTTCACCGTTGGCGAGGTTGTCGAGATCATCGACGGACCGTTCGCTGACTTCACGGGATCGATCAAGGAAATCGACAAAGAGGCAGAAGAGCTGACCGTGATGGTCAAGATCTTCGGACGAGAGACGCCGGTGCGTCTGGGGTTCGAGGGGATCGAAAAGCTCTAGGCTCTGATAGAACACCAAACACTGGGGAGGAGGCAAGATGTCAAGAACCGTGGTTGCCAAGATCAACCTGCAGATTCCTGCAGGTCAGGCGACACCCGCGCCTCCGGTTGGACCCGCCCTCGGTGAGCACAAGCTCAACATCATGGATTTCTGCAAGAAATTCAATGATGCCACGAAGGGAGAGACTCCAGGTGTGATCATTCCTGTGGTCATCTCCGTGTACATGCGTGGCGCCTATGACTTCGTGCTCAAACAGCCACCGGCTGCCGAGTTGATCAAGATGGCGGCGGGAATCCAGTCCGGATCGGCGGAACCGCACATGATCAAGGTAGCGAAGATCACGAAGGAGCAAGTCCGACGGATCGCAGAGAGAAAGATGCCCGACCTCAACACGTACAAGTTGGAGTCGGCGATGCGAATCATCGAAGGGACTGCTCGCAACATGGGTGTGGAGGTGGTCGGCGAATGAAGCATAGCAAGCGCTATTCGGGCGCGGCCACACTGATCGAACCCAAAGCTACCTATGACATCGAATCAGCGATCGAGAAGCTCAAAGCGAGCGCGACCGCCAAGTTCGATGAAACGGCTGAAGTGACGTTCGTTCTTGGAATTCGAGCGTCGCAGGTCAATGTCCGGGGCACATGCAGTCTGCCGAATGGGACTGGGAAGACCGTCCGCATTCTCGCGTTTGCTAAGGGCGAATCGGTCGCCGAGGCGGAGAGCGCCGGGGCCGATTTCGTCGGTGGCGAGGATCTGGCGAAACGCATCCAGGACGGCTGGTTCGAGTTCGACAAGGTCGTCGCAACGCCTGACATGATGCCTGTGGTCGGTAAGCTTGGTAAGGTCCTGGGGCCGCGCAATCTGATGCCGAGCCCGAAGACGGGAACCGTGACCAAGGACATCGGGCAGGTCATCTCTGAGCTGAAAGGCGGAATGGTCGAGTTCCGCTCTGATCGTCACGGAGTCATCCACACGCTGTTCGGCAAGGCATCGTTCGAGCCGGCGGCGCTGAAGGAAAACCTGACGGAGATCATTCGCAGCGTCGCCGAGCGCCGCCCGGAAGAAGGCGTCCGGGGACGATACATCCGCAAGGTTTGTGTCGCCTCCACGATGGGCCCCGGGATCACGCTGGATGCGGCGGCCGTGAACGAAATCGCGGAATCCGCGGAGTAGGTGCTCGAGATGCCAACACAAGCAAAGATTGATGAAGTCGCACGCTTGAAGGAGAAGTTCGAGAGCGCAGTATCACTCGTCTTGGCTGACTATCGAGGTGTCGATGCCAACGAAATGGTCGAGCTTCGAGAGAAGTTCACCAAGCAAGGGCTGGAATACCGAGTCGTCAAGGATACGTTGGCGCGCATCGCGGCGGAGGAAGCCGGGATCGAAGGATTGGCCGAGTTGTTCGACGGGCCGATCAGCGTCGCGCTGGCGTACGAGGAGCCTGTGATTGCGTTCAAGTTGTCCGACGAGTGCCGGAAGACGTACTCGCCGAACTACACGCTCAAGGGCGGGGTGTTCGAGGGAGTCATCATTCCTCAGGACGAGGTCGCGAAGTATGCGGCCCTGCCGTCTCGCGAAGAGCTTCTGACCACGCTGGCGTATCTGCTGGCCAGTCCGATGCGTGCGATGGCGTTCATGTTGCAGGCCAAGATACGCGAGTTGGCCGTCGTTTTGAGTGAAGTAAAGAAACAACGCGAGGATCAGAAAGAGGAGGCTTAACCAAGATGGCAAAAGAAGATATCCTTCAACAGATCGAAGAGTTGTCGGTGAAGGAGCTGGCTGAGCTCGTCGAGATGTTCGAAGAACGATTCAACGTGTCGGCGGCGATGGCGGCACCCGTGGCCGTTGCTGCGGCACCGGCTGCAGGCGGAGAAGCTGAAGCCGGTGGCGGAAGCGAAACGCTGAAGGTTGTCATGACCAGTGCCGGACAGAAGAAGATCCAAGTCATCAAGGAGATCAAGGAGATCACCGGCAAGGGTCTTAAGGAATGCAAAGAGCTCGCCGACAATCTTCCGGCCACGATCAAAGAAGACGTGTCCGGCGACGAGGCGACGAGCATCAAGGAGAAGTTGG
>CAZXQL010000066.1:0-10111 GCA_964643395.1 uncultured Thermotogae bacterium
CGTCAGGATCAGCGACGGCGACCGTAAAGACGTAGAAGCCCGGAGTGAATCCGGCCGTGGAGACAGAGATGGCGGGAAGCCGCTCCGGTTCATCCCCTCCCAGGGAGAAGATCGTCTGAGAGCCGAGCAGGCCGTGCTCGTTGGTGATGAGCTCGGTGAAGAAGAAGTCGACGCGCAGGTGGTCGTAGACCTTGGATGTATTGACGTTTTCGATGGCAGCCCGGACGTGCAGCAGGTCGCCCACCACCGCGGTGACATTCGCCAGCCCCTGCGCCGGATCGCTGTCGCCGGTGGGAATTCTCCGGACGGAGATGTCGCCAATCACGAGGTCCTGACTCGCCTGTCCGCAAACGGACACCACGGCCAAGCCCACAAACAGTCCAGCCAGCATGATGCTGGCTGCCATCTTCAACGGTACCCTATGTCGGCGCATCGTCCCTCCTTGCGGCTGCCGTGTGCCCGTGTGGCAGGCGGGCCACCACGCTTCGGCGCGCGACGTGGCCCGTCAGCCTAGAACTCTAGAGCGTAACATTGAAGCAAATCACACACGTGTCTCCGATATACGCGAGTGCGGCCGGCGCGAGAATCGTTCCGTCCGGAATCAGGCCAAAATGGACCGCGTTGTAGTCCGGACTCATCCCCAACGGGATGTCCACCACCAGCAATCGGGTCTCTCCAGCCGACATTCGCTGGTTGTAGTTGAGCAGTGCGCGCCGTGTTTCCTCCTTGAACAACGTGACTTCCTCTTCACTTGCTCGGCTGTTCATGTCCAATACGATGGCCTGTAGGTTGTTCAACTCCGAATCGGGGCGACCGCCAATGATCTCGAGATAGCGTTGCGTCAGACTCATCGGAGTCGTCGTCGCCGGCGTTGCGCTTTCCGGGACCTGAATGAACAGCGCGAGCTCCGGGCCCGAAAGGACGATCGCCGGAGGCAGCAGTGCGCCGTCCCCAAGGTACGGAGAATCGAACAGCCACGCAGCGCCCTCGAGCGGAGGCGGGACCATCAAGTCGACGGTCCAGAAGACGGCCGACGTGACTTCGATGCCATAGTTGTCCAGAATCCATCCGTGAGGGTCGGCGAGCATCTCCGCCCGTACCTCCGGATTCGATTCATAGAGCGCGTCGGCCTGAGTCACGAAGTCCTGCATCGCGGTCAGCGTTCCATCAGGTGCCGCAATGAATGTCTGAAGCAGTTCATCGGATACGGAGATGTCCTCCGCCACTCCAGCCAATCCGAACACGACGATCGCCAGGAAGCCCAGAATCGCTACGACTGCAGTTGGACTCCTACGTAGGTTGATCATAGTCGCTCCTCCTTCTTGCATTGTAGGTATGAGCCCACGCCTTGTGAATCTTGGGGCAAGCCCCCTCCCTTCGTTGCGGCGTCTCCGAGGCCCGGTTTTTCGGAACCGCCGACACGACTCGCAACATCGTATGTACTCATGGGAAGAGCCGAAGTTGCATGACGCGACGTGGCCATTCTCCGAAGGAGAGCGACCATCGGAGAACGTGCGAGGTCGCCTTCCCGTTCGGTCACCCTCTCGGTAGGGGCTTGTGGGCGACGAACAGAGTACCATGATGACGGTGCGCTGAATGTGATCAATGTCACATTGGCGGATCGAACGGACAAGCCGGCCGCGGACTCACGCAGGAGATCTCTTAGGGGAACTGAACGCTCGTCGAAGCCACGCACGGCCGGCCCTCTGCCCGATTCCGTGATTCGCCACGATGGCTCGGACACGCTGGGGCATCCTGCGGCGTGCGATATGACAATGACAGCCGCTTCCACTAGAATCCTCCATTCGGACCAAACCGACAGGAGGAGATGGAAATGGGGCAGTGATGGACGACAACAAGGATCGAGAACCTCGTGATTTCATCCGGCGCATCATCGCCGAGGATTTGGCTCTTGGGAAGAACGAAGGGCGCGTACATACGCGCTGGCCGCCGGAGCCGAACGGGTACATCCATATCGGCCACGCGATGAGCATTCTTCTCAACTACTCCGTCGCGCAGGATTTCGGCGGCAAGTTCAACCTGCGGTTCGACGACACCAACCCGGTTGCGGAGGACACGGAGTTCGTCGACGCCATCCAGCGCGATGTGGCGTGGCTCGGCGCGGACTGGGAGGATCGTCTGTTCTTTGCCTCCGAGTACTTCGACCAGTTGTACGAATGGGCGGAACATCTGATTCAGTCCGGCAAGGCGTACGTGTGCGACCTCACGGCAGAAGAGATCTCGGAATATCGAGGAACCGCGGTCCGCGACGGCGATCGAACCCTGACGCCGCCCGGGAGGAACAGCCCGCATCGGGAGCGCTCCGTGGACGAGAATCTCGACCTGTTCCGACGGATGCGCGCCGGTGAGTTCCCGGATGGCACGAAGACGCTCCGCGCGAAGATCGACATGACCCATCCCAACCTCAACATGCGGGACCCGGTCCTGTACCGCATCCTCCACGTGCCGCACCATCGAACCGGCTCGAAATGGTGCATCTATCCAACGTACGACTGGACGCACGGCCAGTCCGACGCGATCGAGGGCATCACGCACTCGCTTTGTACGCTCGAGTTCGAGAATCACCGCCCTCTCTACGATTGGTTCATCGACAACCTGCCTGTCCCGCACCGGCCCCGTCAAATCGAGTTTGCGGCCGTCGGCATCAGCCACACCGTGATGAGCAAGCGCTACCTCAGGCGACTTGTCGAGGAGAAACACGTCGATGGATGGGATGACCCGCGGATGCCGACCATTGCCGGCATGCGGCGGCGGGGGATTCCTCCCGAGGCCATTCAGTCGTTCGTCCATGGAATCGGCGTGACCAAGGCCGAAGGAACGATCGAGATGGCCTACCTCGAACATCATGTTCGCCAGGATCTCAACAAGCGAGTCCCTCGAGTGATGGGCGTTCTCCATCCGCTCCGGGTCGTCATCACCAACTACCCGGAGGGGCAGTCGGAGATGCTCGAGGCCGTCAACAACCCCGAGGATCCGAATGCAGGCACGCGAGAGGTCCCGTTCTCACGTGAACTGTACATCGAGCGCGAGGACTTCATGGAGGATCCTCCGAGCAAGTTCTATCGACTGGCCCCCGGGCGAGAAGTCCGGCTGCGCTATGCCTACTTCATCCGTTGCGACGAGGCGGTGAAGGACGACGCCGGGAACGTCATCGAGCTTCGCTGCACGTACGATCCCGAGACGCGAGGCGGCGACGCACCCGACGGACGCAAGGTCAAGGCCACGCTCCATTGGGTGTCGGCATCGCACGCTGTAGCGGCCGAGGTGCGTCTGTATGGGCCGCTCTTCAGCGTGGAGAACCCGATGGCAGTCGAGGCCGGGCGTACGTGGCTGGACACGCTCAATCCGGATTCGGTGGAGGTTCGGACGGGATGCCAGATCGAGCCGGGCGTCATCGATGCGGCTCCGGGCACGCGATTCCAGTTCGAGCGCATGGGCTACTTCTGCGTCGATCCGGACTCAGTGCCCGAGGGATTGGTGTTCAACCGCACAGCCACACTGCGCGATTCCTGGCGGAAGATGCAAGAGAAGCAAGATGGCTAGCGCCGCCACGGGCGGGGAGAGCAGCATGGGAGTGCAGCCATTAGGCGTGCTCTGTGACCGCGAGATCGCCGCGCTTTGTGCAGTCGATCCGCCGATGCTCGACCCGTTCGTCCCGGATCAGCGCGGGAAGCCGTCATACGGCCTCGGGAGCTTCGGATACGATCTGAGACTCGGGCGGCGATTCCTCGTGCCGGTTGAAGGCAGCGGCAAGATCCTCGATCCCGTCGACGCCTCCGTCGAACACTTCCGTGCGCACGACGCTTCCGACACGTTCGAGATCCCTCCGCACTCGCTGGCGTTGTCCGAGTCGGTGGAGTGGTTCAACGTGCCCGACGACGTCTTTGCAGTGTGTTGGGGCAAGAGCTCCTACGCCCGTTGCGGTCTCCTGGTCAACGTCACGCCGTTGGAGCCGGGATGGAAAGGGATCCTGACGATCGGGTTGGCCAACGTCTCATCCGTGCCGATTCGGCTGCACGTGGGCCAAGGGGTCGCACAAGTGGTCTTCTTCCGCGGGCGCCGGCCGGATCGGACGTACGCTGAGAAGGAGTCCGGCGGGGGATATCAAAATCAGGGGGGCATCACGCTCCCCAAGTGAGCTGGTCTTGCAGCCCCGATGTTTGCCATAATGGCTTATCGGTCAGGATGAAGGGGGAGTGCTCGATGCGAAGAATTCTTCTGATGCTGCTGGCAGCATGTTTGCTCTACGCGGGAGGTGCCGTTGCGGCGACCGGTCAGTTTGTCGCCGTGCAGGTTGAGGTGTTCGAATCCTGGGGCATTCTCCATTGGGGGTCCTGGAGCGTGATGGACGAGACGCTGCTCTCGACGCGCATCGTTCGGATTTCGGAAGACGATGCCCAATCCATTGACGCCGTGCTGAACGCGTGCGAGACCCCAACCGGTCTCGACGCAGGGTCCGTAGGAACCTGTTCGGCACTCGAGCGGGTTCACTTCATTCGCCAGGGAACGTACGACATCGACCCGCTATTGGGGCGCGCGTACCGCATCCGACTCGAGAACCTGACAGCCGGATATCTCGGCATCGTTCTCGCGGTCGACGGTCTTGATACGAACGGCAATCTCCCGGTCGTGGGGGATGCGTCGGACCGCAAATGGATCCTACGTCCATTCCAAACCGTGACCATATCCGGATGGCAGGTGTCAGCCGACGAAGCCCTGCAGTTCGAATTCGGCACGCCTTCCCAGTCGCATTCGACGCTGGAAGAGCTTCGCGGCCTGATCCAGGTTGCCGTGTACCTGAATGATCCGTTCGCTGACGATGCGCGGAAGGGGACGGGGGCGGGAGAGATGATCGATCAGCCCACCGTCGTGATTCCGTTTGCCTCTGCAACCGCACAGCCGGTCGAAACGCTGTCGTTCGACTACACGCGGGACCGGGTCGTCTTGGGAATCCAGTGCGAGGAGACGGACGGAGTCGGGATTCGCGTCGCCGCCGTCGTCCAAGGTACATCGGCGGAACGTGCGGGACTGCGAGCGGGGGACATCATCAGCTACGCCAATGCCGTCCCGATCAACTCGTGTGCGGACCTGCAGGAGCTTCTGAACACCAAGAGCCCCGGCGACCGCCTCGTGCTCAAGGTTCATCGACCGGATCGCGTCTTCCTGGTGACGATCGAGCTGGAGGAGTAGCTCAGCGAGGATCGAAGCAGCTTGTGTCGTTCGGTCCGGGGATCGGGACCAGCTTGTCCCCGATGGACGGATCGTCCCCGGAGGACAAGCTGCGGCAGACGGCCGCGTCCTCGTCGACCCATTCCGTGACCTCGCAGACGGCGACGGGCTCATGGCTCGGCGCGTCCGAGGCAGCGAGCCGGCCGAATCGATCGCCGATGGCGACGCCGTTCTGCCGACCGACCGAGATGACGATGCGATCCGAGCCTTCTTCCGCCTCGACGACGGTTGCTCCTTCGGCGACCGTGACATCGAGTTCCTTCCACAACTGCGAACCGTCGGCTCGGTCGATCGAGTGGCGCACCGTATAAGTGCCAAGGGCCTCATACGTATGGACGACGTCTGCGCCGGCGGCCGACGTTCCATCTCCGAAGTCCCACAACAGGTTGCTTGAATCGGTCTCGGTTTCCGTTTCGTCCCGGAATTCGATCGGCGAGTTGGCGAACGGAACGGCAGGGCAGTAGGCGAAATCAGGAGCGTCGGCAGCGTGCGTCTGGGCGAGGACGACGCGCGTCTCTCCCTCGCCAACGAGTTGCGGATGCTGGGACTCTCCTCTCTCAGCCAACACGAACGGCGGCACTTCGGCCCGAACGTACTCGTACAACTCCCAGATCGTGACCTGCCCATCTCCGTTCAGGTCGGCGGCTCCGCCCAACCCTTGAAGCAGGAAGCTCGTGAGGACGCCGTGCTTCAGCTGGGGAGACTCGAACGCATCTTCGTCCTCCTGTGAGGCGGACAGGATCAAGCGCCCCTCAAGCTGCAAGTCGCCGAACACGTCCGATACATCGTCGGCGGCAGGTGCGGTTGACGGGAGACTGCGTGACAGCCCGCCCGAGAAGCAGCTGTCGAAGAAGACGAGGACATGCTCCGAGGCGATACGGTCGAGGAACCGGCCGAACTCATCGTCTCGAAGGGCCGTGTCGTCTTTGGCAGCAGCCAGAGTGTCCTGGAGAACGAAGAACTCATCAACTCCGTCCTTTTCGTCCAGGTTGTCATCGGCTCCCTGATAACCGTGTCCCGAGAAGTGGATGAGAACCAGGTCGTCGCGCCCCGCCACCTGGCGAAGCCAGCCCAATGCCTCGCGCACATTGACGAGCGTTGCCGGCTGCATGGGGAGGATGACGCCACTGTCCGTTTCAAACGTCGACGTTCGATCTGTGAGCAAGCGGATGTGATCGGCCGGAACCCCCGTCCCGACGAGCCACGACGCCATGGCCTCAGCATCTTGCGTCGCGTACGTGAGATCTTCCACTTCGGCATAGTCGGAAATGCCGATCACGACCGCCCACACTTGCTGGATAGGCACCAACTCCGGATTGACCGCCACGACGATCTCTCGAGTTGCTGTGCCGTGGAGCCCCTCCGAGTCCCGGACATCGAGGCGCACTGCGTACGTTCCCGCAGTCTGATACCGGTGAATCGGCTCCTGCTCCCGGGACGTATGTCCGTCCCCAAAATCCCATTCCCAACTCACGATCGTCGCGTCCGATCCGACAGATCGGTTCACGAAGCGAATCGGATCCGAGACTGCGGGCGTGGCCGGCGAGATCTCAAATCGTGCCTCCGGCGGCTTGAGGGCCTCGATCGACAGGACGTGCATCACGGCATCCGAGTTGCCGTCATCATCGATGACGCGGAGTGTGACAGGCCATGTTCCCGCCGGGAGAGGATCGATCACCGTCCGCGCGTCCTCAGTGGTGAGATCGAACGTGCCGTCCGATTGAAGATCCCACGCGTACTCGGAGATCGTTCCGTTCGGATCGTACGAATCCGACGCGTCGAGCAGAATGCCGTCCCCCGCTCGAGGAGGTCTCTGAAGCCGGGTTCCCCCTGCCGAAACCGCAGACCAGGTGAACGAGGCGACGGGCGTCGTCTGTGCTTCACGGACGGTGAAATCGTCGATTTTCGTCGTCACGGCGCCGTCGTCATCCGAGATCATCAGTCGGATCGTATACTCCCCTGCGCTTCCGTAGACATGTTGTGCTGTCTTCCCAATCGCCGTCTCCCCGTCGCCGAAGTCCCACCACACTTGATCGATCGCTCCGTCCGGATCTTGAGAGCCGGAGGCATCGAAGATGATTCGCTCACCGGCCTCGGGCTCGAACGGCGAAGACGTATAGGCCGGAACCGGAGGTAGGTTGGTGTGAGGAGTGAACCAGGCATCCGTATCGACGTGAAGGTCCAGTCTGCATCGGGGTCCGTTCTCGGCATTCACGCCCAACGCGGCGGACAGGACGAACGCCGAAAGGTCGCTGCGGGCCCCGATCTCGACGTCTTCGAACTGCCCGGAACGTACGCTGAGAGAGGCATCGACATCGATCCGATCGCCGATCCATTCCAGCGATGCCCTGAACGTGCTGAGTTGGGAAACATACGTTGCCCCCGCGACTCGAATCGCTCCCCCGGGAAGATCTACGTCCACCTCCGCCGTGATGGCGAGATCGGGGACGAGCCGCAGCCCGGCGTCAAAATGCGGCCCACTATCTGTGAGCGCAATGTCTCCCGCCCATCCGATCGTCAGGTCTGTGATCGTCAAGTCGATTGCCTGACCGGAGAACGAGAAACCGCCTGCCGCGGCAGCGAACTGCTGCCGCGTGATGCCGGTCGGATACTCGTAGGAGGCGAGAACACTCACATCGATGGAACCGCCTTCGATTTGTGTCCCTGCGGTTGCCTGACCGCGCGAGGCGGCGCCGTCAAGAACGCCGAGGATCTCCAGAGTGGGGGCGATCGTCCAGTCTACGTTCGACAACTCGAACTCAGGTGTGTACGAGACCGAGCCCTGCGTGCGCCACCGGGACCATCCGGTGACGTGGGTCGAGAGTGCGATCTGCGCGGATTCCCATTGTCGATTCCAGGAAATGCCGATCTCGTCCGGTTCGATCGTCATTGCGTCGAAACGAATGCTGGCTTGAAGCGTGCCCCATGCTGCATTGGTCCGTGTGAACCCGAGCCCGATCTTGGCGTCGGACTCCCACAAGGGGCTCCCGGTTGCTCCAACGGTCATGCCGAAGATGCCGCTCTCGATGCAGCGAGATTGATCCGATAGTGACAAGTCGCGGGACAGTGGATCGGTGAACTCAGGCGGTTCGGACGTATCGGACGATGGACGGTTCAGACCGGAGTAGTCACCGGCGCGATTGCCCCAGACATTGTTGTGATCAAACTGCATAGATCGAGACGCAGCCGAGGAAGGCGCGACGTGTAGTCCATACCCGCCGTTGAGCGTGAAAATCGAACCCGTGACGGAGATGTCGCTGCCATCGAACGACAGCCCGTGACCGCCGTTGTATGCCACGGTGGCCTGCTGGATACGGCAAACGCCGGCGGAGTCGATCGAGAGACCGTCGTCGGCGCAGTAGGCGATCTCGGATCGCTGCAGGTCGAGGCTCGCGCTGTCATCGAGGAGCACTCCGTCTCCCGACACGTCTGCGACCTGGACACTCCGCATCGTCACCGCGGCTCGCCCCGAGGCTTCGATCGCGGCCCGCGTTCCACCCGACGAAGAACAGCTCGTCATGTAGAGAGACGCGGAATCGCCGACAGATAGGTTGCCGTCGGAGGATGTTCGAAGGCTGCATGCATCGAGCGACACCGATGACGAGTCCGAGGCCACGAGGCCCCAGCCCGCGTTGTCGGTTGCCGTGACGGCGGTGCAGTTCAGAGTCGACGTGCCTTCGACGCGGATTCCATCGTTGCCGTTCGACGACACCAGTGTGTCGTCCAGTGTTGCGTTCGTGTCGACCAAGTAGAGTCCGACGGAGCTGTTGCTCGTGATTCGGCAGTCCGCGAACGTGGCGTTCGCCGCTCCGGAGATGACCAAGCCATACCCGGCATTCGAATCGAATTCGCAATCGCGGAACGAGAGCAAGGACATCCCCGTAGATCGCAACCCGCCCTGTTGGCCGCCACTGACGCGGCAATCGTGGAACGTCACTTGGGAGGCTGTGAGATCGACCACGAACGATTCCAGGATGGTCGTGGACCGCTCCACGGTGATCCCCTCGATCGTGACCGATCCGACCGCAGTTCCCCGCATGACCGGGTCATATCCGTAGTTGCTGCGCAGGACGGTACGGGATGAACCGGCTCCGCGAAGGTCGACTCCCGACTTCAGCGTCACGCTTTCTTCGTAGACCCCCGAACTGATGAGAAGGACGTCGCCGTAGTGGGCGGCGTCGATGGCTCGCTGAATCGACTGAAACGCTCCGGAGCCGTCCGGGGAGACGACGATCTCCGCCCCCCACGCCGCAAGAGGAAGAAGACACAATCCGATCGTCAGAAACATCGCCCGGAGTTGTCGAACCATGCAGCCATTGTAGACCCGTCGCCGTGCGCCCACAACGGGTGGAGAGCCACGGGAGAACATGAGTGATTTGGCGCCCGCCGTTACCGCGTGCGGGGCATTCGACTGTGCTATCATGCTCGCGGTGAGAGTATGCGCGCGTTCTTCTGTATTCCGATCCCGTCCGATGTTCAACGTGCGATTCGCGGGATCGCGGAGGACATCCGCAGCCGGACGAAGATGCACGCGAGCTGGGTGCCGATGGAGAACTACCACATTACGCTTCAGTTCCTCGGCGACATCGATCCAATGTTGACCGTCGATCTGGACTCCCTGACTGAGCGGGTGTGCCGCGACATGGCCCCGTTCACGTGCGTGCTGGACTGTCTGGGAGCGTTCCCTCGAGTGGATCGCGCACGCGTCCTCTGGTTGGGCGGAGAGGCGCCACCGCCGTTTCGGAAGCTCTCAAGCTCGCTGGGAACAGGGCTCGTCGAGTTCGGGTTCCCGCGCGAACGCAACGAGCCGCTGACGCACGTGACGCTCGCACGCATCAAGGGGCATCCGGACCCCACGTTG
>CAZXQL010000067.1:0-6424 GCA_964643395.1 uncultured Thermotogae bacterium
ACGTGGACCTCGAAGTTGGAACGCAAATCTGCAACCAAGGTGTCGTGCACTGGGACTCCGATGACAACGGCACGAACGACGAGCAGACGCTGACGGACGATCCGACCACGGATCCCGAAGGCGATCCGACGTGTCTCACGATCGACGAGCCCGTTCGACCGCTGCCGCTATCGGGAACCATTGACGCTCCGACGCTGTCTCAATGGGGCATGATCGCGGCCGGCTGTCTGTTTGTCTTGGCATTCGCGTGGCATTGGGTGCGCCGCCGCAAAGCGGCCGCCGTCTAGGAGGCGATGATGGCGCCCAAGCCTACACGCACATGGAAGCCGTGGATGACGGCCGTTGCCGCCGCATCGCTGATGCTGGTCAGCCTCATCCTCGTGGCCGGCAACGAACCGATCATGAGTGGTGCCCAACGTGCACTGGCGGGGATCTCTTCCGGCATTCTCAACCTGTTCGGCCAGAACACGGTTGTTGTCGGAACGACGGTCCAATCCAACGCATTCGGGATCACCGTCGTGACCGCGTGCACCGGCACGTTCATTACCGGGCTGTTCCTGATCGCTGTGGTTGCGTTTCCCACGCGTTGGCTCTCCAAACTGATCGGCGTAGGAATCGGCGTCGGCGGAATCTTCCTGGTCAACGTCATTCGTTTGGTCAGTCTGTACTTCATCGGCGTGCATTGGCCCGGGTTCCTCGACATGGCCCATCAGCTGATCTGGCAGTCGCTTCTGATCGTGATTGCCGTGGCTCTTTGGCTTCTCTGGGCGGGGAGGTGGGCGTATGCGCCGCGCACGAGATAAGCGGATGGATCCCATCGCTCGAATGGTTCTGCGCTTCGTTGGGATCTTCATTGCCGTCTTGGTTGTCTTGACTGTGGCTTGGCCTGTCATTGCCCCGGCCTACACGGGATTGGCGACGTGGGTAGCCCGAGCAGGTTTCCACCTGGTCGAATCTCCCAACGTCTCCGTCTTGCAGGCAAAGGGTGCCGAGCTGTGGGTGTATCGAATCGTCGGACCGGGACAGATCAGTCCGTTCACGTGGTTCGATCGCTACACGTTCTTCGCCATCATCCCGCTGATCGCGCTGTTCGCAGCGACGCCCGGTCTGCGATGGGTTCGGCGTCTTACACGAGCGGCCATCGGTCTGGGGCTGTTGTTCCTCGTTCAGACGGCCTACATCGTCATTTCGGTCCGGCTGTCGTACGCGGCCGTCGGACTCACGGAAGTCGGACCGTTTGCCGCCCGCATGCTGAACGGGTGGCAGGTGCTGGTGCGCGTTCTGTGGGAGGCGGCGCCGCTCGTTCTGTGGGCCGCGTTCACGGCGGGTCCGTGGGCGCGCGTGCTGCGAACGGTGCGCGACGAATGGAAGAAACACCGGGCGTCCCGCTCGAAGGGGGCCTCGGCATTGAGATACGACGCAAGAAAAGGATGGGAATCGTGAAAGCGAGATGGACGGTAGCCGCTCTCATCGCCGTCTTGTTCATCGCTGCATCGGTTTTCGTGGTTTGGGCGTCGGATGCGCAGATGTACTTCTCCTCCGACAAGAACGGCGAGAATCGCGTGACGCAGGTTCAGGAAGGCGATGATGTCTGGATCGTGGTCATCGATCCGGATGAGGACATCGATTGCGATGTGCGTGACAAGGTTTGGACGGACGTCAAGGTGATGGACACCAAGACCGGCGCCCACATCGTGTGGAAGAGCTATCTGGACGAGCATGGCGTCAACACGGACGAGTTCCCGGGTGGAGACGACGTGTACCATGGAGACGCCGACTACGTCCCCTACAAGGGACACTACCCCGGTCCGACAGCAGGATACCTCGGTGCGGACTATCTCGAGGAGACGGCGCGAAGCACCGGCGTCTTCGTGAGCAGTCGGCCGTTCAAGATCGGCACGCGGGTGGCGTTCGACGGCCAGGGGCAGCATCAGTCTCACATCGTGGGCCCGTACGCCGGCGGATTGACCGGTCCGGTCGACCCGACCGATTTCGAGTGGGGCGGGTACCTGTACGCGGACGGCGATGGCGACGACAACGGCGACGATCGTATCTGGGTGGATCACAGCCAGATGTTTGTCATCTCAACGACTCCTGGAGCCGAGTTCCCCGACGGTGACGCTTACCTGCCGCCGGGCGACACGGGAGCCCCGGGAGACGAGGACTACATCCTGGGGCGGTTCGAGAACATGGACACGCTGATCGGGTTGTACGTCGACCAGAACGATCCGTCCGACGTTGCACTTGCCATGGGCAAGATCATCGACACCGAAGCCACGATCGAGTGGGGCCGCGAGGTGTACAAGGACGCCAACCAAGCGGCGATGGTTCGGGTGGTCGATCCGGATGAGAACCTCAACTGCAACGCGGTGGAGATGGTTCCCGTCTTCATCCTGGTCAATCCGGGATCATGGAATCCTCTCCAGCAGACGAGCGCGTCGGACTTCTGCACGCTCAAGCGCTATGGCGGCGTGTCCGACATCGACGGCCATGTGCCGGATCCGGCGATCCCGCTGGTCTGGTACACGATGTACGACTCCGGTCTCTACATCGATCTGGCCGGCGACGGCAGCAACCAGCCGAACGCGGAGGGGACGTTCTACGTGGAGTACCCCACCCAGGACGACAACAACGTGACCTGGTTCGACACGGCATCCACGTCGGGCATTACGCGGGTGATGTTCTATGCGGTGGAGACGTCCGCCAACTCCGGCATCTTCGAGTTGAACTTCAATGACATCCGGCGCGACCTGGGATTCAAGTCGCTCAACGTCCGCGATGTCCTCACGGCGTACTACGTGGATCCGAACGACCAAGACGATATGAAGGTGGCGACGGCCTATATTGAAGAGAAGAACCATTCCAGCCTGCGATTCACCGATTCCAACCGAGCTGACAACTCGTTGTTCTGGCTCGGCCGCGACCCGGTGTACATCGAGGTGGCCGACTCGAACGCCAACGTCGATCCGTGCTGTCCCGAGCAGGTTGTCGTCCAGGTGTGCGATCCGCACGAGGTGGACGATACGGAATGGGTCATCCTGGACGAGTTGTCCAGCAATTCCCCGATCTTCTTCACGAATACAGGAATGCCGCTCGTCTCGGTGTGGGACGCCATGGGTGTCGGCGATCCGGGAGCCTTGGGCGGCTACTCCCTCGAACTGGACAACTGGGAATTGGAGGCCTTCAATGAGGACTCGGTCTACGTGCGCTACAACGACGTCGCGTACACCGACGTCGCTATGCAGCAACTGGGGGACCTCGACACGGCAACGTCGTTCCCGCCCGAGATTCAGGCACCACGGGTGGCCAACGACGTGTCGTTCGCGGTGTTCGAGGTCGGCGATACGCAGGTGTACAACGGCGAGGAGACGACGATGTACTTCCTCGACCGCCAAGGCAATCGGGTCTCAGGATACCTGAATTCCGACTGCGCATTTATCGAGGTCGTCGATCCGGACCAGGATGAGGACCAGTACCGTCGAGAGCGCATCGACGCCTTCTGGGATGGCGACGCTCACGACGGTCAGAACGTCCCGTTCGGACCGATCGATGACGCTCAGAACCATCTGAACTGCGGGTACACCGATGCTGTCGAGCACATGGTCAACGACCTGCTGGGCGATACGAACATCTTCGCACCCGGAACCTGGGCCAAGCTGTACATCCTCAATCCTCGCAATGGGCGATGGGCGCCGGTCGACCTTCTGGAAACCGGTGTCGACTCGGGGACGTTCGTCTCCGTATCGTGCGTCGATCTGGTCAACCGATACGAATGCGCGCCCGCCCTCGGCGTTCTGCCGGGGGACACGTTGCTGGCGGTATACAACGATCCGTCCAACCACTCCGACGTGGCGTGGATCTCGATCAAAGTGGGCATCGGAGGTGCGCTGCCCGTCGGATCGCAGACATCGTTCGTCGATGAGAACGGGAACGACGTTTCCGCCTACATCGAAGGCGAACCGATCTACGTCAAGGTCGTCGACGAGTCGATTGCCGACGCGGGGTCGCTGCAGGACGCGGTGAACATCGAGGGCATCACGTACGATCTCACGCCCGTGGCCGGCGCCGAGTCAGGCACCTTCATGACCGAGGCGCTCGACTTGGGACTCATCGCCGGGGACGAGATCACGGCCACGTACGTCGATCCGTCG
Source organism: uncultured Thermotogae bacterium (assembly GCA_964643395.1). Taxonomy (GTDB): domain Bacteria; phylum Bipolaricaulota; class Bipolaricaulia; order UBA7950; family UBA9294; genus SPBW01. Next base: position 4,152 of record CAZXQL010000067.1, read on the forward strand.
AATCCGAACGACACGAGTTCCGATACCATCAAGGTCGTCGCGACCGAGCTGTCCGTCGATCGCTTCTATGCGACGCCGACGCCGTTCTCGGATACGGTGACCTTCGCCTACGTCGGCGCGGGGCTTGCCGAGAACTTCTCGGCGAGCGTCTACGACCTCAGAGGGCGCTTGATCTGGTCGACGACCGAAGAGAACGTCCTCGATGTCGTCTGGGACGGCAGGGACAAGGACGGCCGCCTGATGGCGAACGGCACCTACATCTATACGGTGCTCGCATCGGACGGCGATCGGGCCTATACGGACAAAGGGAAGGTATTCATCCTTCGATAGACGAGAGCACATGCGCCGCCTGGCACTGTCCAGGCGGCGTCTCTTTTCGGAAACCTCCCGGCAGCGTACGCAACCTGCTGGAATGCCGTTTTTCTTCCGCAGACCGCCCGGCTAGAATGCATCGACAGACTATGCCAGGGGGGATCATGTCATCCGACCGACCGATTGCCGTTCAATTCAGCGACCTTCGCGGGTTCTCGTCCTTCACGGCTCGTCATGGAGATGAGAAGGCATTCCGAATTGTCAAGCGATTCGAGGAACTCGTCGGTTCGGAAGTCGAGCAACACGAGGGTCGTCTGCTCAAGACCTACGGCGACGGCGTGATGACCTCGTTCGACGACGCGGGACAAGCGGTGCGCTGTGCCGTGGCGATGCAGGAGAAGCTGTGCAAAGAGTACTGCGGCGATGATGGCGACGACGAGGCCCTCGTCTCTGCCGGCATCGGCCTGAGTTGGGGCACTGCCATTCAAACGGGGGACGACTTATTCGGTCACTCGGTCAATTTGGCCAAGCGGGTCGCGGACGAGGCGAAGGGCGGGCAGATTGTCGCTGCTTCGTCGATTGTCGAGGTTGCAGGAGGCCTTCACGATTATGCGTTTCGTGACATCGGGGAACGCGATCTCAAGGGCGTCGGCGAGCATCGCCTGTACGAAGTCGTTTGGAGACCGGAGATCGCGCGCCTCGAGACGCCGGACGATCGCATGGACATCATCCTCACCGACGACATGAAGGTGGTCGTCGAGCTGGGCAAGTCGATGAAGCAGCATCTGGACGAGGTGTACCAGCAGCTCGAGGAGGAAGCCGACAAGAACGACGAAACGGGACTGGCTCGCCTCATCAAACGTCGCGTCATGAAGCGTCTTGCGAAGTCTCTCCCGGGATGGATCGAGTGGGCACAATCGCGCGCGGGTATGGGGATCGAGCATGCCGCTCGGGATGTCATTGCCGAGATCGCCAATGGGGAACTGACGCTACGTCTGGGCGCGTCGGCGAAGCCGTTGAAATTCCGCCGAGGCGAGATCGATCAGGAAGCGGCACGCGCCTTCGTCGAGCAACTGAAGCGTATCCAAGCATGCGCCGAATAGTTCAGTCTACGGACTGTGGCTAGCCGCCGAGGGCGGCCGAGAACTCCGCCACGATCGCTTTCCCGTGATCTCGCGCATAGAACGCGCGCACCATCTTGTGGACGTCCGCCTTCGTAACGTCTCCCGACTCCACCGCCGCCTTGTTCTCGGTGACGATCGCTTGAGCTCGTGCCGGACGCGGTCCCCAATGGAATCGCTCACCGAACTCATCGTCGAGCACAATGACGATGGGAATGGCGCGGCCGCCGTTCGTGAGGTACCGGTCGATCAGTTCCATGTTCTCGTCGCGGCGCACGACGCGGATCTCACATCCCGCTTCGGCGAACAAGCGCGCCACGACGGGAAAGATGGCGAGAGAGTCGCCGCACCACGTTTCCGTGATGATCAGGACCTTGTGGACGCCGGCCGATCGGATCGTCTCGATAGCGGCTGGATCGATCTCGGCCCGCCTTTCATAGAGCTGATGTAGGTCCGTCTGATCCTCGTTCAGCAGCTTCGTGTATGCGTCGACGCTCAATCCGGCTTCGTAGTACTCCTGCAGAGTCATGAGCCTCCTATGACTAGATCGCTCTTCGGCGGCCCCATTTCCAAAGCTCTCGGAACGACGCCGACTTCCCGTACATCAACATTCCCACATGGAAGACCTTGGTAGCGAACCGCATCATCAAGAACGCCCCCAGTGCGAGTGTGACCAGGCTTGCCGCGATCTCCCAGAGCGGCACGGATTGCCGGCCTTCGGTGACCAACGGCACGGCTCCGATTCGCATCATCATGATACCGGGCGTGAACGGCGGGAAGAACTGCGCCACACGCAGCCACAGCATGTTGGGATTCTCGACGATGGCGGCGACCGACACC
>CAZXQL010000067.1:6434-9959 GCA_964643395.1 uncultured Thermotogae bacterium
GGGAGGTACGGAAGGATGCCGATCAATCCGATGGCGCCGCCGGAGTGGATATCTTTGATGGCCGCGCCGACGGTCGCAAACATCGATGCAATCAGCAAGTACCCGAAGATGAAGTACAGGGGATAGGTGATCCAATGGATCGTGCTGAGCGCCGAGAGCGGGAACGACCCGAACTGGTTGACCGCGAAGAATGCCGTCGCCGCCCAAGCGACGACCTGAATCATCCCCGCCAGTCCGAGTCCGATGATCTTGCCGGCCATCAGATCCCATGCCGAGACGCTGGATAGCATCAGCTCGACGACGCGCGATTGCTTCTCCTTGATGATGGCATACATCGACATGACGCCGGTCATGAATGCGCCGACGAACAACACCATGGCGAAGATGAGTCCGATCAGAAACGGCGGGGGCGGAGGCCCGGGTGGCTTCGCACTCGCTCCCTCGGCAAGCGTGATGGCGAAGACGGCAATCCCGATGATGGCGGGAATCAGGATCGTGATCACCAGGAACTGCTTGCTGCCGACGGCGTTCTTGAACTCCCAGCGAATGACCTTACCGAGCTTCATCGGCGTCTCCTTCGATGGTCTTGACGAAGATGTCATGCAGCGGCGGATGATCGACGTGGAGCGCGCGGATCGTGATCGTGTCCGGGAGGCTTCGGACCCACGCATCCGGACTGCGGTCCCGATCGAGGACGAAGTGGGCCCAGCCGCCTTCGTATCGGAACTCACGCACGCCGGGCAAGGCCGCCAGCGGCTCCGCCTCTCCCTCGAATCGAATGGAGACGCTGTGATCCCCAAACGAATCCTTGATCTGCGCCAGGTCGCCGTACAGCACGCGGCGTCCCCGATGAATCAAGAAGATGCGGTCGCACAACTCCTCGACGAGGTTCATCTGATGCGAGGAGAGCAGGACCGTCATCTTCTCATCGCGCAACGCGCGGATGAACTCCTTGATCAGGTCCTGATGCACCGGATCGAGTCCGGAGAACGGCTCGTCGAGGATCGCCAGATCCGGCTTGTGAAGGATGGCGGCGGCAAACTGGACCTTCTGCTGCATCCCCTTGGATAGCTTGTCGACCTTTGCCTTCGCCCAATCCACAAGATCCATACGCTCGATCCACTCCGCGGCTCGCGTCCGCGCCTCGTCCCTGTCGAGCCCCTTGAGTTCGCCGAAATAGGCCAGCAAGTCGCCGACCTTCGCATCGCCGTACAACCCGCGCTCCTCCGGGAGGTAGCCGACGCGTTCCTTGATCTGTGCGGGATTCGAATCCGAGAATGCATACCGGATCTCACCGGAGTCCGGCTGCATGATGCCCATGATCATTCGGATCGTCGTGGTCTTGCCGGCGCCGTTGGGGCCGAGTAGGCCCAGGATCTCACCGGATCGGGCCTCGAACGATACGCCATCCACGGCGCGGACAGCGTCGAACGCCTTGTGCACATCGACGACTCCCAGCGAAAGGTCCGTCTGCATCCTAGCACCTCCTCATCCCTCGCGATTGTAGCGGTCGGAGCTGCTCGCTTCACTCTCGGTGAATCGTCCATGCAAGTCATGCAACAGCTCGTGTTGCAAGTAAGCAGCTGGAGTTTGGATGAGAATGATGAGTTCGATATCCTGAGTGACGATGCTCCCAAACTGCGTGCCATGGGATCGACGGCGCTTGGGATTCCGAAGAAGGTGGTCATCCGTGAGTCGGCCTAGGTTGTGTCTGATTGGATGCGTGCTGCTGGCCATTGGAGGGTATCTGGCCGGGTGTTCTCACGCGCCGGCTGTCACGATCCAATCCCTGATCGATGCTGCAGCGTCGGGCGCGACGATCACGCTGTCTCCCGGAACGTATCGGGAGAACATCACGATTAGCAAACCGCTGACGCTGGTGGGAACCGAGGATGGCGAGAAGGGCGTCGAGATCGTCGGCACGGTGGATGGCGAGCCTGCGATCACGATCAGCGGTGGAAGCGATGTGAAGGTCGAGCTCCGACAACTTGCGGTAACGCGGAGCCAAGGCTCGGGCATCGACGTCTCCGGCGACGTGGCAGCGACACTCGAGTCCGTTGACGTCGACAAGACCTCATCCAGCGGTGTCAATCTCCGCGGCAGTGCGTCGGTCCACGCTGCTGCGTGCACGTTCTCGAACAGCGATCGAAACGGCGTATCGATCTCGGGCGACGCAAGCATGACGGCGGAGGACTGCAGCTTGCTCTCCAATGCCGCCGTCGGACTGGCTGCTGTTACGACGGGGACGGTTGTGATGACAACGTGTACCGCTCGTGACAACGGGGAGAACGGCGTGACCGTCGGTGGCGCCACGGACGCGACGCTCCGGTCCGTCCTGATCGAGGACAACGGCGGAGGGGCGCCAACGGCTACGGAGTTTGTGACTGTTCTAACCGCGCTTGTGAGCCAGGCAGGATCTGGAATCTGGGCGAGAGATCAGTCGCACTTGAATCTCGAGGACTGCACGGTGACAACCAGCGCTGCGTGCGGGATCTCCGCACTCGAAGTTGCGTCTGTGACCATCCAAGGCGGAGAGGTTTCCGGAAACGGTGACGTCGGGGTCTTCCTGGTCAGTGATGGAACCCATTCGTTTCAAGATGCGACCATCACCAACAACGGGGGAACGGGGATCTTCTTGGCGGGCGCCGCGATGGTCGAGATGGATCGGTGCGTCATCTCGGCGAACGAGCAAGGCGGCGTGGGGCTGTATACCGGCTCGTGCTACGGATACGATGCGACGCAGAGCCCCTTCCTCTATGCGGGGCGGCTTACAGGATCAGGGAACGACATTCCCGAGCCGGATGAGCTGGCAGGGAATGGCATGTTCGGCTGTTGCCCGGCATCCCGGTGCGTGAATCTCACACAGCCTGCGGAGGAGACAACAGGTACGAGCGAGCCGTAGCCCGACTTGCAGGCAGACGGAGAGGCTCCGTCACGTCCTCAGCGCATCTCGGATTCGCTCGAGACCCTCTTGAAGCCTTGATCGAGGACAGGCCATGTTCAGGCGGACGAACCCTTCTCCACCGGGTCCGAAGAGGGCTCCATCGACCGTGGCGACCTTCGCCTTACCGAGCAGGAACTCACACGGCGACCCGTCGATCCCGGCCTCGCGGCAGTCCAACCACGCCAGGTACGTTCCCTGGATCGGCGTCATCCGAATCCCCGGGATCTCGTCGGCGATGAACTGAGACGCGAAGCCGCGATTGCCTTCCAGCACTTGCACAAGTTGCGCCGTCCATTCATCCGCGTGCTCGAACGCCGCTGCTGCTGCGACGAACCCCAGCGCACTGGGATGGGTGAGCAAGCCTTTTCCGGCGTTCTCATACTGCTCCCGCAACCCCGGATTCGAGATCACGGCGAACGCGAACGGAATACCGGCCACATTGAACGACTTGACCGGTGACATCAGGGTGATCGTCCGATCGGAGATCTCTCGCGACAGCGAGGCGATCGGCACGTGCTTGCGGCCGTCGTAGATGAAGTCGGCGTGGATCTCGTCGGAACAGATGACCAGGTCGTGCTTCA
>CAZXQL010000068.1:0-9913 GCA_964643395.1 uncultured Thermotogae bacterium
TCCGTCGTCGTTCTCGCGAACCTGGAGCCCGTCGAGATCCGCGGAGTTCGATCGGAATGCATGCTCCTGGCCGCGAGCGGAACCCAGCTCGCGCTTCTCGAGCCGAATCCGCCCGTGGAGCCTGGGAGTTCCATATCGTAGTCCTCCATTGAAATGACAGGGTGCCAACGCTAGAATCTGGCACGAATTGGGGTGTTCAGGGTATGTATGCAGTTATAGAGACCGGCGGTAAGCAGTATCGCGTGCAAGAAGGCATGGTTCTGCAACACGAACTTCTGCAGGACGCAGACGTGGGACAGGCCGTGCAATTCGATAAGGTCCTGATGATCGCGAATGACGGCGAAGTCAAGATCGGCACGCCGTACGTTGAGGGGGCCGTGGTCAACGGAGAAATCCAGGAACAGGGCCGCGACGACAAGGTCATCGTTTACAAGTACAAGAGCAAGAAGGGCTATCGCCGGAAGAAGGGTCACCGGCAGTCGTTCATGGCGACCAAGATCACATCGATCGAGAGCTAGGAGATACCCGTGGGTGAAGCGGTCATACAGCGGGATGAGCGGGGACGGATCGTCGGGATGACGATCCAGACGGCGGACATGTCCGCCCCGGCGAAGGCGTTGGCAACGAACCTGTTGCACGCCGTCGTCGAATCGCTGACCGACTATCTACACGTGTCCGTGGAGTCCTGCTTCGCGGACGAAGTGTATCTCGAGATCGACCGGCGCGATCAGCACCTGGATCGCGAGATCGACGCCGTGCTCGCAACGATGGGATGCGGTTTGCGTCTCGTCGAACACGAGTACCCGGCCGAGCTGATGGTTCACGATGCGACGGTCGGCGTCGAGGTCTGAACCGGCGAGTTGAATCGAGTGGGGAGAAAACATGGCGCATAAAACGAGTACAGGCTCCACGCAGAATGTCCACGACAGCGCAGGAAAGCGTCTGGGCATCAAGCGATACGGAGGAGAATGGGTCAACGCCGGAACGATCATCGTCCGGCAGCGGGGAACGAAGTTCGTTCCCGGCAAGAATGTAGGGCTGGGCCGGGATTTTACGATTTTTGCCACTGCACCAGGTTACGTGCATTTCGAAGGACGGGACAAGAAGTCCGTCAACGTTCTTCCCAGCCGTGCTGCCTAGCACGTCGCATAGCATGCCTCCGCTCCCCTGATGTTTATTGACGAAGCGACGATTCGAGTACGCGGAGGCCGCGGCGGAAACGGCGTCATTCACTTCGCATCCAGCCCCCACAATCCCCGTGGCGGGCCGGACGGCGGCAATGCCGGAAACGGCGGTTCGGTCGTCCTCGAGGCATCGTCCAGCGTGGCAACCTTGTATCGGTTCCGCCACCGTCCGCTGTTTGCTGCAGCTCACGGTGTGGACGGCTCTCGCAACAACAAGCGCGGTGCGACCGGTGAGGATCTGATCGTCCTCGTTCCGGTGGGAACGCTCATCCGAGATTCGACCTCCGGAGAACTCCTCGCGGACCTCAGTCAAGCGGGCGAGCAAGTGCTCGTCGCCGAGGGCGGCGAAGGCGGACGCGGCAACAGCAGCTTCACGACGTCGACGCGGCAGGCGCCACGAATCTGCGAGCGGGGACTGGGCGGAGAATCGAGAACGCTGCGCCTGGAACTCAAGCTGATCGCCGACATCGGCATCATCGGGTTCCCCAATGTCGGGAAGTCGAGCCTAATCTCGGCCATCTCCGGCAAGAAGGCGAAGATCGCCGACTACCCATTCACGACCATCGTTCCCAATCTCGGCGTCGTCGATGTGGACGGGAAGCATCAGTTCGTTGCCGTCGACGTCCCGGGACTGGTTGAGGGCGCACATACCGGTCGAGGATTGGGAGATCGGTTCTTGCGCCACGTCGAACGAACGGTCGCCTTCATCCATATGATCGACCTCCTGCCGATGGAGGAGCGGGATCCGCTGGAGGACTACGACGCCATCAACTACGAGATGGAATCGTTCAATCCGGTCCTTGCGAATCGGCCGCAGATCGTCGTCGGCAACAAGATCGACGCCGTCCCCGATGAGGACGTCGCGCGCATCCAAGCGCGGTTTCGCGAGCGCGGGGTCGAGATGGCTCCGATCTCCGTGGCCACCGGACACGGCGTCCGGGAGTTGGTGCACGCGGCGTACCGGCTGCTCCAGGCGACGCGGGAGACCGAGGAAGGCGAGCGAGCGCTCGTGCGGCGGAGGATCTACCGATTCGAAGGCGAGACGGGCTTCTCCGTCTCCCGAGAAGACGATGTTCTTGTTGTGCACGGGAAAACCGTGGAGAATCTCGTCGAAAAGCTGGTGCTGGACAGCCAAGACGCTCAGGAGTACTTGGGCGATCGGCTGGAGAAAATGGGCGTGCTGAAGGAGCTGAGGCGGCAGGGCCTGTCGCAGGGGGAGACCGTCCGGATCGGAGAGATCGAGCTTGAACTTGAAGGGTAGAGTCGGGTTGTTCGGCGGGACGTTCAATCCGCTTCACAACGCACATATCGAAGTGGCCCGGGTGGCTCTCGAGCAGTATGAGCTGTCCAAGATCGTGTTCATCCCGAACGGGATCCCGCCGCACAAAGAAGGGGTGGATGGCGTCGACAAGGAGGCGCGATTCGAGATGGTGCGTTTGGCTGTCGAATCCGTCCCTGGCTTCGAAGCCTCCCGCATCGAGGTCGATCGCGAGGGGCCGTCGTACACAATTGACACCATCCGAGTTTTGAAGGATGATTACCCGCAAGGGATGTGCTTTATCGTGGGAGCGGATCGGTTGCTGAAGCTCGACACGTGGCGGGAGCCGCACGAGCTTCTCAGAAGTATTCCGTTCATTATCGCCCCGCGCAGCGGCGTGAGTCTCGATGTATTCGACGTCTCACCGTTTCGCGAGGCTGTAATCGTTCCCCTACGGATGGCGGACGTGGATCTTTCATCGTCTGGCCTACGAGAACGGGTTCGACGCGGTGAGTCAATCCGCGGGTGGGTCCCGGAGCCGGTTGCAGAGTATATTGAAGAACATGGGTACTACAGGAAGCGGGAACTCGCAAAGCCCGAGACCCACAAGCTAGGAGGTTAGGATCGAAAAAGGAAGACTGCGAATCAATGAGCGGATTCGCGAGAATGAGGTCCGCGTCATTGATGATACAGGCGAAAACCTGGGCGTGTTGAAGCGGGATGAGGCCATTGCGATCGCCAAGGGGAAAGGTCTGGATCTTGTAGAGGTGGCCCCGCAAGCGAAGCCGGTTGTCTGCAAGATCGTCGATTACGGGAAGTATCACTACCAGCAGGAGAAGCGCGAGCGGAAGGGAAAGCACCACTCGAAGCTGAAGGAGGTCAAGTTCACGATCAAGATCGGCGAGCACGACTTCCAAACGAAGATGAATCGCGTGAGGGAGTTCCTGGGCAAGGGGGATGTCGTTCGCGTAAGCATCTTCTTCCGCGGCAGGGAAATCGTGCACGCGTCGCGAGGCCGAGAACTGCTCAAGCGCGTGCAGGATGAGGTTGGTGATATTGCCCGGGCCGAAGGAAATCCGACGGCCAGGGGAAAGATCCTTCAGCTACTGATCGTTCCCACCAGCAAGGCCGAATAGAAATCCGGGAGGAATGACGAAGTGCCGAAACAGAAAACGCACTCAGCAGCCAAGAAGCGGTTCAAGCGGACGAAGAGCGGGAAACTCTTCCACCACATGTCGAACTACTTCCACAAGAACATCAAGAAGCGCTCAAAGGCTGTGCGACAGGCGCGTCAAGGCAAGGAATTGGGCGGGGGACAAGAGAAGAACATCTCCCGCATGATCGGCAAGTAATTCGGAGGATTTGGACATGCCTCGAGCACGTGGAGGAAACAAACGCAAAGAGAGCCGCAAGAAGATCATGGTTCTCGCCAAAGGGTACAAAGGCAAGCGGGGGACCTCGCACCGCATCGCCAAGCAAGCGGTGATGAAGGCCCTGCAGAACAGCTACAACGATCGGCGCCGCCGGAAGAGAGATTTCCGACGTCTGTGGATCACGCGCATCGGTGCGGCCGCGAAGATGAACGGCATTTCGTATTCGGCGTTCATCGGTGGATTGGAGCGACGCGGTGTCGCGCTCAACCGGAAGATGCTGGCCGATATTGCGGTGAAGGACGAGCGTGCGTTCGCCGCGTTGGCGGAGATCGCGAAGGAGGAAGCCGTCAAAGGGTAGCCGAGATGGACTCGGTGGGGTGACCCATGCCGTGCGTGTCTGACCTACGAAGGGCGACATCTCACCACACCGTATCTTTCTCCGCGGATCCACGGCGAATCCCGCAACCGCAGGCATGCATCAGCCGGGCTTCTCGTGGGTATCCCCGACGGATGGTTTGACAAGAAACGCAGGATCGGAAGACGGTTCCCGTTCGGATAGCGAGCTACAAGTCCGCCTACGGATCAACGATCTCCGCATTCGCGGCCCTCATGGCGTGTACGAAGAGGAGCGCGAAGCCGGAAACGAATTCTCGGTCGATGTCGAACTCGAAGGGGACTTCTCTTCGGCCATCGATTCGGATCGGATCGAAGCCTCCGTCGACGTCGACCAGGTCGCCACGACTGTACGCGATATCAATCGGCACAACCAATTTCACCTCATCGAGTCGTTTGCCGATGCGATCGCGCGCGGTCTCTTGGCGCAGTTTCCAATCGTCTCGCAGGTCACCGTCCGAGTGACGAAGCTGACCCTCGTGCGATTGGAATCCGTAAAGAGCTCGACGGCGGAAGTGATCCGCCGCAGATCATGAACCCAGAGACCGTCTTCCTAGCGTTCGGAGCGAATCTTGGGAATCGAAAAGAGCAGATCGAACGAGGGATCGTGAAACTGGAGTCCAGTGGGGTCACGATCGTCAGGCAATCGTCGTGGTACGAGACCGAACCGGTCGGACTGGACGATCAGCCATGGTTCCTCAATTGCGTCGCCCGTGCCGAGACCACGCACGAGCCGGCCGCGCTGCTGGCGATCTGCAAGCGGATCGAAGAAGAGGTCGGGCGCGTTCCATCGACGCGCTACGGACCGCGCCACCTCGATATCGACATCCTGCTCTACGGAACCCGCTGCATCGAATCCGACGACCTGAGCGTGCCGCATCCGCGGATGCGGGAACGTCGGTTCGTCCTGGTGCCGCTCCTCGAGATCGCCCCGGACCTGAGAGATCCTGTCACGCAAGAACCCTACGCTGAGATTCTCAGCCGACTCGATGAGGGAAAGAAGGTGTCGAGATCGCTGATCAACGAATCCTGATCTCCGTCGATACGCACGAGCAAGATGCCCGCCGGACACGCGTGGCCATCGTGGAAGGCGATCGACTGATGGAGATCCACTATGGGCATCCGTCCCAAGAGAAGATTGTCGGGAACATCTACCGCGGCCGCATCGAAGACGTGCTCCCGGGACTCGGGTCCGCATTCGTCGGCGTCGGGGAGCCTCAGAGCCTGTTTCTATCCCGCAACGAACTGAACGACGCGCTGCTGGCCGCCGCCGGGGTCAAACCGTGGCAGAACGACATCCCCATCAACAGCCTGTTGAAGCGCGGGCAGATGCTGACGTTGCAGGTGCGCCGCGACGGAATCGGCAACAAGAATCCGCAAGGCACAACCAAGATCAGCCTGCCGGGGCGCTTCTGGGTCTATATTCCGACCGAGGATCGCTTGGGCGTCTCGCGCCGGGTCGAATCGGTCCGCGCGCAGCGCCACATCCGCCGAAAGGCGCGGGAGCTGAAGCGACCTGGCGAGGGCCTGATCGCACGGACGGCCGCCCAATGGGCATCGGACGACGAGTTGAAGCACGACTACGATCTTCTCGTCGAGACCTGGACGAGCATCCAGGCGGCCGCCGAGAAGGCGAACGGCCCGCGTCTGCTTTACAAGGGCATGGGGCTCGTTCAGACGATCCTTCGCGATCGACTGGGCCCGGGCATGAAGGAAGTCGTCGTCGATTCGCCGTTCTTCCGCGACAAGATCCTGTCGTTCCTCGAGTACATGCGGATGGGCGAGTACAAGGACCTCATCAAGGTGCACGAAGGCAAAGATTCGCTGTTCGACCGGTACAAGATCGAGCAGCAGATTCAAGCGGGGCTGTCGCGGCGCGTAGGGCTGGCCGGCGGCGGGTCGCTCGTCATCGACGAGACCGAAGCCTTGATCGCGATCGACGTCAACACCGGCGGCGACGTGCGGCATCGCAACCAGCATGCCGCCATTCTGAACACGAACCTCGAAGCCGCAGAAGAGATCGCGCGGCAACTGCGCCTGCGCCAGATCAGCGGAATCATCGTCATTGACTTTGTCGACATGATCAACCCGAAGGACGTGGAACAAGTCGTCGAGAAGGTGAAAGAGGAACTGAAGAAGGACCGCGTCTCGGCGGACTTCGTCGACATGACCGCGCTGGGCCTGGTAGAAATCACCCGTAAGCGCCAAGGTGAGAGCCTATCGGACATGCTCGAGAACGCCGAGTTTGATGCGTGAGGGACTCAATCCCTGATTGAGTTCCCGGATGAGATTCGCTTTCATACTGCGGAGCCCAAAGCGAACGGGATTGGTCGGACCTGGCGACTAGGAGATTCGGTCAAGATGGCGAAACTCCCAAGCAACTCGATCGCAGATCGAGTTGCCGAGTTCCTTCGAAGTTTGCCGTGAACGGCAAACTCCTATCCTGGTGACGCGAATTCTCAGACTGCAGAGTACAAAAGCAGATGGGACTGGTCGGACCTAGCGAATAGGAGTTCCTTCCAGTCCTCGGAACTCCCAAGCAGCTCAATCGAGGATTGAGTAGCCGGGCGATATGCAGGGTGGGAACTCAGCTCAATTGGCAGGGCTGAGTTCCTTGGGAGAGCGATCGAGGATCGCTCTCCAATCCTACGAACGCAGGTTCTCACCCGGCTCGCCCACACCACAGGGAAGGGGATCAGCCCTGACTGATCCCCTTCCCTGTGGGCGATGCAGGGTTCGAACCTGCGACCTTTCGGATGTGACCCGAACGCTCTCCCAGCTGAGCTAATCGCCCGGTAGTAGTTCGCAAAGCCTAGCGCAGAGTTGGCTCACGCGCAAGACCCGATTCCAGGACGCAGCCCATTCGCGTATGCTGGTAGGCCGCGGGTGTGAGCCCATCGGGAAGGGCAGGGATCCAATGAGTCGCGTAGCCAGGTTTCGAACCAACAAGAGAGCCGAGCAGATCGATTCGGCCGTTCGCGATCTGGTTCAAGAGACTGCGCGGTCGGTACCCTACTACCGAGAGCTGTTTACTCGCTCGAACGTCAGCCCGGACTCTGTGAACTCGGTCCAGTCATTGGCTTTGCTACCCGTCACGCCACGGCGTCTCCTCACGGAGCTTCCCTACCGCCAGTTCCTGCATGAAGGCGCGAACGAGGCACGACTCCGCAGCAGCTATTCGAGCGGCAGCACAGGGATTCCAACGCGCTTCTACCGGTCGAAAGCGGAGTCAGCCTACCGCCGGTTTCTCCTGTCGCGCGCTGCGCGAGCCAGGTTTCCTCGATTTCGGCCGATGCGGGTCATCGATGTGGGGCGAGTCAAGAAAGATGCTGCGCCGCAGGTATCCCAGTGGTTCGGCCCTATCCATCTCACAAGGGTTTCGGGAACCATCTCCGCCTCCGAGCAAGCAAGCATCTATGTCGACTCAAGACCCCAGTTGGTGGAGGGATATCCAGGCAGTCTGGAGCTTCTTGCTCGGGAGCTTGCGATGCGCAAGCGGTATCCCAGACCCAGGTGGGTGATCTGCCGAGGGGAGGTGCTGACGGAGGAAGTTCGACGTCTCTTGGAGGAGGTCTTTGAGTGCCCCGTGGCCAACTTCTACAGCAGCGTCGAGATCGGGAACATGGCGTGGGATTGCAGGGACCGCCCGGGCATCCATCATGTGAACACGGATGCCTGCGTCCTCGAGCTACTCGACGGAACGGACAACCCTGTTTCCCCAGGCGAGGAAGGCAGGGTCGTCCTCACCAACCTGTACAACCGGACCATGCCCCTCATCCGCTACGACATCGGCGACCACGCAACATGGGAGAATCCCGCTCCGCACCGGTGCAGCTGCGGAGCGTTCACCCCCACGCTATCCTCGATCGACGGACGGACCGATGACTACATCCTCCTTCCGGACCGCCGGCGAGTGTCCCCCGTCGTTGTGTTGACCACGGCGATGTTCGGGATCTCCCGCGTGACCCCGTCCGGCGTGTTGGTTGGGCAGGTCCTGCAATACCAGGTAGTTCAAGAGGAGATCGGCGAGGCCGTCGTGCGAGTCGTGCCGCTCGGCACAGTGCCTGAGGGACTCGAGGAGAGTGTCGCCGCCGAGTTCCGGAATCTTCACCCCGACTTCTCTGTACACGTAGCCGTTGTGGATGAGATTCCCCTTGAGCCATCCGGAAAGCTGAAGCGCGTGATCTGCCGCGTGTAGAAACGCTGGGGCCCTCTCTGTGGGGCCCCTCACTCGATCAGCATCCCCTTTGGGATCACGGTGATGCCGCCGTCGGTGAGGAGACCACGCTGCTTGTCGGCGTCGGGATCGTAGCCGATGGACACGCCGTCGGAGACAATGATGTCCTTGTCGAGGATCGCACGGCGAATCCTTGCGCCACGTCCGATCTCGACCCGATCGAGCAACACCGAGTCCTCCACTTGAGCACCGGCTCGGACGATGACGTCGGGGGAAAGGATCGATCGAACCACCGTCGCACCTGATACGATCGATCCGGCAGACAGGAGTGAATCGTACGACACCCCAGGTACCTCGCCTTCGCCTCGGACGATCTTTGCGGGCGGGCGGGGCCGCCTCAGCGTATGGATCGGCCAAGCGTTGTCGTACAGGTCGAATCGCGGCACGACGCCGATCAGATCCATGTGAGCTTGCCAATAGGCCTCGATCGTTCCGACATCGCGCCAGTAGACTTCCGAATTGCGATTGCCTTCCTCAAACGGAAACGCGAACACCTTCCGACTGTCAAGCGCTGCAGGCAAGACATCGCGGCCGAAGTCGTGGGCCGAGCCGTCTCGCGGGGCGTCCCACTCCAACTCCTCCTGAAGCACCTCGGGGCGGAAGACGTAGATGCCGAGCGAGGCCATGCAGAGCTCCGGCGCGTCCGGAATTCCCGTCGGCTCCTCCGGCTTCTCGTCAAATCCGATCACGCGGCGGTCGCTGTCAACGATGAGCTCGCCAAGCTTCCCCCGTACCTCGTCTCGGTGGACAGTCAGGACGGCCACCGTGACATCGGCATCTTGCTCGCGATGAAACTCGATCATCGTTCGGTAGTCCATCTTGTAGATGTGATCGCCGGCGAGAATCAGAATTGCGTCCGGCTGACGGTGCCGCCCGGTGTAGCGGTCCACGCAGTACCAGTTCTGGTGAATCGCGTCCGCTGTCCCCCGATACCATTCGGTGTGGATCCGCTGCTGGGGAGGAATCGTCTCGAGGAATTCATCGAGCGCAGGGCTGACAACGTTCCATCCCTGGCGCACGTGTTCTTCGAGCGAGAGCGACTTGTATTGCGTCAGGATGAAGATGCGCCGCAGTCCGGAGTGCATGCAGTTGCTGAGGGTGAAGTCAATGATCCGGTAGTGTCCCGCAAACGGCACGGCGGGCTTTGCCCGATCGCGCGTCAGGGGATCGAGCCGTTCTCCCCGGCCTCCGGCCAGTACAAACGTCATCACGTCGCGCATTGCCGCTCCTTTCGCGGCCCTCGTCGAGAAGTATGGCACGTTCGGTCATCCCCGTCCATGTGTTCTCCCCTTGGAGTAGTGGAGACGGCCTACTACACTTCTCTGTACCGGAGTCGGTCGCCCAAGGTAACTGACAGGAGAAAGGAGAGCACGACGACGAAGCCACGTAAGCCCGCTCGCATGCCGAAATCCCGGCTCTCCGACGATGATCTCTATCTGTTCGGGGAGGGGACGCATACACGCCTGTA
>CAZXQL010000069.1:0-9862 GCA_964643395.1 uncultured Thermotogae bacterium
GCGAGACCACAAAACTCACCGGGGGAAGCAGCGCAGTCTCGTCGATAGGAGTCGCCCTCCAGTACGTGTTCACGTCAGGACTCGCAGCCACTCCGAGTGCGCACGCAAGTACAAAGGCCATAGCCAGGCAGAGCGAGATGATGATGGGACCAAAGCTGGCAGAGCGCATGAATCCTCCTTGGACAGTCAGAATACTGGGTATGCAATCCACGTACAATCAAACGGACGTGGATCCCCTACGGGGTTTGCCATCGGTCTTGGCACCAGACGCAGGGTCAGATCTGAGCCGACACTAGATCTTAAGACCTGACGTTTCGTCCGTCAGGACGCACATCACATCTGGCTGTGGTTCGCTCGATCAGCAGATCCATGGTGCGATGCGCGTCCACGAGGACTCGCCTATAGGACTCTCGGCGGTCTCGGCTTCCACGACTCAACGATGGTGTGATCGCGAAGCGCCAGGATGCTTCGGCTCTAGAATCGAACTCTCGCCTTGATCACTGTGTCCCTGACCCTCGCTACCACGACAGAGTGCCTGTCGCCGTGCTGGCATTCAGGAAACGATCGTAGGCAGAGACACGGATCGTATGATCACCGAGAGAGATTTGGCCGAGTGGAAGCAGGATGTCCTCGAACTGCCCGACGACAAGGTCGTCAAGAGGCTGATCGTCCACCCACACTTCGGCCTTCACCGTGTCGTCGCCAACGTTCAGCGAAAGCGTCAGCATGTCGCCGGCAACGGACATCCCTCGAATCTCCAACGTAGGGGCGTCCAAGTCAGAGTAGAAGTACGTCGCACTCCTGTTCTTGAAACGCGTGCGCACGGCGACCGGATCCGTCCCGTTCACAACGATCCTGGACGTGTCCACACATCCCCCACCGTCATTATTGATGCTCACCAGGTAGGCGATCTTCTCGGGGTCGTAGCCCATCACAAGGCAAGCCACTGCGTCGAGGGCAACGGCATCGCGGCTGGCGAGAATCAGCCTCATGTTCATCTGCGTGGCGGCCAAATTCGGGCTTCCTATGCCGGCCGCGCCGTATTGCGATCCCTGAAGTCCATCCATGATGGCGAAGTCGGCCGGGCGGCAGAGGTAGTAGTCGTGAACCCACTGCTGAAGACGCAGCCGACTGTGGTTGATGGTGTTCCCCGCGTAGCGACGGTGGTCGGTGGGACTTCCGCCGTAGATGTTGGCTGGCGTCGCTCCGACGCCGATGTTCTTCACGGCGCCGGTCATCCCAGCGTTTGCATGGTTCTTGAGGACCGGAAGGCTGATCACAACGTCCGCTTCGTAGTAAAGGCGATTCAGATAGAAGTCGGGCGATCGGTTCACTTTTTGAGAGTCGGGATACAGGCCGACTCCATCCGGCAATACGACATCCACAAGGAGCGGAGAATCGTACTCCCGCCAACCGCCGCTTCGATCCTCCAGACACACGAAGTCGTCCACGCCTTGGATTTGCTCGGGGGTATAGCCGAGCGCATCCATGTTCCCCTGGGTCGTTCCGTTGCAGGCTCCTTCGAGGATAATGACGCGCCCTGTGGGATCGAGTGCTCGAACCATCTCCACAACGGCTTGAGTGATTCGCCAGTCCGTGGTCATGCCATTGACGTCTTGAGGCAGATCCTGGGGATCATTGGTCATGTCGTAGGAAGACGTCAGATTCGGTTTCAGAACGACGACGTCTCCGTCGTGGATTAGGTCGTCGAGGCCGCCTGCCTGAGAGACAGCCTCAGTGACTAGTGCGCGGATTTCGTCGATGTCGATGTCAGCCGCCCGCTCTTCCTCGGACTGAGCCATGCCGACGACGGCGCGGGGAGCTGCCGTGGTCAGTGGAAGGGAAGCGGCCTGGACAGTCGGCGGCGATACGAGGTGCGATTCGTAGATCATGGACCCCGCCATGAGGAGCCCCAGAACGACGAGGATACGCGTTCTCCACTTCGGATTCTTCTTCATCTTCCATTCCTTTCGTTCGTGTATCGGTCATCCAATGCGATCGAACGCCCATCCGGAGAGCACCGAGAACAGCACGAGGGAGAGCACGTAGGCGACGATCGCGCGCACTCTCAGTACGGCCTTCATCGCGATCAGCGGGGTCGGCCGTGTCGCCGATCCCACCAGAAAGAAGGCGAGGGCTGAGCCTCGTTCCATGCCGCCGAGGAGAAGCGCTCGGATCATCGGGATCGTGCCGCCCCCGCATGCGTAGAGGGGGACACCCAACACGGCTGCCAGCGGAAGGGCGAACCATTTCCCGGGATCGAACAACCGAAGGATCCAGGCGCTCGGTACGAACGTCTCAATCGCGGCGCCAACCAGGATGCCGATCACCATGTAGAAGGAGACGAACCGGAAGCTCCTCCACACCTGAATCGCGAAGCGAGCCGGCGTCAGCGGTGGCCGCTTTCGATATTCGCGCCGGGGTTGGACGCGGCCTGTCGCTCGCGGGTCACAGATCCAGTGCACGGGAAGCCGCCACAGCACCAGCCCCAACAGAATCGAATAGACAGCGACCGAGAGCAGCCGTGCCAGCGCCATGTCCAGTCCAATGCCCCTCCACGTGAGGATCAACAGCTGCGGATTCATCAACGAAGAGGCGGCAAGGAATGAGACAAGGGGAAAGATTGGAGTTCCGGACCGCATAAGCTGCACCACGATCGGGATCGTGCCATAAGTACAAAGCGGAGATCCCATTCCAATCAACGTTGCCAACAGGATGGCCGGGATCGGGTGTCGTTTGCAGGTGGCCTCGATGTACTTCGCCCATTGTCCTAGCTTCAGCAGTTCACTCAGCACAGCACCGAGCAGCACATAGGGGAGCAGCCGTACGGCAAGCTGTCCCGCGACCGAGAATGCAAGCACAATCTGTTCTGCAACGGGTTTGACGTTCATCAGGTGTTGTTCTCCACGCGAGAGTGCTTCGAGTCACCGGACTCCTTCGATTCCCTCAAGACACGGATCAGGGGAACCGAGATTCGCCGGCCGGGAATGGGCTCCAAACCTCCAAGTGCCGGGGGGAGTCGTGCATGACGGTGTCAGTCCTCTTTCTTGGCCCAAGCCGCTAGCGATCCGAGCTGCCTCGTGATGTCGGCAAGCGTTTCCTCCCGGATGGAGTAGAGCTTCCTGCCACCTTCCTTCCTCTCTTGTAGAACTCCCGCAATGACCATCAACTTCAAATGACGAGATACCGACGGCTGCGAGATGTCGAGCCGATCCACGATGCGCTGCCCATAGAGTTCACCATCCGCGAGCATTGCCAGGATCTGAAGGCGCGTCTCGTCCGCGAGCGCTTTGAGCGGAGGGAACAGGGACGGCAACGCGGCCGCAGGATGCTTCGTCTCGAGTGTCTGGCCCCGCGCGTTGAAGACGAACAGCAGCTGATCGTTCTTGATCGAAACGGGAATGCTCCGAACATACGGACCGGCATAGCAGCAGGGAACAAACGTTGCCGAGTGAGCATCAGCAAACGCTTCTCGGGAGGCTTGCGGGAGGATCTTCCCTGTGATCGCGAGGTAAGCCTCGGGGAGGCTGTGTGGATACGCTGCCCGCCCGTGCAGGGCAATCACCCGTTCGATTAAGCCTTGCGTCTGCGCGTACTCATCTCGATACACAGCCGTCCAGAACGCACGACAAGTCTTGATCATTCGAGCGCGGAATCGTCCGGGATCCGCCAGCGTCTCGGCCATCTCGCGCAGGTACGCAGCATCGGCACACGTCTCTCGACCCCAGTCTGTCTGCAACGACTCGATGAATCGGGCGATGTCGGCCGGATCCTCCTGATTGGAGACCGCGACGGTGGATACGGTGTCAGCATCCATCTCCTTTCTCGATACGGCCTCGAAGAAGCTTCCAAGCAGGGAGCGAATCGTGTCATCCGGGAGACTGGCCAGCCAATCGATGAACGCATCGAAGTCGTCGATGACTGGACGTTCTCTGGTGAGCCTTGCGAAGACAATCGGCGAACCACAGTAGTCGGTGAACGTTCGGATGTCTCTACGGAGTTCTGGGGAAAGGGCGGCGAAGGCCACGTACGCCCATTGCTCGAGACCCTCGAAATCGGGTGCGGTGGCGACAATCCCGAGCGTCGCCATGAAGACGCTCGCAAAGCCTCCGTCGAAACGAAGCTCCAGTTCTCCTTTTGGGAGTTCGCGATGTTTCTCTTTCACAGCCACCATCCTGAACGGGGGGTCTTATCCATTCTGTATTATAGAAGTATACGTATGACCGTATGCCTGTCAACACAAATACTCCATGCTGACAGCAAGAGCGAACTAGCCGAGCGTTGATTCGGCAGGCAGCCCCGAAGATGGGCAGCACATGACTCCTGCCTTGTCAGGTCTGGCGAGGGACTTACGGGAGCCCTACGATGCCCAACACCCACTTCACATCCCGCTTCGCCTTGCCTTGGAATCATCGAGCGCGAACCACGGCCCGTCCGCGTCTTGCCTTTGACTCCACATGTCACCCTGCGGACAATCCGCGACAGGAGGAGCTATGCGCTCAGAAGATGAGGTGCTCGCCGCACTGGTTGCGTGGGCGGGGAGGTCGCACAACGTCTTGGCCATGCGCATCACCGGCTCGCGTGGCGATCCTTCGAGTGTCGCCGACGATCTCTCCGACTACGACATCGAGGTCTTCGTGCGCGATCGGAATGCGTTCGTCGATGACGATTCATGGGTCAACACGTTTGGTGAGGTTATGGTGCGGTGGCCGCTGCAGCCGTCGTCCACGCTGAGCGAGGCTTGGCTTACCCAGCTCGTGCTCTATCGTGACGGAGTCCGGATCGATTTCCAAATCACCGACCAATCGCCCAGCACAACGCCGTCGCTCGGCGGGGAGTATCGGATTCTCGTCGACAAGAGGAAAGCGTTCGGTGATCAGATGCCGGAGGACCCGTTCACGCTTCGTCCCCCAGATGAGGTGACGTTCGCGGAGCGCGTCAACGCATTCTGGTGGGACATCGTCTACGTCCCCAAGGCACTGTACCGTGACGAACTCAACCTCGCGAAGCGCATGCTCGACGGAACGATCCGCTTCGACAAGCTGCAACCGCTCATCGAGTGGTACATCGGGGCGACCGTCGGTTGGGACATCCGCACCGGCCTTGCCGGGCGATGGTTCAAGCGCTACTTGCCCCCGGAGCTGTGGCGGCAGTACGAGGGTACGTTCGCCGGAGCAGGCCTCGACGACAACTGGCGTGCGCTGTTCGCCACGCTCGACTTCACGCGGACGATCGCGACTGCAGTTGCGGAGGCGATGGCCTTCGAGTATCCGGAGGAGACCGATGCGAGTGTGACGGACTACATCCGAGCGCTTCACGACCAGTATCGCGCGCAACGCCCAGCGAGAACGGGGCAGTAGTCGCCGGGGGCATCGCCGGGCCCCCACTCCACATCATGCACTGCAGGATTCATCTCGGGGGTCACATCTCAGAAATCGACGCGTTCGCCAAGCTAGTTGAGCAGGTATCGCAATACCTAACAAGGATGACGACCTGTTCTTTCTCAATCGAGACGGGGGCTCTGCTCGCCCTACCTCACCTCGCGAGTTCTTCGAAGGCGGGAATCATGAGATCGAGAAACACGGGGGCGAGGCCGTACCCGTTGTTGGACGCGACCAGCGTGATGCGTGCGTCCGGCGCCACGAACATCACCGTGCTGTAGCCGACAGCGCCGCCGGAATGCCCAATGAAGCTGACCCCATTGATGTCGTAGCGCTCCAATCCAAGGCCGTACCAGTAGGGGACGCCTTCTTCGTCTGGCGCGTCGACGAAGTCGAGCATCTCATCCAGTGTCTGAGGGGATTCGAACAGCTTCCCGTCAAGAAGCACTGTGATGAAGCGTGCCAGGTCCTCGGTCGTCGACACCATGGCATTCCCGCCAGCCGCCCCAGCCATCGATGGATCCGTGCGGGTCATATCGAGGACGTCCGAGCCCATCGGGACGTAGCCGAGTTCACGCAGGGTTCGGGGTCCGAGTCCGTGGTCCGCCCCTACCTCTGGTATTTCGCATGCGAAGGAATCCCAACGCGTCACTGAGCACATCTCGATTGGCAGTTCCCCCGCCAGTGCGTATCCAAGAGCAAGCACCCAAGCCACTCTCGAAGCATCTTGGCCCGAGCCACTCAACGATCTGCGGGGTCGCGAGGCAGACTGGTCAAGAACGGGCACCTGCGTCTGATGCTCTTGAACGACTCGGATCCGTTGTGCGAACATCATTGAGATAACGCGGCATTTGGGTCACTCTCGACAACGAAAGTGCTGTGGAGGATCTTCCATTGACGGACCGATCGAGTCACGAAGCAGCGAACGCGCGGAAGTGGAGCAAGCGTGCCGAGACCTACGACAAGAAGCGCTTCGACTACTTCCGGTGGATGCAAAGGAGAGCGCTGTCGTTCCTGGACCTGTCGCCCGGTATTCATTTTCTTGACGTCGGTTGTGGAACCGGATTCGCCGTCCGCCACGCCGCAGAGGCACTCGAGGGTCAGGGGGTGTTCTGTGGGGTCGATATCGCTGAAGGGATGATTGAGACGGCCCGAAACGCCTCACGCGGTCTCGAGGGTGTCCGATTCGCCGTAGCAACGGCCGAGGAGCTGCCCTTTGCCGACGGGTACTTCGATTGCCTCGTGTGTACGAACTCGTTCCATCACTATCTGAATCCATCGAAAGCCTTGGCCGAGATGCGCCGCGTCCTGCGAGCAGGGGGCAGGGCCGTCATCCTGGATGTGACAGCCGACAATCCTCTATTGGCCTGGATCGACCGCCGTGTCCGACGGAAAGAACCGGAGCACGTCAAGTTCTACAGCATGTCTGAGTATCGAGACATGTTCGCCCAAGCCTCATTGACGCACCTAGTGACAAGGACGATTCTGCCTCCGTTGAAGGTGCACTTCGCCGTGAAACCGCGTTGAGCAGTTCAAGGTGCCTCTTGAGTTGACTGAGCAAGTACATGCAGCTATGTTAGTAGTCGCTGCAACCGCTCGTGGCTCACCGCAGTGGATCACTCCCTCGCACACGGTAGCAGACGTAATCGCGGCGAGATGGCACCAGCACCGAATGAGGACTGGAGGTGGGCGATGTCCGATTCGAAGCTGCGATGGTCGACGGGTGCTCTATGGCTTCTTCTGTTGGCACCAATTCTCCTCACTGGCGAGTTGTGCTCTGCAAGCTGTTGTCGATGCGTAGCAATCTGTAGCGATAGCTTTGCTACCTGTGAGGCATGCTGGGCATTCTGCTTCGCGCATGATGATGTCGTTGTTGGGTTCGACGAAGGAGGCCCCTGCGCCTCTGCCCCAGACTGTGATCAGGGCGCCTGTTGTGGCTTGCCGGATGGGTGCGAGATGACAACGCGATTAGACTGCCTCATAAAGGGAGGCTCATTCGTAGCAGGGACTGTGTGCAGTGATTGTGGCATGTCGGCTCCGGTCTCCGGAACAGCCCATGTTCGAGCCGTCCTCCAGACAGACACAGTCTCAACGGATCTCTCCGTTCCCATGCGCATCGAGTTCGGAGTGGTCGCCACTGAAGCACCGCCTTGCTTTTGCGAGGATGTCGGCGTTCCAACGCCATTCACGATCGGCTTGGACGCAGACGCCACGTTGATCGCTCCTCTCCAAGTGGTTCCCCATCCGGTGGATGGAGGCACCGTGACGGATCTCCCTGGGCAGGTCTGTTTCCAGCACTGGCTCGTGGACGCTGAGGAAGAGGTCACGACTTCTGTGTTTGCGCCGGACTTATTGGCTGACACTCAGATTGTGGCCGTCTATGCGCCGGAATCGGCATCCGGATCGACATCTGGCGGTACCTGTGTGTCGTGGCTCGTAGCCGGCGATGGCGATGATGAGGATTGCGTAAAGGTACAGTGGGGGGAGGTCGAAGGTGCGACTTCGTATATCGTCTATCGCTGCGATTCCGAGAACGGTTCTTATTCTCCGATCTCCGAGCCTCAGGAGGGCGTCATCTACCGCGACCGCACCGCTCAGGCGCCAATCGTGTACTGGTACCGCGTG
Organism: uncultured Thermotogae bacterium; assembly: GCA_964643395.1. GTDB lineage: Bacteria > Bipolaricaulota > Bipolaricaulia > UBA7950 > UBA9294 > SPBW01. Next base: position 8,007 of record CAZXQL010000069.1, read on the forward strand.
GAGACGTGTGCCAGCCAAGGATGCATCCTGTCCAGTGCGCGCGACAGCGGATATGCTGGCTGCTCGTGTACGCTACGGCCTTCGACAGTCAAGGTCGCGGGGAATGACAGCAAGGCGACGGTGCGCGTTGACACGGCCAACGGATGCGCATGGACGGCAGAGCTTGACGCAACATGGCCCAACATAACCTCCGGGGGAAGCGGAACTGGCGATGGGAAGATCGAGATCGAACTTGGGGCACGGAGCCCCGCCGATCCGCCTAGAGAGTTCCATGTAAGCGTGCTGGACGAGCGCGCCACGATTATGTGGGGGTGCTACTACGTGTTCAGTTCGGACTCGGTTGCGCTCGCGTCGCACTCATATAGCAGCGTTCGGGCAGACATGAGCGTCTGTCCTCTGTGCGATTGGGAGGTCGACACGGATGTGGATTGGATTGAGATCGTCCACATCAATGACTCGGGCGTTCTGCACCAGATCTACTTCTCCGTCGAAGCTAACCCCAACCCCGGCCAGGCGCGCAAGGGGCATATCTACGTGATCGACGACATTTCCGGACGTGTCAAGGGCTACACGCGGTGCGACTTCACAGTGACGCAGAACTGACTGACCCATCGGGACGTATCCGTGCGCCATCCGCGGGAGCGGGTCCTTGTTCCCCGGCAAGCGAACAGGGGATCGCGACGGGAAGATCCTCGGGCAGGTAGGTGTCGATCGACGCATCGAGGTCGATGACATCTTCCTCCATCAACTGAAGAACGACGGTCGAAATGAGGGTCTTGGTAATGCTGCCGATGCAGAAGCAGTTATCGGCCATCATGGGCTCGCCCGTTTCGGTGTTGGCCAGGCCGGCCGCTCCGGACCAGACGCCCGACGACTCCGAGTCGACATAGAAGACTGAGCCCGGGTACGAGCTACGGCGGCTTGCCACAGCACGGTCAAGCACTCGCTGGAGCCGATTGCCGATTGGTGAGGCGAGTTCGCGTTGAAACGCGTCAAAGACGTCGCTTGTCACACCGAGGAAGAGCCCGATCGCGGCCAGTTCGAGCAGCACGGTTCCCAGAGCCCCTTTTATCGTCGCCTCCGGCTCCCTGTGGTCTCTTTCGTTTCCTACCCGAAGACGCTGGCGGAATGCAAGCCGAACACAGCCGAACGCCCCTTGGAGAGGGGAACTCAACGAGATTCGGGAGCGGGTCAATTCGCTGTCAGTCCGGCTCGTCGACGACGTGCAGCCGATTCCATCCCAAACGCGAAGGGTCTCCTTTTCCTCCAAGTTCGCAGTACGCATGCTCGGCGTTCAGGCGGTGGGCATGTTCGTTCTGGTCAGGATGGGAGAACGTCATGTCGGCGCACAGCTGCACGGTTTCCTCCACGCTCCGTGATTCGGAAACCGCCTGTGCGACGCGCCGATGCAGTTCGCCAAGGTAGGCGCGGTCGGCGTCGAAGCGTCGACGGATCTCCTTGACATCCCTCGTCAACGGCCCGTGTGTCGGAACCAGTATCCGAACCGGCAGCTCAGACAGGCGCTCCAGCGTGTTCTCGTACTCGACTAGGCTGTGACAGACGTAGGGAATCTCCTCGTCGCTCAGCATATCGGCCGACCACAACAGCCCATCGTCCTTCAGGAACACGACAGCATGGTCGATACAGTGTCCCGGACTGTGCAACAGCCGCACTGGGATGCCGCCGATGACGAACTCGTGGACGGACGAGAACGTTTCATCCGGCAAAGGAACTGCGAATGGCTTGGACCTCGGGAGCCCTTGGTCGTTCGACCAGCGCATAACCTGGGCAACGATTCGCGCACACCGAGGATCGGATTCGTGGGTCGGGAACTCCTCATGGGCGATCGTTGGGAT
>CAZXQL010000070.1:0-9843 GCA_964643395.1 uncultured Thermotogae bacterium
AGGAGTTCCCGCAGCGCCTTTGCTCTTGGCGTCGGCGGAGCGCCGTAACAGGCGTCGAGTGCCTTGGTGGACGCGAAGTGGTGCGCCTCGGGGCACACGCCACAAATGCGCTCGGTGATCTGGGGCATATCCTCGCCCTGCCGCCCACGGCAGAAACGCTCGAATCCGCGCAGCTCGGGAATCTGGAAGAACGCGTCGGCCAAACCGCCGTTCTCGTCCAGGAACAACTCGATGCGGCCGTGACCTTCGAGACGCGTGATCGGATCAATGCTAACGTGTCGAACCGTTTCGCTCATGGTACCTTTCCTTGAAGATCGATGTCGCCGCCCCGAAGCGGTAGAACGTGCCGATCATGTCGTCGAACTGAGATAGAATGGCGTCCTCGGCTTCCAGCTGATCCTCGCCTTCGATGTCCGACCCGATCAGCGAAGCCACTGTGTTCAGCATGGCCGCCCCTTGATCGCGTGTGTTGGCCGTCGGGCCGGCGCACCCGGTACACGGCATGTTGGCGGCCGGGCACACGGCCTGGCAGCCGCCGCGCGTCGCGGGCCCCATACAAAGGAACCCCTGATCAAGCAAGCACTTCTCTGGATCCGGCTCGACTTCGTGGGGACGGAGAATCCGCGTGATCCGCTTCTGCTCGCGTTCGCGGTCGCATTCCTCACACAGGTTCTTGGAGGACGCGAACACGGTTCCGGCGGCGGGAAGCTCGCCGGCCACCAGCGCTGCGAACAGAGCCGACACGACCGGTCGGGGGGGCGGACAACCTGGGACGACGTAATCGACATCAACGACTTCAGCCAGGTGCATCAGCCGAGGAAGGAACTCGGGCAAATGCAGGTCATGCCCGGTCTGGTCGATCGCAAGTTGCGGCCAATGTCCGCGATCGCCGAACACGGTCCCGAAGATCTCTTCCCGAGACGACTGGTTGGCCATGCCGATGACGCCGCCGGACTGCGCACAGGATCCGAACGCGACCAGGGACTTCGTCTTCTTCCGGATGAGCTCGGCCATCTCCCGATTCTCGGCGGTCCGAATCGCGCCGTTGAACAAGACGATGTCGAGTTCGCCGTTCTTGTAGCCCCGGAGATCCGAGTACTTGAGGTCCGAGGCGCACGGCCACAGAAGGATGTCGGCGGCGGCGACCACGTCGAGAATCTGCTCGTTGACCTCGAGGAGCGAGCAGTCACAGCCTCCACAGGACGCCGCCCAGTAGATGCCGATCTTCGCTTTAGCCATGAACCGGCTCCTTCTCTGCCGTCACGGGGCTGGGTCCGAGCTGTCGGATCAGCTCCGTGTACGTGGTCATCGTGGTCTGGAACTTGATCCCCTCCGACGCGCTGATCCACTCCAAATGGACGCGACGTGGGTCGATTCCGGCCTCGGTCAACGCGCGCTTGAGCAACAGGACGCGCCGTCTCGTCTTGTAGTTGCCGCTGACGTAGTGGCAGTCGCCCGGATGGCAGCCGCCGATGAGCACGCCGTCCGCGCCCTTCTCCAGCGCATCCAGCACTATCGAAGCGTCGACGCGTCCGGAGCAGTTGACCCGCATCGGCACCACGTTGGCTGGATACGTCAATCGGCTGACGCCCGCCAAGTCGGCGCCCGCGTACGAGCACCAGCGACAGAGAAACGCGACGATTCGGGGTTCGAACGGCTCGTAGGAGTTATCCATCGGACAAGGCCACCTCGATCATCTCTCGAACCTGAACGTCAGTCAGGTTCTTCAGTTGCGCCGCCCCGGTCGGACACGCCGACACGCAGGTTCCGCATCCCTCGCACAGGACCTCATTGCACTCCGCTACGCCGGCGCCGTTCAGCGACAGTGCCGAGTACGGACACATCCCGACGCATACGCCGCATCCGCCGCAGATCTCCTCGTCAATGGATACCGTTTCCGGCGAGTGCGATAGCTTCTCCTGCGTCAGCAAGGTGATCGCCTTGGCGGCCGCGCCACTGCCTTGGGCGACCGACTCCGGGATGTCCTTCGGTCCCTGTCCCGCGCCGGCCACGTAGATGCCGGCGATCAGCGATTCGACCGGGCGGAGTTTGGGGTGGGCTTCCTTGAGGAATCCCTCGCTGCCGCAGCTGATCTTCAACGTTCGCGAGAGCGCAGCGGTGGTAGGATGCGGGACGATCGACATCGCCAGAACGACCATGTCGGCGTCGATCTCGATCTTCTTGCCGGACAGCGTGTCTGCACCCCACACCATGACTTTGTCGCCGTCGCGGTAGATCTTGGCAACCTTCCCGCGCAGGTAGCGGATGTGCTCGTGTTCGGTCGCGTTCTGGATGAATTCCTCGTATCCCTTGCCGCCAGCACGAACGTCGATGTAGAAGACCACGGCTTGCGACTCGGGCACTGCGTGCCGATACAGGAGCGCGTGCTTGGCGGTGTACATACAGCAGATCTTTGAGCAGTACGAATTGTGGTTCTCCGGATCCCGCGAACCGGCGCATTGAACGAACACGATACGTTCCGGGACCTTGCCGTCGGACGGGCGGAGAACCTGCCCTCCAGTCGGGCCGGACGCCGACAGCATCCGCTCGAACTGGAGTCCGTCGATGACGTCGGGGACGTCTCCGCCGCCGTACTCCCCGAGGTTGAGAACGGGATACAGGTCGTATCCAGTGGCCACGATGATGGCGGCGACGTCCTCTTCCAGGATCTCAGGCTGCATGTCGAAGTCGATCGCCCCCGGCTCGCAGACCTTGGCACATTCCGAACATCGCAGCGGCTGAAGACCGAGGCACGCGTCCTCATCCAGCGTGTACGAAGAGGGCACCGCCTGCCGGAACGGCATGTAGATCGCCTTGCGATCCACCAATCCCCGCTCGAACGCGCTGGGCAGCGACTGAGGACACACCTTCTCGCACTCGCCGCACAGGTTGCACTTGTCCGGATCGACGTACGTCGGGTTCTTGCGGATCGTCACCGTGTAGTTGCCGACGTACCCGCTGACGTCCAGCACTTCGCTGTACGTCAGAAGCTCGATGTTCGGGTGTCGCGACGCCTCGACCATCTTGGGCGTGAGGATGCACTGCGAGCAGTCGAGCGTGGGAAACGTTTCGGACAGCTGTGCCATGTGCCCGCCGATGGACGGCTCCTTCTCCACCAAGAGAACACGGAACCCTGCCTCAGCGACATCGAGCGCGGCTTGGATCCCGGTGATCCCCGCGCCGATCACGAGGCACGTATCGACATGGTCGATCTTGACGGGATCTAGCGGATGATTCCCTCTGACCTTCGCGATGAGAGTTTTTGTGATCTTGGTTGCCTTGGCGGTTGCCTCGTCACGATCGAGGTGGACCCAACTGCAGTGCTCGCGGATGTTAGCGATCTCGACTAAGTAGGGATTCAGTCCCGCGTCCTCGGCCACACGGCGGAACGTCGGCTCGTGCATCGCTGGGGAACAAGCGGCGATCACGGCACCGGTCAGCCGATGCTCGTGGATCGCGTCGGAGACCATCTGCTGCCCCGGATCCGAGCACATGTAGTCGTAGTCAGAGACAAACGCCACGCCGGGAACCCGGCGCAGCGCTTCGGCAACAGCCTGCGTATCGACGGTCCGCTCGATGTTTAGCCCACAATGGCATACGAAGACGCCAATCCTAGGCGTGCTCAACCAGCGCCTCCTCTCCACGTTCGTATCCGGTGACGAACGCACGCTCGTTCAGATCCTTCGTCCGCGGGGGAACCGAGTTGAGGATGGCGCCGAGCATGGCGTCCTTCGACACGATCTTCGTGATCGCGGCCAGCGCTCCGAGCATGACCACGTTGGCGACGATCTTGCGGCCCAGCTCTTCCGCCAGATGTGTGGCTGGAATCTGAAAGACGCTCGAAACCGGCGGAGGGGCCTCGTCAAGATCGACCAAGTCCTCATCGACGATGAGAACGCCTTCAGGGGAGATATTGTGGCCGTATTTCTCGTAGGCCTCTTGGGACATGACGACCAGAATCCCGGGATGGCTGAGTTGGGGGTAGCCGATGACTTCATCGGAAACGACGAGATCAGCGTTGCAGGCTCCGCCACGGGCCTCGGGCCCATACGACTGCATCATCACCGCATTCTTGCCGCCGTAGATCGAAGCTGCTCGCCCGGCGATCTTGCCCGCCGAGATGATGCCCTGCCCTCCGAATCCTGCGAAGCGCACTTCTGCTCTCATAGTTGGGTGTCCCACTATATGGGACTCTCCTCCCAATGAGTGAATACTGGCAAGCATAGTCTATGCGTGTTACCGAGAAAAGTCTACAGGAGGGGACGCATGTCCGCCTGCTTCGTCTCGGTAAGTGAGAATTAGTGACGAGAAGGGAGGATTCCGGCCATGGACGCCCCGATTTCGGCCGGGCTGTCCGCGATCGTCACGCGCGCTTGCCGCAGAGCTTCGATCTTGGCGGCAGCGGTTCCCGAGCTCCCGGAGATGATGGCGCCGGCGTGGCCCATGCGCCGCCCGGGAGGCGCCGTTTGCCCGGCGATGAACGCAACGACGGGCTTGGAGATTCGTTGGGCGATTAGTGCGGCGGCCTCTTCCTCTGCGGATCCGCCGATCTCGCCGATCAGGATGATGCCGAACGTATCCGGATCGTCCTCGAACATCGGGAGCAGCTCGGAGAAGGAGAGTCCGATGATGGGATCGCCGCCGATGCCGACGCACGTCGATTGCCCGATTCCCAACGTCGTTAGCTGGCTCACGACCTCGTACGTCAGGGTTCCCGACCGCGATAGAATCCCGACCGGCCCCGGCTGGTGGATGTAGCCGGCCATGACGCCCAGCTTGCACGCTCCGGGGCTGATCAATCCAGGCGTGTTGGGACCGATCAGCCGCGTCCCCGCGAGGTCGAGCTGCCTGCGGACCGCGAGCATATCGTTGACGGGGATGCCCTCCGTCAAGCACACCACCAGCGCGATTCCGGCGTCCGAGGCTTCGAGGATCGCGTCGGCGGAAAACGCGGGAGGAACGAAGATGATCGACGCATTGGCATGGGTCTCGGCGACCGCCTCGGCGACGGTATCGAACACCGGTACGCCTTCGACGTCCTGGCCGCCCTTGCCCGGGGTGACGCCCGCGACGACCTGCGTGCCGTACTCGAGCATCTGCTGCGTGTGGAATCGCCCTTCGTTTCCAGTGATCCCCTGAACCAGTACGCGGGTCTCGCTTCCGATCAGAATGCTCATGACTGCCTCCCAACGGCCTGCGCGACATACTCGGCGGCCTCGCGCAAGTCCGCCGCGGTTCGGAAGCTCAATCCGGAGTCCTGAAGGATCTTCCGGCCGGCTTCGACGTTGGTCCCCTCCAACCGGACGATGACGGGGACATCGATATCCAGTTTCTCGGCTGCGGCCACGACCCCCTCCGCCAGAATGTCGCAGCGCAGGATGCCGCCGAAGATGTTGATGAAGACGGCTTTGACGTCGGGGTCGCGAATGAGGATCTCGACCCCTTTCTCGATCATCTCCGCCGTGGCGCCTCCGCCCACATCGAGGAAGTTGGCCGGCGCCGCGCCGACGTGCTTGATTAGATCCATGGTCGCCATCGCTAGGCCGGCGCCGTTGACGAGGCAGCCGACGTTCCCGTCGAGCTTGATGTAGTTCAGATTGACGGCCGTGGCCTCGACCTCGAGAGGGTCCTCTTCGTTGAGGTCTCGCAGGTCCTTCAGATCGGGATGACGGAACAGCCCGTTGTCGTCGAGGTTCAGCTTCGCGTCGATGGCAATCGGCTCGCCCTGATCGTCGATCGCGAGAGGGTTGATCTCCGCGAGCGAGCAGTCCTGCTCGCGGAAGAGTCGATAAAGGGACTGGATGAATCGAGCGACGCCGCGCGCGGTCTTGATCGGGAGTCCGAGCCGATGCGCCAGGCGAAACGCCTGGAACGGCCGCAGTTCGAGCAGTGGATCGACCGTCTCCTTCAGAATGGCCTCCGGCGACGACTTCGCCGTCTCTTCGATGTCGACGCCTCCGGCGCGGCTGGCCATGAGGGTGATCGCGCGGCGGGAGCGGTCGATGGTCATGCCCAGGTACAGCTCTTGAGCAATCTTCGACGCGGATTCGACGAGCAGTCTCCGAACGACGCGACCCTCGGGGCCCGTCTGTGGCGTCACCAACGCGGCTCCCAACATCCGCTCTGCGGCCTCCCGGACCTCGGTCTCGTCCCCAGCGACCTGAATGCCGCCTCCCTTGCCCCGGCCGCCGGCGTGAATCTGCGCTTTGACGACGACGGGAAATCCGAGCTGGCGAGCTGCGGCGACCGCTTCCTCGGGGGTATCTGCGATGCTTGATGCCGCAACCGGGATTCCGTAGTCGGAGAACAGCTTCTTCGCCTGGTACTCGTGAATCCTCATGAGGCGCCCTCCTTGGGTCGAGCTGTGCTGCGGACGAACATACGCCAACCGGGAAACGGCTTCAAGAAAACGACGCTTTGGGAGGAGGCGCCGTCCCATCGAATCACCGATTGCCGGTTGATTTCCCGCAGCCCGTTCCGTACTTTCACCGCACAGATAAACGAAGAAGGAGACAGGATTGAATCGAAGTGCGCGTGAGAACCCCGCTGGACCGGTCGTGCTACTCATCCGAGATGGGTGGGGTATCGGCAAGGATGATCCCGGCAACGCCGTCCTCGCGGCGAAGACGCCGGTCGAAGACGGGTTGCTGAAAACGGCAGCCCGCACGGTTCTCGGAGCGGCCGGCGAGAGCGTCGGGCTTCGCGCCGGCGTGATGGGGTCGTCGGAGGTCGGGCATCTCAACATGGGCGCGGGGCGCATCGTCCAGCAGGAGATGGTTCGGGTCGACGAAGCGATCGCCGACGGCTCGCTGTTCGAAACGAAGCGCTTCCGGGAGCTGGTCGATAACTGCCAGTCGCACGACTCGGCATTCCATCTGCTGGGATTGGTTCAGGATCAGGGCGTTCACGCGGACCAGGCGCACCTCCACGCGATTCTCCGTGCGCTCGTTGCGCGAGGGATTCGGAAGCTCTACGTGCACTTCTTCAGCGACGGCCGCGATACGCCTCCGCGAAGCGCGCTTCGGTTTCTCGATCGGCTCGAAGCCGTGCTTTCCGAACTCGGCACGGGAGCCGTGGCCAGCGTGATGGGCCGCTACTACGGCATGGACCGCGCCGAGAACTGGGATCGGACCGAGGCCGCGTTTCGCGCGCTCGTGCTCGGCGAAGGCCGACGCGCGGCGTCCGCGCGGGCGGCGATCGAGGAAGCGTACGCTCGCGCCGACGCGGGCGAAGAGAGTGAAGGCCACCCGCTCGAGTCCGACGAGTTCATCCAGCCGACGTTGATCGTCGATGCAGCCGGCGAGCCGGTCGCGACGATCAAGGACGGCGACTCCGTCCTGCACTTCAACTATCGACAGGATCGAACGATCCAGCTATCGCGCGCCTTCGTCGAACCGGACTTCCAACCGTTCGACGTCAGCTATCGCCCGTCGATCGCGTATGCGGGCATGACGAAGTACTACGACGAGTTTCCGTACAACCTGCTCGAACCGCTCTCGATGAAGGGACTGCTCGGCGAGGTGCTGGCCGACCGATCGATGCGGCAGCTGCGGATTGCCGAGTATCAGAAGTACCGTCATGTGACGAGTTTCTTCAACGGCAAGCGGATCGAGGCGTTTCGCCTGGAGGATCGCGTCATGATCCCCAGCATCACGATTCCCGAGAACGAGAAGCCCGAGATGAGCGCTTACGAGACGACGCGCCTTGCGGTCGCGGCGATTCAGGGCGGCCGCCAAGCACTGCGTAGCGAAGCGGCCGGAATGGACGGACTCACCTGCAACTTCTGCGACGATGCCTCCGCCGACGGAGACATCGACGACAACGTTTATCCGTTCATTGCCATCAACCTCGCCAACTGCGACATGGTCGGCCACACCGGGGTGTTCGATGCCGCCGTCAAGGCGGTTGAAACCGTCGATGAGTGCACGGGCAAGATTCTCGATGCCGTCCGGAACGCGACCGGGACGATCCTGATCACGGCGGATCACGGCAACGTCGAGGAGATGCTCGATGCAAACGGGAACGTCCACACGGCGCATTCTCTTAACGATGTGCACGCCTACCTCATCCCGCGCGACGGGGAGACCGTCAATCTACGTCCGCACGGCATTCTGTCCGACATTGCGCCGACGATCCTCGAACTCCTCGGGATCGAGCCGCCCGCCGAGATGACGGCAACCTCGTTGATCGCGGCGCGCGAGGCCTGAGCCGACTCAGAAAGGATGCAGGATCTGCTTCCATGAGAACGTACCGCGCCGACCTACACATTCATTCGTGTCTATCGCCGTGCGGTTCGCTTGAGATGACGGCGCAAGGCATCGTCGACGCTGCTTTGAGAGCGAAGCTCGATCTGATCGCGGTGACCGACCACAACACGGGAGACATGGCGCCGATCGTCGCCCGTGTGGCCGGAAAGCACGGCCTGGCGTTCCTCTACGGCATCGAGCTCCAGACGCGCGAAGACGTCCACGTGCTGGCCTACTTCGATGACGAGCGGACGTGCCTCTCGTTCTCCAACGAGATCTATGCCTTGCTCCCGGACAGCGCCGAGGACCCGTACGGCCTCGGCGAGCAGCTGGTCGTCGATGCAACCGGGAACGTGTTGCGGCGTGAACCGAAATTCCTGGTCAACGGCCTCGACGTATCGTTCATCGAAGCCGTGGCGAGGGTCCGCGAGCTTGGAGGATTGGCCGTGCCGGCGCACGTCGAGCGGGAGTTCTTCAGCGTGACATCCCAATTGGGGCGTCTGCCGGACGGCGTCGACTTCCCGATCATCGAGGTCCGCGAAACGCGTGTTCCCGAGTTCTGCGGCAAGGCCGCGATCCTGCGAACCTCGGACGCGCACGCCCCCGAGCAGGTCGGCGCGCGTGTGACGTACGTCACAGTCGAGGCTGTCTCGGTCGAGGAGCTGCAGCTGGCCGCGTCCGGCATCGGCGGCCGAGCGTTCGAGGGGCGCCTCTTCCGTGAGTGATGGACGCGTCGAAGGGCATGACCGATCCCTCGCGTCGAGCCGACCGGTTTCGACCCGTGCCGTTGCGAGGAAACGACCTGGCGTTAGAATCTCCATTCGATGCGGCGGAAGCGCACTTGGGGCCGCACCCAACGAGAAGGACGTGCTGTCGAGGTCCCGGATCTCGTGACCCCAACAGCGATCTTGAATACCTGATCCATGACGGATCGAACGATGAGGAGGCGTCGATGAAGCTTGAGGAGTTGAGGAAGATCCGCGAGCGGGCGTCCGAAGAGATGAAGCTCGAGAACGGCGACGCCCGTATGGAAATTCGGGTCGCCATGGGCACGAGCGGGATCGCCGCTGGATCGCGGACCGTGCTTCAAGCGTTCCTCGACGAGGTCTCCAACCGGAATCTGAAGGACGTGTCCGTCACACAGACCGGCGAACGCGGATGGGCATCGTGCGAACCACTGGCCGAAGTTCTCGAGGCCGGCAAGAAGCCGGTCTTCTACAGCTGCTTGACGGCGGACAAGGTGAAACGAATCGCCGAAGAACACATCGTCGGTGGAGAACCCGTCGAGGAGTACCGAATTAACCCGGCGGGCTAGAGGCCGAACGGAGGGAGAGGGCGTGGAGAAGATAACGCTGACCATTGACGGGCAACTGGTCAACGCCGAGCCCGGAGAGACCCTTCTTACGGTGGCGGAGCGAAACGGGATTCGCATTCCGACGCTGTGTCACTTGGAGGGACTGACGGACATCGGGGCGTGCCGTTTGTGCATCGTGGACGTAGCGGGACAGCTGGTTCCCGCTTGCACGACCGAGGCCACGGATGAGATGAGCGTGAAGACCGGAACCGACCAGGTCAAAGCGTATCGACGCAAGGTTCT
>CAZXQL010000071.1:0-9799 GCA_964643395.1 uncultured Thermotogae bacterium
ACACCCAAGGAAGGTAGTGGCCGGCCCAAGCGAAGACGTATCCCAGCGCGCTCGGCGCCGCCAGCCAGAGGATGAACGTCAGCAAGGCCAGCGCGAGGATCGTCGGAACAAACACGCGAGTGACCCGATCGGCGAACGCTTGAATCGGCACCTTCGTCATCTGCACGTTCTCCATCATGCGGACGATCTGGGCGAGGAACGTGTTCTCGCCGATCTCGGTCGCCCGCACGCGGAGCAATCCGTGTCCATTGATCGTCGCACCGATCACGGCGTCTCCAGGGGCACGGCGAACCGGGACGGACTCGCCGGTAGCCATCGATTCGTCGATGTAGCTCTCGCCTTGAACGACCACGCCATCGGTGGGGATCTTCTCGCCGGGGCGAATGACCATGACGTCCTCGATTTGAAGTTGTTGAATCGGGATCTCGATCTCGCGGTCGTCCCGCAGGATGCGCGCCGACTTCGCGCCCATCGTGAGGAGACGATGAATGGCGCGTGACGCCCGTCCCTTGGCGGTGGCTTCGATCCAGCGCCCGGTCAGGTGAATCGCCAGAATCATTGCCGAGACGCCGGCGTAGTCGAAGATGCTTGGCAACCACCCGAGAAGACCGAGGATCGCGAGGATGCCCGTCCCGAAAGAAACAGAGACACCGAGTGCGATCAGCGTATCCATGCTCGGAGACCGGTGAATCAGCGTTCGGAATCCTGCGCGCAACGTCGGGCCTCCGACCAGGAACAGAGGGATGCCGGCCAGGACCACCATGATTGCATGGTAGCCAAGTGGGGTCGGCCAGGTGATGCCGAAGAACATCTCGGGGATCATCCAACCGATGATCGGTAGCGCGAACGCCCATGCAAAGCGCATTCGACGAGCCGCATCGCGCAGATTGCGTTCGTCACGATCCACAACTTCAGCCCCATCCGGGGCGGCAATCGACCGGATCTCAACGACCTCGTATCCGGCGGCTTGGATCGCATCGACGAACTGCGCGTCGTCGACATCCGGCGCTGCTTCCACGACGGCCTGCTCCAGGGGGAGGTTCACGACCGCCGATTGAACGCCCGGGATTGAGGACAGCGCGCGCTCGACGGATTGAGCACAGCCGGCGCACGTCATTCCCTGCACAGCGATCGTCAGCCGACGTACCGATTCGGCCGCAGTGGCGTGGTATCCCGCAGCTTCCACCGCATCCGTCAGCGCCTGCAGGGGCACCGTCCCGTCATCCGACACGGCAGCGTTTCCGGCCAGCAGATTCACCGTCGCATCATGGACTCCAGGGACCGCCTTTAGCGCACGCTCGACCGCCTGCGCACAGGAGGCACAGTGCATGCCTTCGATCTGGAGTCCCTTTCGATCCGGCGCTGTTTTGTCCAAATCCACATCGCCTCCCACTATCGAGCAATCGAATGATACCTTGCGAGTTTGGGGTTGTCTTGGAGACGATGTGAACGAACGTCAAAGAAGAGGCGGAGCCATGCACCCGGCTTAGCTCCGCTCTTCCGAAAAACGCGCCTCAGGCGGATTGCACCACTCCACAAGTCTACAGAATCACGCGACCTCTGCCTAGCAAATTCCCCCGCACCACCATCCTGCGAAGGCATAGATCCAGAACGCCCAGAAGAAGGACAACAGAAGCCAGCCCGCGATGCACATGACGCACCTCCTTAAGACATATACACCCCAAGATCGCCGGAGTTTCATGGCGTCCGTCTCAGCCGCCGTAGCACCCGTCGCACGAGTCGGGACACTCGACACCCGTGTCCGGCTCCATCTCGATCGTGGCGTGAGGGACGCCCAGCTCTGCAAGTCGGCACTTGACCGCGTTCCGGAGATCCGCGGATTCCCGGAGAGAGACGTCTGCCTCACACAACACGTGCGTGGACAGAACATGATGCTCGCCATCCTGGGTCCAGACGTGCGTGTGGTGAACGCCACGAACGCCGGGGATCTTCGAGATCTCTGACTCCACCAGATCGACGGTCAATCCCTCCGGAACACCCTGAAGCAAGATCGTGAGCGTCTCCTTCAGCCGCTTCCCCACGTTCCACAGCACGTAGGCCGTAATGAGGACCGACAATAGGGGGTCAATGACGGACAGGTTCGAGATGCGCATGACCCAGCCGGCGACGAGGACGGCGACCCATCCCAGTACGTCTTCGACGAAGTGCCACGTGACCAGGCGTTCGGACAGGCTTCGTCCTTCGTGCATGCGGAATGCAGCGATCCCGTTGATCACAATCCCGACGATGGCCAGCAGAATCATTCGTCCGGCATCGGATGGCTGGGGATGGATAATCCGGGGCACAGCCTGAATCAGCACGATAAGCCCACCGGCAAACAGCATCACGGCCATCACGAGTGCGCCGAGCAGCGAGAACCGCCGATAGCCGAACGTGTACGCTTCGTCTCCCTTTCGCTCGGAAACCTTGGAGAAGCGCCAGGTGATTCCGAGGGCGAGGCTGTCGCCCAGATCGTGGAGGGCATCGGCGAATACGGCCATGCTGTTCGTCCAGAACCCGCCGACGATCTCCAGAACGGCGAACGACAGGTTCAGGAAGAAGGCAATGCTGATTCGCTTGCCTGCAGAAGGAGCGTGCGAATGCCCATCATGCGCGTGCGCCACGTCGAAATCACCGGCTCGATTGTGTCCGATTCCGCCTCACAGCTCAATCCGACGTCACGTCCGGCGGTGGATCAGTCGTCCCAGGACCGGAGTCGCGATCTCAATCGCCCCCTCGGGGCAGAGTTCCTGACAGCAGTAGCAGCGGATGCACCGTTGATAGTCGTGGATCGGCGGTTCGGTTCTCCCAGCGCCTCGGAATTCGACGGCCTTGGGTGTAACCGGGCACACGTTGACGCAGGTTCCGCAGCGGGTGCACTTCATCTCGAGGATGAAAGGCCTGGGAACGACGTATCGCCTCGCCAGGCGGCTGAAACGACCGGGGCCTTGCGTGGTGGCGCCCGCCTGTCGATTCACGACAAACGTGCGATTCACGAATCCGTCGATCGGGTCACCCACGTATTGGATGCCTTCGCGCCGTCCCAATCCGAACTCGGCTCCGTACCGGATGGGCGGCACGAGGTTGGGATCGAGTCCGATCAGGCGGCACACCGTGACATCCAGCGCCACCGGGTCGGTCGAGAACAGAAGCACGTTCATCGAGCGTGGCGTCCCGTTCTGCGGACCGTTGCCCTCCATGGCGACAATGCCGTCCATCACGAACAGCCGGGGCTTCAGGAATCGATTCAGATCGACGAGCATCTGCGAGAACAGGTCGACCATCGGCAGGCGCGCGTGGAACTCCGCCTTGAGCGGCCCGGGGATGCAGCCGAATTGGTTCTTGATGGCGCCGGTGATTCGTGTGAGTCCGTGGGTCTTCAGCTTGGGCAGCGAAACGATGCCATCGGCGTCGAGGACGCCCCGGGCGATCGTGAACTGCTTGTTTTGCCGCCCCTCAGGGAAGGACACGATCTCTCCGTGAGCGAAGTCGGCTGCCTCGATGCCGAGCTCACGCGCGGCGTCGAGCAATCCGGCGCGTTGTGCCGCCGCTTCGGTCCGCCCGAAGCCCGGCGAATCTCCGTATGTCAGCGACTGGATGCCCCCCGATCGCAGCGCCTCAGCGACCGCCCGAAACACACTGGGGTGCGTCGTCACGGCGCGCTCCGGTGCGCGTCCGAGCAGCAGATTGGGCTTCAGGAGGATGCGCTCCCCGGGACGGGCGACGGCGCCAACTCCGCCCAGCAGCTCCAATCCCCGCGCGACGGCCTCCCGCACCTCCGAGGTATCGTACGATGTGCAGCGCACAGCACCGACCATGTTCGAGCCTCGTGACGTTTCGCTCCGATCCTCGGCCAATGCTCCTCCCTTCTCCAGGTTCCATCATACCGCGCATCGAATCGACCGCCCATCGCCGAGACCGACCGTCGGAATCGATGCCAAGCTGTCAAGCCACTTGGCAGATCTTCCACTGTCCCGTAAGATGATGCGTGGCGAGGCTCGAGAGGCCTCTGTTGCTTTTGGGGCTTGGAAAACGTGCTTTCGGAGAGGACTCATCGTGGTTGGAAATTTCGAGTACCTGCGAGTTCGATCGATCGAAGAGGGTTGCCGAGCCCTGGCCGAAGCCGCGGGAAAGGGCGCCGTCCTCGCCGGAGGCACGGATCTGCTCGTTGAGATCCGCAACGGTCTGAGATCGCCGCGCCTTCTCGTCGACGCCAAAGGGGTGGAACAGCTGGACGCCCTCGAGGTCAACGACTCAGCGATGAGGATCGGAGCCTCCGTTCCTCTCAATCGTCTCATCGAACGCCGCGACGTTCGTGAGGCCCACCCGACGCTGGCTGAGGGGTTGGCTACGATCGGGACCTACCAGCTGCGCAATCGCGCCACGCTTGTCGGGAACCTCTGCAATGCGTCTCCGGCCGCCGACTCGGCGCCGGTCCTCCTCGTTCTCGGCGCGACCGTAGAGATCGTCGGCATCCGTGGCGCCCGCACGTTGCCGTTGCGCGACTTCTTCACCGGCGTCAAGAAGACGGCGCTCGAACCCGACGAGATCGTCGCTTCCGTCACGATTCCCGGGACCTCCGGGCTGCGCACCACGTTTCGCAAGCAGCAGAGAATTCGCGGTCACGACCTGGCGGTGGTCAACGTGGCCGGCGCCTACTCGGAAACGAAGAGGACGCTGACGCTGTCCGTCGGGAGCTGCGCGCCTACTCCGGTTCTGTTGGATCCGATTCCCGTGGACGCAACGGACACGGCCGGATTCGCAAGGCACGTCGTGGATGTCGTCACGTCGTCCGTCTCACCGATCTCGGACGTTCGGGCGTCGGCCCAGTATCGAAGCGCCGTCCTTCCTGTACTGGTTCGGCGCATTCTCTCCGACGTGCTCCCACGGCAAGGAGGTCTCTGATGCACGAGATCCACCTCACCGTCAACGGGAGAGACGAACGCGCGACCGTTCCAGCCACGATGACGTTGCTCGACTTGCTGCGAGACCGATTGGCTTTGACGGGAACGAAAGAAGGGTGTGGCATCGGGGAGTGCGGCGCGTGCACGGTGCTCGTCGACGGCAAGCCCGTGACGTCGTGTCTGATGTTGGCGGTGGAAGCCCACGGGCACACTATCGAGACCATCGAGGGCGAGGCCGTCGGCGGCGAGCTCTCGGTTCTTCAGCAGGCGTTCATCGACGCGGGTGCGATCCAGTGCGGATTCTGTACGCCGGGCATGATCATGTCGTCTCGCGGACTGCTCAACCGAACGGCCGATCCGACCGATGACGAGATCGTCGAAGCCATTGCCGGCAACTTGTGCCGCTGTACCGGCTATGAAGCGATCATCGAAGCGGTTCGCATGGCGCGGGATCGCCTGAAGCAAGGAGACGTCCGATGACGCGCGAACTCGATTACGTCGGGAAGCCGGTCGCACGAGACGACGCCGTAGACAAGGTCACCGGGTCCGCCCGATACACGCAGGACTTCTTCCTGCCCGGCATGCTGCATGCCGCCCTGGTGTTGTCCCCGCACGCGTCGGCGCGCATCGTCTCGATCGATACAGCGGAGGCGGAAAGCATCCCCGGCGTTCGGGTCGTGCTCACGGGCGAGAACCTGGACTACCTGCTCGGTCTCTACATGCAGGACAAGCGCATTCTGGCGCGCGACGTCGTCCGCTACCAAGGGGAGGCCGTGGCGGCCGTCGCCGCGGACACGCTCGACATCGCCAAGGCCGCGTGCCGGCTCATCGAGATCGAGTACGACGAATCGCCGTCGGTACTCGATCCGCGGGAGGCCATGGAGGCGTCCTCGCCGCTCGTTCATCCCGATCTCCATACGTACGACCACATGGAAGGCGTGTTCTTCCCCAAGCCGCACTCCAACATCGCCCACCATCAGAAGATACGGAAGGGAGACTTCGACCGGGCGTACGAGGATGCGCCCGTACGATTGACCGCCTCGTTCTACAACCCTCCGGTCCAGCACGTGCCGATGGAAACGCATGCGAGCGTGGCCCAAGCGCTGCCGAAGGACCGCATCGAGATGTGGACGTCGAGTCAATCCCCGTACACCGTCCGTCACTTGATGAGCGCTTGCTTCGGCATCCCGCACGCCGACATCCGCGTCCACGTCCCTTACGTTGGAGGAGGATTCGGCGGCAAGGCTGGATTGGGTCTGGAGCCGCTTGCGTATGTGCTGTCCAAGGCCGCCGACGGTCGGCCGGTCAAGGTGGTGGCCACGCGCGAGCAGGAGTTCAACATGCTCCCGTCGCGACAGGGTCTGCACTCCACGATCCAGATCGGCGCATCGGACGACGGCAAGATCGTCGCACTGAAATCGACGTACGTGTGGGACGCGGGCGCCTATGCCGATTACGGCGTGAACATCGGCCGAGCCGCCGCCTACGCGGGCGCGGGGCCGTATTGCATCGACAACTGCTGGATCGATTCGTACGTCGTGTACACGAACAAGGTGTTCGGAACCGCGTACCGCGGGTTCGGGCACCTGGAAGTCCTGTGGGGCATCGAACGGGCGATGGACCAGATGGCGCGCAGACTCGGGATGGATCCGGTCGAATTCCGCAAGCGCAACCTCCTCAAGGAGGGCGATACGACGATCACCGGCGAACCGTTCACCTCAGGACACGGCAACCCCCAGCAGTGCCTCGAGTCGGTAGCGGACGCGATCGGGTGGGGCACGCCGAGCGACCCGCCGGCGGACGAGCACAAGGTGCGGGGCAAGGGTGTTGCGATGTTGCACAAGGCCCCGGCCATGCCGACGTATACGTCGTGCGCGGTGGTGATCAAACTCGACGAGGACGGAGGCGCCGACATCCTCGTCTCGGGCGTCGACTACGGTCAGGGAACATACACCGTCCTGCGCCAGATTGCCGCGGAAGAGCTGCGCATCCCCATGGAGAGGGTCCACATCACCTGGGACTGCGACACCGCGTTCTCTCCGTACGACTGGCAGACGGTCGCCAGCCGATTCGCCTACATGGGCGGCAACGCCGTCATCGAAGCGGCCGCCGACTGCCTGCGGCAGATCCGTGCCGTCGCGGGGCAAGCGCTCGACGTCGCGCCCGACGACCTGGTTTGCGAGAACGGAACCGTCTATCCGAGCGGGCAGGTCAAGCGTGCGATTCCGTACGCCAAGCTGGCGTTGGGCTATACGTTCGAGAATGGGAACTCGATTGGAGGACCCGTCATCGGACACGGCCGATTCATCGCGAAAGGACTCACGCATCTCGATCCGGAAACCGGACAGGGGCTGCCCGCGCAGTACTGGACGTACGGCGCCCACGCCGTGGAGGTGGAGGTCGACACGCAGACCGGCGAGATCGAGATCCTTCACATCGCGTCCGCGCTCGACGCCGGGAAGGTGCTCAACCCCAAGCTGTGTCATGGCCAGGTCGTCGGCGGCGTCGTCCAGGGGCTGGGTTCGGCGCTGTGGGAAGGATTCGTGTTCGACGAGAAGGGACGCTTCCTCAATCCCGCCTTCGTCGATTACAAGATCCCGACCGCCAAGGACATTCCGCGTCGGACGCAACAGATCCTGCTGGAGAATCCGCAGCCCGGCGGGCCATACGGAGCCCGCGGCGTGGCCGAGCACCCGATGATCTCCATCCCGTCCGCTGTCGGCAACGCACTTTATGACGCCCTCGGGATCGAGTTTTCGACCTTGCCGTTGAACTACGAACGCATTCTGAACCGGATTCGAGAGAGGGCGGACGCATCGTGAAGAAGCTGATCGTCGAGCGCAATCGATATTTCGATTCGGTCTTTCTGATGCGCATCAGTTCCGAGTTGGAGAAGCTCGACGGGGTCACGCAAGCCGTCGTCGCCATGGCCACGCCGATCAATGTCGACAACCTGGTTCGGTCGGGTTTCGATATGCTCGACGGCGCCGAAAGCGTCCGCCCCGCCGACCTCATCATCGCGGTCGATTCGTCATCGGAGGAGGTGTTTGCGGCCGTACGCGGCCGACTAGACGAGCTGCTGGCCGGCGGAACCGCCGAAGCGACCGAAGCCGCTCGGCCGTCGTCGTTGACCGAAGCGTTGGACGCGATGCCGGGCGTCAATGTTGCCTTGATCTCGGTCCCCGGAATCCATGCGGCGCGCGAAGCGCGGCAGGCCCTGCGACGAGGCCTGCACGTGATGCTCTTCTCGGACAACGTGTCCGTCGAGGACGAAGTCGCATTGAAGGAAGAAGCGATCGAACGCGGACTGCTGATGATGGGGCCGGACTGCGGCACAGCCATTCTGAACGGGGCCGCATTGGGGTTCGCCAACGCGTGCCGCCGTGGGCGCATCGGCATCGTGGGGGCGTCGGGAACCGGAATCCAGGAGATCTCGTCGTTGGTGGACCGCTGGGGAGGCGGCATTTCGCAAGCCATCGGCACGGGAGGACGGGACCTCACCGACACCGTGGGCGGCCGCATGACGCGGTTTGGAATCGAAGCATTGGCCGGAGATCCCGACACCGATGTCATCGTCGTGGTGTCCAAGACGCCCAGCCCGTCTGTCGCCGACGCCGTTCTCACCGCGTTGAGCAACGCCGGCAAGCCGAGCGTCGTCCACTTCATCGGCGGAGAGGACGCACGTCGGTCCGACACCGTCGAGACGACATCGACGTTGGCGGGAGCCGCGGCCGCAGCCGCGATGCGAGCCGGCGTTCTCCAGGATGAAACGGCTGCCGATGCGAAGCCTCGGTTCGCGAAGCCGGATCGGATCATCCAAGGGCGGGTGATGGGGTTCTTCTGCGGCGGCACGCTGTGCCAGGAGGCGTGGAACATCCTGCATCGATCCGGGTTCGAGGTCCGCTCCAACGTCGCCGGGGACCCAACGTGGAAGGTGCATCCGGAGGAGTCGGTGACCAGTCATGTCGTGTGGGATCTGGGAGACGATGCGTTCACCGTCGGCAAGCCCCATCCAATGATCGAACCGGCCTTGCGGGACGATCACGTCGCTGAAGCAGGGACCGATCCCACCGTGGGAGTCGTCCTGGCCGACTGCGTGATCGGCTTCGGGGCGCACGAGAATCCGGCGGGCAGCCTGGCCGCGGCCGCATCGCGTGCAATCGCGCGGGCGAGCTGCGAAGGGCGCACGTTGACCGTCATCGCCTCGGTCACGGGAACCGATCAAGACCCGCAGAACGCATCCCGTCAACGGAAGGTCCTCGCGGAAGCGGGCGTCGTCGTCGCCCCGAGCAACGCCGCCGCGGCTCGCACCGCGGCCGAATGGCTGAATGAGGAGGCATCATGAGGTCCCGGCGACCGATCGACGAGCTGTTCGGAGGCGACCTAAGCGTCGTCAATCTCGGGCTGTCCTCGTTCGCCGAGACGCTGCGATCGTGCAACGTCCCTGTGGTCGATGTCGATTGGCGCCCTCCGGCCGGTGGAGACGCGAGTCTGATTCGGATCCTCGACGCCCTGAGATCCGATGACGAACGAACGTGGAACGCACGAATCACCTCCGCCAACGAGACCGCGATCGAACGGCTGTTGGCCGCCGAGCCCCACATCGTCGGCCTGGGGACGGCCATCGACGCCGTTCCCGGCATGTCCGAACGCACGATCTTGCACGCGGGTCCACCCGTGGCGTGGGACGCCATGTGTGGACCGATGCGCGGCGCCGTGATCGGCGGATTGATCTACGAGGGGCTTGCTGCAACGCCCGAAGAGGCAGCCGAGGCGGCCGCTTCCGGAACGATCGCATTCGAGCCCTGTCATCATCATCAGGCCGTCGGTCCGATGGCGGGGATCATGACGGCATCGATGCCGGTGTGGGTCGTCGAGAACACGGCCGCCGGGAA
>CAZXQL010000072.1:0-9721 GCA_964643395.1 uncultured Thermotogae bacterium
AAGGCCGTGGGGATGAGTCGACGGACCCTCGCGCAGGTCGTGTTGCTGGAGTCGGTGTTCGTTGCGGCGATCGGCTTCGTCACCGGCGGCGGAATCGGATACGGATGCCTGATTTACCTATCCCACCACGGACTCGACTTCGGACGATTTGTGGCGAATCTTGGCTCCACGCTCGGTGTCCCGACCACCATCTATGCTTCGACGTCCGGTTGGTACTGGGTGGCCGCATTCTCGGTCGTCGTGTTCACGGCCCTCGTTGCCGCGTGGTACCCGGCCCGTCGAGCCAATCGGCTCGACCCGGTCACCGCCATTCGAGAGGGCTAGAAAGGATTCCACCATGAAGCGATGCGTTTTCGCGATCTTCACATGCCTGCTGGTGTGGGGCGCCGCGGCTGCGGCACAGGTCCAGACCGATTCGTTGGCGGCGAGCCAGATCCTGGATCGAGTCAATGCGGTCTGGCAGGGAGACAGCTTCCACGGAATCATCGATCTCGACATCTCCTTGGGTGGACAGACCAAGTCCCACCGGCTCGAGGTGTGGACTCTAGGCAAGGAACTCGCCCTGATCCGCGTCCTGGAGCCCGCCGTCGACGCGAATTCCGGCTACCTCCAGTTGGGTGACGAGCTTTGGTACTACTCCCCCTCCGTCGGGTCGATCCAGTTGCCTTCCATCGCTCTCGGCGACGCGCTGTTCGGGGCGGGACCCTCACTGGAGGACCTCTCTCATGGGACACTGTCCTCCGACTACGATGCCACGCTCGTGACCGTTGAGGACGGATACCAACTCACGCTGGTTCCGAATCCCGACGCTCCCGTCGTCTACGGGAAGCTCGAAATCTCGGTCACGAGCCAGTACGTGGTCCAGGAGCTCGTCTACTACGATCAGCGCGGGGCCGTTGTGCAAACAGCCACGTTCTCCGAAGTCGTCTCGGTCGGCGAACACCGGTTCCCAACCCGCGTCGTGATCGAGAATGCGTACGGGGACAAGACCGTCGAACGAATCGAGGACCCGCAGTTCGATCTTCAGCTCGATCCGGCGTTCTTCAGTCTGGACAGTTTCGCGTCGTGGGGAAGTGGGACATGAAGGCGGCACTTCGGCATCTGAAGCGGAATCGAGGGCGGACCATCCTCACGTTGCTCGCCGTGCTCATCCCCGTATATTTCCTCGTGTTCATGTTCGGGTTCAGCAATTCGATCATCGCCGACATGTTCAATACAGCGACGCGGATCGACACCGGACATTTCCAGGTCCGGCACGTCGCAGAACCCGGGATGGGGTCGGCGATCCCCATCATGCATGACGCGGATGCCGTCGTCGCCATCCTGGACAAGATCGACGGCGTGGCGTGGCGGACGGTACGTCTCGACATGCCGGCGTTGGCTTCGGTCGGCGATCGCTCGCAAGCAATCTACGTTCAGGGAGTGATCCCCGAGGAAGTCGCCCCGATCAGCACGATCTCCGACCTGATCGTTCAAGGAACCTACTTGACAAGCAGACAGAACGGCACCGTGATCGGCGAGGAGCTGGCGAGCCTACTCCGCGTCGGTGTCGGCGATGAGATGGTGCTCTTGGGCGCGCATCCCGAAACCGGGGTCGGCGCACTCAAGGTTCCCGTCGTCGGCATCTACCACGCGCCGCTCTCCGAAATGGGACGGACCGTCGTCCAGACGACACTGACGACGGCACGGCAACTGGCGCGCAGTCCCGATGCCGCGACCGCAGTCGTGGTCCGTGTCCGGGGCGTGACCGGACCGACCGACATCGGGAAGATCGAGGCCGTGACATCCCAGTTGGCGCCCTTGCTCCCCGCGGGTCTGGAGATTCTCGACTGGCGCACCCTTGCGCCCCAGGTGGAAGGCTACCTACAGATCCTGAATCCCTTCTTGTTCCTATTCGCCGTCGTGTTCTTCGGACTCGGCGCGTTGGTCGTCCTGAATACGTTGTACTTGTCAGTCATGGAACGAACTCGTGAGCTCGGGCTGATCCTTGCCCTCGGCTCATCTCGGGCACGTGTGATGCGGATGATCCTACTCGAGGCGAGCCTGATCGCGGCAGCCGGCGCGCTCTACGGGGCCGTGATCGGCGTCGCATTGATCTGGATCGTCGAGGCGATCGGCGGCATTCCATTGCCCGGCGGGTTCAGTGATTTCATGCGGGCCGTGGGAATCAGTCCGGTCATCCACATGATGATCCGGTGGCCTCAGGTCGTCCTGGCTGCGGTTTCGATGGTCGTCGTGGCCATCTTGGCGGCGTGGTTCCCCGCCTACCGAGCATCCAAGCTCGAACCTGTGGAGGCGATGCGATATGTCGAATAGCGAAGCGTTGATCCAGACCATCGATCTTCGGAAGACCTACGTGACCGAGGCTCTCGAGACGCCCGCCTTGCGCGGCGTCGATTTGGAGCTGCACGAAGGGGAGTTCACGGCTGTCGCCGGGCCATCCGGGTCGGGGAAGTCGACCCTGCTTCATCTCCTCGGCGGATTGGATCGTCCTACCGGGGGCGACATCCTGCTCGAAGGCACGTCCCTATCGCAGCTGTCCAAGGATCAGCTAGCGAGGCTGCGGTTGGATCGCATCGGGTTCGTGTTCCAAGCGTACAACCTGATTCCGGTACTCACCGTCCTGGAGAACACGGCGTTTGTGCTCGAACTGCGGGGCGTCGTGCGGAGCGAGCGCATCGCGCGGGCCCACAAGATCCTGGCCGAATTGGGCATCGAGGAGTACGCCGATCAGTATCCCAATCGGATTTCGGGAGGGCAGCAGCAGCGAGTTGCCGTGGCGCGGGCCGTCGTCGCTGAGCCATCGATCGTCCTGGCGGACGAGCCGACCGCGAATCTGGATACGGCGATGAGCCACGATCTGATCGACCTGATGCGACGACTGAACTCCGAGAAGGGAGCCACGTTCTTCTTCTCCACGCATGACAACCGGCTCTTGGATCGCGTGAATCGGCTGATTACGCTGATCGACGGCCGCGTGGCCGGCGACGAGGTGAGGTAGCGTCTACGCGGACGATGCGAGCCCGGCGACCCTCTTGAGTGCTGCGACGTGTTCGTAAGGGAGCCGAACCTCTCCCAAACTGGGCTTCGAGGAATCCGGGCCATGGTCGTCCGACCCACCCGTGGTCAGGAATCCTCGTTTCGCCGCTTCGGTCGCCAGTAACCGCGGATCAATCGTCAGATTCCTGGATTGAGGATCATACGGGTAGACGGTCTCCAGGCCGTCGACGCCCTCTGACCGCAGTTGATCGAGGAATCCCTTCCAGTTTGACACCTTCATCAGGCATGGATGGGCCACGGACACGGCCGCACCGGCCGACTTCAGGATGCGCACGGCATCGCGGTAGTCGGGCTTCTCGATCGCGCTGTAGCACGGACATCCTTTCCCGATTAGCGTAGCGAACACCTCCTGGAAGTTCTCGGCGACACCCTTTGCGACCAAGACGCGCGCCAAGTGGGGACGGCCGATGTTGCCGCCGCCGGCGACGGCCCGGACTTCCTCGTAGGCAATGTCAACTCCCAGGTGCTCTCGGCACAGTTCGACCATGCGCTGCATTCGCGTTTCACGCGACGCGGATAGCGGTCCCAGCAACTCGCGTAGTCCGCGGTTCCCGGGATCCACGAAGTAGCCGAGCAGTTCGCCGTCAATCCCATCGAACAGCGCCTTGACCTCCACTCCCGTGATGACTTCCAAGCCGCTAGCCACAGCCACACGCGAGGCAAGATCCGGCGCGATCGTGTCGTGGTCCGTCACTGCGATGCAGTCGAACGCTGACGCCTTCGCACGACGAAGCAACGTCTGGATGGTCTGCGTTCCATCGGATGCAACCGTATGGAGGTGGAGATCCGCGAATCCACGTGTCATGGAGCCCATTCTAGCCGACCGTGCCTTCGGCCGCTGCGACCACGTGCTCCAGCAGGATCGTCGTCGTCAACGGCCCGACGCCTCCCGGCACGGGACTCAGTGCGGCAGCGACGCGTTCCACCGAGGCCGCGTCTACATCGCCGACGAGCTTGCCTCCCGCGACCACGTTCGTTCCGATATCGATCACAACACCGCCGGGCTTGACGAACTCGGCGGTCACGTGTTCAGGCCTACCGATGGCCACGAACAGGATGTCGGCCTCGCGTGCCAACGCTGGTACGTCATGGGTCTTGGAGTGACAGATCGTAACGGTCGCGTCGTGCGCCAGGAGCAGGAGCGCCAACGGCCGCCCTACGACGAGACTACGCCCAATGACGACGGCATGCTTGCCGGAAAGGTCGACCTCCGAGCTCGCCAGGATGAGGGCTGCCTCGGCCGTGGCGGGTGGGAAGGCTGGCATTCCCGCGACGAGACTTGCGAGTGACGCCACCCCCATCCCGTCGACATCTTTGGATCGAGGCAGGAACCGGCGTACGGCATCCACGTCGATGCCCACGGGGAGCGGCGCCTCCACCATGATGCCCGAGATTCCGTCATCGTCCGCCCACGAAGCGACTTGAGATAGGATTTCCTTCGTGGATGGGTCCCGAAACACGACGGTCTCGATTTCGATCCTCAGTTTCTCGGCGGCGCGCACCTTGGCAGCGTGGTACGCCCGTGCCGCGCCGTCCGCCCCCGGAAGGATCACCGACAGTCGCGGCACGATGCCGCGCTCGCGGAGTCGCCCCACGCGGCCGGCCAGGTCTTCCTGCCGTGCAGCGGCAAGTGCACGCCCGTCAAGTCGCTGCGCGGTCACGATGCTCCTTCCAGATGCGATCTAGGATACCGTTGATGAACTTGCGCGCTTGCTCGGTGCCGTATTTCTTCGCCAGTTCCACCGCCTCGTCGAGGGCGACTTCGGCCGGGATTTCGTCAAGGTAGAGCAGTTCGTACACACCGATCCGCAGGATGTTGCGGTCCAGCAAGGCAAGACGCTCGAACTTCCAACCGATCGTCTTCTCGCCAAGCATCCGGTCGATTTCGTCTCGATGCGCGCAGATCCCGTCGAAGGCCGTCGCGATGTATCCACGTTGATCTCCCGGGTCGGTCTCCTCGAAGAGGTCATCCAACGCCGTGGGGAGGAATTCACGGCGGTAAAGGGCCGATAGCAGGAGTTCTCGGGCTTCGCGCCGCTGCATCAGGAGTGCAGCAATCGGTCAAGCAGATCCTTGAGCCGACGTTTCACGTTCTCACGGGAGTCCACCCAACTGCCGATGACCCAGCCGAAGAGGATGAACCCGAGCAGAATGAGAAACGCCCGCCAGCCGAAGAAGACAAATAGCAGTCCTGCAACGAGGCCGCTGATGAGGCCGACCAGTTTTCCGCTCAGTGTGACTCTCATTGCCCTGGGCCTCCTTGATCTCGAGATTCGTCGGCTCGAATGCTGCGTACAAGGACCGTGACGTCACAGACCTCCACGCCGGTGCGGTCGCTGACCTGCTCGGCCAATACGCGCTGAATGCGCTCCCCGACGTCCGTCACACGCTGATCCGGTGACAGCGACGTCCGGACGGTGATTCCGACACCGTGTGCCTCGTGCCGCAGCCGAATGCGAAACTGATCGAGCCCAATGTCGTTGCGAAGGATCCCCGCGATGAACTCCTTGATGGCCACGGGCGACAGATCGATCCGTCCCCAATCGCCTTCGTGATGGAACAACGCGGCGTCGAGACGTTCATCCGCCAATACGATGAGGAAATGAACCGCCACCAGCAGCAGAGCGACGCCGACCAGGATCACGAGTATCGAGCCGGTCACGGTGTCAAGATCGTCCCACACCGATGACAGCGACAACACGCCCGCCCCGGCAAGGATCAGGCTGATGCTCAGTCCCGCAGTGATGATCAGGGCCGCGCTGTGACTTAGGACTCTGAGTCTTCGCATTCCTCCTCGCTTTCGGCCGCCTGGTCCTCAGCCTGAACCAAGCGCTGGACATCGACGTTGACCGCGCTGACGCGAAGCCCCGTCATGCGCTCGATCTCGGCCTTGATGCGCGTTTGTACTTGCTTGGCGACCTTGTGAATCGGATTTCCGTACAAGACGGTGATCCGTACCGTCACGGTCACGACGTCTCCCTCGACGTTCGTGTCGACGTAGCGGCGCATGCCTTCTCCGCGGCGGAAGGAGCTATCCCCTTGGCCCAGATTCGCAATACCGTCGATCTCCGATACCGCAATGCCCGCGATAGACGTCACCACGTCCTTCGAGATCCCAACGCTTCCCTTCTCATCTGCTGCCATGGTGCCCTCCTCCCTATTCCTCAGCGTTGTGCGTGTGCGGCGGAACGACCTTCTTCACGAACACGTCCACGTTGGCCACGGTAACGCCCGCCAGTTGCTCGATGTCGCGCTGGACATTCTGCTGAACGCCTTGCGCGACTTCGTGCACCGGATACCCGTACTCCACGGAGATCCTGAGTTCCACGCGGACCTCCTCGTCGGAGAGTTCGGTCTTGATGTTGGGCGCAACGTCTTCCCCGCCGAAGATACTCATGAGACCGCCCCCTCCGCCGCCGGAAGAATGAGCGATACCGTCCACTTTCTCGGCTGCAATGCGGGCGATCGATGAGATCACGTCTTCTGCGATCGAGATGCGGCCATCCTCATCGATGAGTTCTACCCTCTTATCGGCCATGCCTCCTCCTTAGAGACGTTCCACGTACGTTCCAGTTCTGGTGTCGATCTTCAGGGTGTCGCCCTCCTTCACGAAGAGCGGGACCTGGACGACTGCGCCAGTCTCCAGCGTCGCAGGCTTCTCGACGTTGGAGACCGTGTCCCCCTTCACTCCTGGTTCGGTATGCGTGACCTTCAACTCGACGAAGTTCGGAAGGTCGACCTTGACCAGCTCGCTGTTGTAGTAACAGCCGACCACATTGTTCCCCTCGACGAGGAACTCCGCTTGAGGCCCGAGAACTTCCTGGCTAAGCGGGAATTGGTCGAACCGTTCGTTATCCATGAATACGAACCGCTCTCCGTCGTGGTACAGGTACTGCAGCTCGCGCGACTCCAGGAAGGCTGATTCTGTGTTTTCGGAACCTTTGAACGTTGCGGACAGAACTTTGCCCGTCTTGAGATGCTTCAGCTTCGTCTTCGCCACCGCACCCGCACGTCCTCGTTTCGAGTGTTCGTACTCCACGACCTCGTACAACTCGCCATCGTAGAGAATCGACATTCCCCGTCGCAATTCACTGACCGAGAGCCCCATACACTTGTCTCCCTTCCCTGGTCAATCCATGGGCCGGCACGTGGCCGGATTTCTGATTCGTTTCATTGAGCCGTCGAGTGAATGATATCCCGAAATCCCGGACCGGGGAAACCGCCGCCGGCGAGACATCTGGAGCGGCAGCGTTTACGGCCAGCGAACGATCCGCAGTCCAACCTTTGTGATGCCCCTGTTGATGAGCCCCAGCTTCTCGGCCGCACCTTTCGACAGGTCGATAATGCGCCCTTCGACGAACGGCCCGCGGTCGTTGATTCGAACGACGATGCTCCGGCCCGTCTCGAGATCGACAACTCGAACGATCGTTCCGAACGGCAGCGTCTTGTGGGCAGCGCTCACCCCGTTCATGTCGTAGACCTCGCCATTGGCGGTGAGATTCCCGTCGAATCCCGGACCGTACCATGAGGCGATGCCGATCTCGTAGTAGGGACCATAGAACGCCAAGCCGACAGCCAGACCGACCAACAAGGCAGATCCCAGGAGATAGAGCAGCGTTTGGCTCATGTTCGGCAGTATAGGATCGACGTTGTCGACTTACAACCGGCGCCTCCGATGCGCCCGCTTGGCCGACGTGGCGATCCGGTCCGCCAAGATGTGCTCGACGTTCGGCAGGTACACTCCCACACAGATCGGCATGAGAATGCCGGCCGACACGTGCAACCGCGGCCCGGGATCCCCCGTGATCGCAAGATAGACCAACGTTCCTCCCAACGCGAGCACGCCGATGTAGGCGACGCGACTCACCGGCCCCCAAAGAAGGTGATGGGATGTCTGGCGGTGCCGGAACGCCCATGCATACGGCAGCCACAGCCATCGCAGCACGCCCCATCGGTCGTACGCTCGGCTGTCCGACAGATCGAGGTCCGGACTCAGGAAGAGCATCGAGAAGACGTAGGCCGCCACGAACAGCAACGCCTGAAGCTGCGTCGCATACCCTTGAAGCACCAACGTGACGACGCCCGCTGCCCACAAAACCAGGAACATCCATTCGATCTTGAGATGCGTCTTTCCTGAAGGCATGTCGCTTCTCGCTACAGTAGCGCGTTTGCGTGCCGTTCGCAACCCCCTTGACGCCCTGGGAGCCAAGCGTTACAATCCGTTAGCAAACTACCAGCTTAAGTGCTAACTGGCATCGCTAGAGGAGGTCCACCATGACGATCAAGCCGTTGGGGAAACGAATTCTCGCCCAGAAGATCGAGTCCGAGAGCCGGACGTCGGCCGGAGGCATCGTTCTTCCTGACAATGTACAGAGCGGGAAGGTCGTACGAGCCAAGGTGCTCGCCATCGGGACAGATGAGAAGTTCGAAGTCAAAGTCGGCGATGAAATCATTGTCGGAACGTTCGCTGGCACCGAGATCGAACAGGGTGAGGACAAGATGATCCTGGTCAAGGAATCCGACGTTCTCGCCATCGTAGAGGAATAAGGGGGAACCCAACATGGCAAAAGAAGTCATTTTCGGCGAAGAAGCCCGTCGGAAGATGAAGGCGGGAATCGACAAGCTGGCTGACGCCGTTCGGATCACGCTTGGGCCCCGGGGCCGCAACGTCATTATCGACAAGAAGTTCGGCAGCCCCGATATCACCAATGACGGTGTCACGATCGCTCAGGAACAGGAGTACAAGGACGAGTTCGAGAACATGGGAGCGCAACTGGTGAAGGAAGTTGCCTCCAAGACGAACGACATCGCCGGGGATGGCACGACGACGGCAACGATCCTCGCTCACTCGATGATCGAAGAAGGGTTCAAGAACCTGGCCGCGGGCGCCAATCCGATGGAGCTGAAGCGCGGACTCGAAAAAGGCGCTGATTTCGTCGTCCAGGAACTGAAGAAGATGAGCCGGGAACTGAAGAGCAAAGAGGAAACGGCTCAGGTTGCCACCATCTCCGCGAATGACGAATCGATCGGTTCGATCATTGCCGACGCCATGGAAGCGGTCGGCGAGGACGGCGTCATCACGGTCGAGGACTCCGACACGATTGACACGTACTACGATGTCGTCGAAGGGATGCAGTTTGACCGCGAGTACATCTCGCCGTACTTCGTCACGGATCCCAAGAAGATGGAGGTCCTGCTCGAGAAACCGTTGGTCCTCGTCACGGACCAGGAACTCAAGGCTGCGCAGGATCTGGTTCCCCTCCTCGAGAAGGTCGTTCAGACCGGCAAGCCGCTGCTTTTGATCGCCAAGGACGTCACGGGAGAGGCCTTGACAACGCTCGTTCTCAACAAGCTGAAGGGAACCCTTAGCAGTTGTGCAGTGAAGGCTCCCGGTTTCGGTGACCGCCGCAAAGCCATGCTCGAGGACATCGCCGTATTGACCGGCGGAACCGTCGTGGCTGAAGACGCCGGCATGCAAATCAAAGACACCACGCTGGACATGCTTGGAACCGCCGAGACGATCAAGGTCGATAGCAACAACACGACGATCATCGGCGGCAAGGGCAAGCCCGAGGCGATCCAGGGGCGCGTCGAGCAGATCGAGGCACAGATCGAGACGACCGACTCCGACTATGACCGCGAGAAGCTGGAGGAGCGCAAG
>CAZXQL010000073.1:0-9685 GCA_964643395.1 uncultured Thermotogae bacterium
CGACGACCTCCCCATCGTGTACTTGGAGACTGACGTCATCGAGTGCGCGAATCTCTGCGGATCCACGGTAGTAGGTGCGCGACGCATGGCGTGTTTCGATCATTGAGACATATCACCCCCGAAACCGAATCGTATCCATGGGAGACAGTCTGGCCGCCCACAGTGCTGGGATGCCTCCCCCGATTGACGCGGCGATCAAGACGGCGGCTGCCGTCCAGACAAGCCATTGCCATTGGAAGCTCACATCAAAGAAGAACCAGTCCGCCAGCAACCGGACACCCAGAATGGCGACCCCCATGGAGAGAACGCCGGCGACCGCCGTCGTGAGCAGAGCCTGACGGAAGACGCCGAACGACACGTCCATGGCAGTCGCTCCCACGGCGCGTCGAATCCCGATCTGTCGTCTCCGGCGCATCGTCTGCGCCCAGAAGAGACTCCCCAATCCAAAGGCGCTCACGATCAACGCCAGCATCCCCAACCGTAGCGAACCGAGCGTGACGCTGTTGGCCAGGGCGATCATCCGCCCCATCTCTTGCGCGGGACCTTCGATCTGTGCCGGCGCACTACCGGGATGAAGGCCGCCAAGGACGGCCCGGATATTGTCCACGGTTGTTTCGACGTTCACCGCAGGATCCATGCGGACCCACGCCCGATAGCCAAGCGAGAGCTCGTTCTCGATGGCCCCGGCGGGAACCATCATCATCCACTGGCTGGCGCCCGCGACGTTCGTCTTCGGAGCGTTGATGACGCCGATGATGACGAACTCCGCAGATCCGAACGTGATCGTCTTCCCGAGTGGATCGAGCGCACCGAACGTCGCATCAGCCACCTTCTTGCTCAACACGATGACGTGGGCTCCATCAGCGAACTCCCTGGATGTTGGGATGCGCCCCTCAACGAGCGATCCGGCCAAGAACGCGTCCCCGATGGATAGTACCTCGACCAACGTCCCTATGACCTCCTGCCCCTCGAACGTCGTTTGGTCATAAAGAATGGTCCCGTCCTCGGCGTAACCTTGGACCGACACGAGACTGCGCTCTGCTGCGATACTTGTGATCCCCGGGACACCGAAGATGGCGTCGAGATCGTTCCGTTGCAGCTCGTACCCTGTCTCGGCCCTGCCCGGTACCGAACGTCCTCCGACAACGGAGACGACGTTGGGTTCCAAGTTGCCATACATCTGTCGGTACGCAGCGGCGATGGAATCCGACAGCGCAACGACGAACAGGACCGACGAGATACCGACGACGCAAGCCACTGTGATCAGCCAACCCCATCCCTGCAAGGGGCGCTTCTCGTGCCGGAGCGGGTCAAGGCGGATGGCGCGGACGGGTGGGATCCGCGAGGCGCGGAAGGCGGGAAGGGCACCGGCAAGCAACGCAGTCCCCACCAGCAGGCCGGCACCTGCGAAGTGGAGAGGCCCGAAACGCAGTGGAATCGACAGCAGCTGCTCGAATGCGCTCGCCATCCAGAAGGCCAGTCCGCTTCCGGCGATAACACCGATCGCTGTCAATCCCAGCAAGCGCAGAAGGCTGCTCAGTCCCGTCCTCAGACGCCCCGCTCCCAGGGCGCGCCGCGTGCCAATCCCCGGTGCACGCTGCGCTACGGTTGTCAAACCGACGGAGAACGCGTTGACCGTCCCGATGAACAGCAATGCAAATGCGATGATTCCGAACAGCTGGACCGTCCGTCGCCGCAGTAAGAATGTGAAGTCGTACAAAACGCTGATTGTGGATACGTCACCTCGACTGCCCAATACGTCGAGGACACTCGCCATGCCTGCCTCGGGGTCGGCGGCGTCCAGTCGGATCCACAATTGGGAGAACGGGTTCTCAAAACAACGTTCGACGTCCTGAGGACGGAAGTTGTATCGGCACAGATCGGATACCGGCAGGAGCACGTCGGCTGTGCGAGCTTCCACCCACGCAACTCCCTCACCCAAGGGGGCGAGAATGCCAATGACCTCATGTTCTCCGAATCCCACATCCAGGATCTGGCCGATCGGGTCTTGGCCTTGGAAGAAAGACTGGGCAAACGACTGGCTGACCACGGCAACGCCCGTCTCGCCCTCCTCGAACATGCGTCCGCGCGACAACCGCAGATTGCGCACTTCCAGATAGTTGGGTGTAATCCCTAGTACCTCGATCTGCAGGTTCTGGAAGGCGTAACTGCTCGTTAGGCCGGCCACGGCCTCAATACCCGGACTAGACCGGAGCCGATCGATGTCCGAATTGTCGAAGCTATCAGCGTTGGGGTCGGACGCAGCTACCCTGAGGAGGTTCCGCCCGGCTGCATCGAGGACCTTGTTGTACTCGTATTCGACGCCGTTGCGCGCAGCAATAGCGAGCGCGAGCCCCAAGGAGACGCAGAGCATGCCGACGACGATACTGGCGCCGCTAAACCAGCGGCGAAAGACCACTCGATGTCCCATTTCACCACGCTGACGTCAATCAGCCGAGCTATGCACGACAGAGTAGATAGTTCGTGACAAGTAGTCAAACGAAGGAAACGCACTGACGACGGGCTCTCCGCTGACATACACTGTCTCACGTCCTCCCGGGATATCACTGACCAATGTCCCATCCGAGTCGAATAAAGCCCAACTGGGCATCTGTGCGCATCCGAGCCCCAATGCCCCAGCAGTCGTCCTGTCCCAATCGACAAGAACGGGGAACTCGATTCCATTGTCTCGTGCGTACTGATCCAGCGCCAATCTTGTATCCTCTTCGTAACTCGAAGCTTCAATTCCCGACAACTCGGAAACCCAGTCAAGACGGTTTGAATCAAGAGCCGCTGAGTACGCCTGGCCATACTCAATAGCGCTGCGCACGCTGTCGTATGACAACGCGTACGCCAACCCTATCACCCTTATGTATTCCCCGAATTCGCGCTGTAGTTCGATCGCGACTTCAGTTGTGAGAGCGCAGCCAACACACCCAGGTGTGAAGAAGTAGACCAGTACTGGCAGCTGTTCGGTGCCTCCGAGAACCGGCACCAAGTCCCAAGGCGCAACGGTGAGTTGGCTGGGATGCGGAACAGGGAAGCGGACGAGCTCTGCTGGCAACTGACCGGATGACACAAACGCGGACGTGAGGTCGAGTATTGCCGCACACATCTCCGGCCGGATTGGGGGGAGTCTGAGGCGGACGATTCCATTGTCGTCCACCAGGTATCCGATGCTCGGCGCTTGAGTCTCCAAGCTGAGCGCATTCCGGAGACTCTCTTCGTCGTCATCCAAAACAACGACTGCACTGGAGCCGACGTACTTCTGAGTAGCCTCACGTTGCACTTCGGAAACCTCGTTGGGTAGTATGAGAATCACACGGAGATCCTGCAGTCTAGCTAGCCAGTTCCGAAGCACATTTGCAGTGAACGAGTCCTCTGGTGCATACTCCTCGGGAATCGACGGGACAAGGTAGTAGACAAGAGTGGCACGAGCCGACTGCCAGTCCATCCCTACAGCCGGTAGACACGCCTCCCCGACGAGTAGACCT
Organism: uncultured Thermotogae bacterium; assembly: GCA_964643395.1. GTDB lineage: Bacteria > Bipolaricaulota > Bipolaricaulia > UBA7950 > UBA9294 > SPBW01. The sequence goes on from CAZXQL010000073.1 coordinate 3,495, forward strand.
TGCTGAATCCTGAGGCGTCCAGCTTCGATCTGCTGCGCACGCCAGTCATCTGTGCTGGTTTCTTCGGTGACCTGGGTCAGTACCGGCCCACATCTGCTGCATGGCGCACCAGACTCTGCCAGCGTGGGCGGCATGGGAGTACGGTGCCCGCCAAGCAATCCGGCCACAATCAGGAGCGCCATAGCCGCTAGTACCATTGCGGTTGTGGCGTTCACGTTGCTTAGTCGCATTGGTAGATCAGATCGCAGTAGTCGAGGACCTGCAATCTCTGCAGACAGTTGCCTCCCCCAGTGCAGGTTTGGTAGTCGCACTTCTCCCAGCAGACCAAATCCAGGCCGCCGGGGCAGATGCTACAGATCCAGGCGAACTCATCGACGTACCTCTCGTGATAGCAGTTCCCGCCACAATTCACTTCGCACAGATTGCAGGTTGGCAGTGCCGGACCAGTGAACGATACGGCCATGCCAATGACCAACCCGAGTACGACAATCGCGATGGGACGTTTCATAGGCTCCTCCTGTTTACATCAACATCAGCATAGCGGAATGCAAATACTAAGTCAAGTAATAGTCGGACAAACAATTAGTAACAAATGATAACAGAGTTTCAAGGTGATCGAATATTGGAAACAGGGTGGGATGAATCGATGTGGCGAGAGTCGATGCTGGGGGCCGAAACGCATTCCTGTTCGCGTTCTCGGGTATGGCTCTGTGATTCGGTTTGTATTCGCCAGTCCCCCATGGGTTGGCTCGTCCGAGTAGAACTTCCGGGAGTCTACGTGGCATCCGGTATGTTCCATCGGGCCGGAAGGAGACGCCCTCCAGATCAGGTTCGACATCCGCCGAGAGACGCACAATCGGGAAGGAGTGTCGGGGAAGCCCTGGTGCGTGAGTGTTCCCCCTCGGATAGCCTCATAGCTGGGGGGCCGGTCTCAAGCAGTTGCGCGGCCTTGACTGGTGTGCTTCGCAAGAGCCGCCGCGCCTGTCGGCGAGATGCCAGGCTAGCCGACCGCGGTTTCCGCTGGCTCGGAGAGCTTTCCGTCGTGCATTGTCAACTGACGTGGACAGCGATCGGCGACGGTCGGATCGTGGGTGACCAGAACCAGCATTCGCTCATCATTGCGAAGGGAGAGGATGTGATGAATGATCCGATCGCCGGTCTCCGTGTCGAGGTTCCCGGTTGGCTCGTCAGCGAGCAACAGGCGGGGCTGGATGACCATCGAGCGGGCGATGGCGACCCGCTGTTCCTCACCGCCCGAGAGCTGTGACGGAAGGTGACGAGCTCGCTCAGTCAGACCGACGGCCTCGAGCGCGGCCAGAGCCCGCTTCTTGCGTTCGGCACGCCGAACGCCTCCATAGCGCAACGGGAGCGCGACATTCTTCCAGGCTGTTAGTTCGGGAATGAGGTTGTAGCTCTGGAAGACGAAACCGATGCTGCGGGCTCGCAAGGAAGATCTCCTTCTGTCGGACAGATTCCACACATCCTCACCGTCGATCAGGATGGTTCCCGACGTCGGACGATCCAGCGTTCCCAGCAGGCTGAGCAACGTCGTCTTCCCTGATCCGGATGGACCTTGGATGGCGACGACCTCCCCATCGTGTACCCCCAGGTCAGTTGGCTTCAATGCATGGACCGACGCCGATCCACGCATGTATGTTCGTGTTGCCTGTCGCAGCTCGATCATGGTCAGAGCCGTCCTTTCCGGATTCCTTCCATGGGCGACAATCGTGACGCCCACAGCGCTGGCAGACCTCCACCGATCACGGAAGCAGACAGTACAGCAGCAATTGCCCACAGGATCCATACGAGATCGAATCGGAAATCTCCGTTGTTCCAGAACCAATTGCGAACGAAGAACGTCCCCATGACTCCGATGCCCAGAGCGATGAGCCCCGCCAGGCATGTCGTGGCGAAGGCGACTCGAAACGCTCCCCAGAACACACGTAGCGACGTCGCCCCCAGTGCGCGCTCCAAGGCGATCTGCCCTTGCCTGCGGATCGTCTGTGCCCAGAACAGGCTACCCAGAGCGAACGTACTCACCAGAAGCGTCAGGTAGCCCAGGCGCAGCAGTCCGAAGGTAATCCCGTTGGCGACGGAGATCATCTTCCCCATCTCGGTGGCCGGCCCCTCGATGCGCAACGGTGCTGCACCCGGGTGGCGAGCAGCCACAAGCTCGCGGATGTCGTCAATGGTCTCCTCGACGCTGTAGGTTGGGTTCATCTTCACCCACGCGAAGTACCGATCGTTGTTCGTGTCTTCCAGCGCTTCAGCGGGGACCAGGATCTTCCAACCAGGCGTCGCCAGGTCGAACGATACCTTCGGAGAGTCAAACACCCCGATGACTTCGAATGTTTGTCCGTTGATGGAGATCTGCTGGCCGGTCGGATCTGCGGCCCCCAATCCACGCTCGGCGACTGCAGTACCGACGAGAGCAACAGGAGCGCCCGTCGACATCTCCCGAGACGTGGGCAGACGGCCGGTGACCAGCCGTCCCGCGAAGAACGGTTGCCCGAATGCCTGGACTCGGATCAGTCTGCCTGCGACGGGCTCATCGTTACGGAGCGCCTCGGACATGACCACCATCAGCTCGCCCGTCACCCCGAGCACCGACGGCAGTGCGGAGATGGCATCGATGTCCTGCCGCGTGAGATCGAACGGTGGGACAGCCGATCCGGTGAGCGACCCCCCTCTGGCGGCTACGATATTGGGCTCTAGATTCCCATACAGGTCGCGCAGTGTGGCGTTCAGAGAGTCCGACAATGAGGCGACGAACACGACCGAGGCGATGCCGACGACACCGGCAGCTGTGACGAGCCAGCCAACCCCTCGCAGTGGAGATCGCTCGAATCGGAGCGGCATTGAGCGGATCGCACGAACTGGAGGGACCCGAGAGGCGTGCAGCGTGGGAATGAGTCCCGCTAGCGCAGTCACGCCCAAGAGAACCGCAGCACCTGCGAGGTGAAGCGAACCGAAGCGTAGCGTGATCGAGAGAAGGCGGGAAAGCGCGGGGGAGAGCCAAAATGCACAACTCGTGCCGATGACGAGGCCGACCAACGCGTAGCCGATGAGGCGAAGCAGAATGCCAGTACCGGGTCCGGACCGTGGCGCTCCGAGTGCACGGCGTATACCGATTGCCTGCGCTTGGCGAGCCACCTGGGTCATACTCATTGCGAATACCGTCACGCCGGCGACGAACAGCAATGCCAACGCGGCCAAGAGGTAGAGGCCGACGATGCGACGCCGCAGTCGAAACGTGAAACCGTACAGAGTGCTGATGGAATCGAGGTGCGATCCAGGAGGGAGGATCGACAGAATCGACTCGATGCCTTGTCTGGGATTCGACGGATCGACCCGAATCCACAGGTTCGCATACGGAGCAGCCGAGCAGTCGCCGATTCCGATGACGAGGTCAAACAGAGCACAGAAGTCCTCCACCGGAAGGAGAACGTCTGATCGAAGAGATTCCGACCAATACCACATGCTGTCCAGTTCAAGTGGCATTGGATTCAGTACACCGACGATGCGATACTGATTGGGTGGCAGGTCGCGGACCCAATCCGAGCCGATCTTCAAGACCTGGCCGACGGAATCCTGGTCCGGGTAGGCAGCCTCAGCGTACGCGTAGCTCAGCACACATACGCCGGTCTCACCCTCTCTGAAAGCCCGTCCCGAGAGCAGACTCAATCGTTGGACGCTGAAGTAGCTGGGCGTGACTCCCAAATATCTCAGAACGCCACTCATCTCTATTCCGTCGGTAGCTGCAGCGACCTCGGCGATCCCGGGGCCTGCACGCAGCTGATCTAGAGTGGATTGTGAGAACGGGACGCTTGCGCTTGTTGGTGTACCGCTGATGATCTGCCCTTCTGCTCCCATGACACGAAACAGATTCGCCCCGATGGAGTTCACAAGTTGATCGAATTCGGACTCCACACCGTTGTAGGCGGCGATCGATATCGCCAAACCGAACGCGACACAGGTCAAGGCGAACAGCAGAATGAGTCCGCCGAGCATCCGTCTTGGATGGAGAATCTGCATGACGGCTCCTACTCAGACGATCTATCTAGGAAGTATCACGATGAATGCGATCGTCGTCAAATACCCGAATAGTTGTTCATAAGGAGGATGCGGCTCAGGCGAGCGCCCGGAGCTGCGGTGACAGCCCCGGCAGCCCGTCATCGGTCACTACGTTCTGGTGTAGCGTCATCCCGGGCCAGGTGAGCCGAATGGGAACCACCAATCCGCCATCGACAACCAGGTGAGCCACGGGTAGATCGATGGGCGAGCGGAAAGCTGCATGACTCGGCTTCAACTGCCGCTTGCTCGAAGGGCTTCGGCGGATGCGTCATCTGCATCTGCATACGTCGATAAACCGGACGGTACCGAGCTTGTGCGCGTTGAGCCTGCACGTGTGTATGCCGGGTTTTGCAAGGAACAGTTGACATGAGCGAGTTCTCGGCCTAAGCTAGCCGACAATCATGTGCATATGGAGCAAGACTGCGAGAGAGATTGAGCTTCGCGTTGCCCTCCATATGCTAGTTATGGACTAGCTCTGCCGTCGTGTAGCCACTAGAGGGCTGCATGAGTGCAGGGCGTGCGGACTACAGGTGAAAACCTGTGGTCCTTTTGTTTTGCCACGCCGAAGGAGGTGATGTGCCGTTCGCTGTTGTCGACGTCGGATTGGACTGGCTTTCAAGGAGGGTTTGATGATACGGAAAACTTGTTTGGCATTGTTGTTGGTCGGCGTCTTGATCACAAGCGTGGCAGTCGCCGAGGAAGGCCCCATCAAGATCGGGGCCCTGATGGCGTTGACGGGAGCCCTGGGGCCGTATGGACCGTCCATTGCGGATGGGGCTCAAATGGCTGTCGATACGATCAATGCGGCTGGAGGCGTTCTCGGACGCCCACTCGAACTGCTACTCCGAGACACAGCTACATCCCCGGACGTGGGGCGTGATGCAGCAAGCAAGCTCGTCGAAATCGAAGGCGTTTCGGCCATCGTGGGCGCGCTGTCAAGCGGAGTAACGGCGGCCGTAGCGAGTATCACGATTCCCGCAGAGGTCGTCCTCATTTCCCCGGCTTCCACGGCTCCTTCGATTCCTGCATTGGATGACAACGACTACGTCTTCAGGACGGTGGTCTCGGATGCCGTCCAAGGGGTCGTTCTGGGACGCTTGGCGAGGCTATTGAACTACAGCAACATCGCCATCATCTACGTGAACAACGACTACGGAAAAGGATTGGCGGACACGGTTCAAGCGACGTTCGAGGAGCTTGGAGGGACGGTATCGGCAAGTGTCGCCTACGAAGAGAACAAGCCTTCGTACCGTGGCGAGGTCGACCAGGCGCTTGCCGGTAACCCGGACGCCATTGTGCTTGCGGCGTATCCGGTCGATGGGAACAAGCAGATCGTGGAAGCGGCTGAAGCTGGGTACACGGGCAAGTTCCTGATGACGGACGGCATGAAGGGGGAAGGCGTGGCGCCGGGACCCGGCTGCGCTTCAGGCGACGAACCCGGCCCGATTGAAGGCGCATACGGGACGGTCGCGGCCTCCGGCTTCAAGTCGGAGCAGTTCAACGCCGACTACGATGCGGGAGGATATGGCCCGAGTACGATCCCGTACTACGACAAGGCGTACGACGCCGTCATGCTCATCGCCCTGGCGATGGTCAGAGCCGGCGATACCTCGGGCACGGCCATTCGTGACAACCTCCGAGCGGTGGCGAATCCGCCCGGCGAAGTCGTCTACTACGACGAGTGGGAGAAAGCCGTCTCCCTTCTTCAGGCCGGAAAGGAGATCAACTACCAAGGCGCTGCAGGGATGGTTGACTTCAAGGATACCGGCGACGTCGAGGGTGGCATTCTGATCTGGAAGATCGAAGGTTGTGAAGTCCAGACGGTGATGGAGGTCTCGGGGTAGTTCGCCACGAGACTGTGGTGTGAAACGACGGGGGAGGCCGCCAGGCCTCCCCCGTCGACTTGGTGAGAATGCTCCGCTATCGTTTGCGGCGGAACTCTGGCAATAGCCCTTGCGGGCGTAGCAGGATGATGACTTCGAGCAGGACGCCGATGATGACGATGCGAAGTGCAGCGGCCTGGGAGGCCGTGAACGGCAGGTACCCGGATACGAAGTCGGTCCCGGCCCAGATTCCCCAGACGACGAACGCCCCGAGGATTGCCCCCTTCAAGTTGC
>CAZXQL010000074.1:0-9644 GCA_964643395.1 uncultured Thermotogae bacterium
CAACCCTGACGGCGGCAACCTCAGGATCCCGCTGACTTCGGATCTGCGCGTGACGAAGCGGCACGGAGCGATCGTCAAGGCGGGAGAGCAAGTCCTGGAACTCGAAATCGCGCATCAGGGCGAAATCGTCGTGGAGGCGATCAACAAGCGAAAGGGGATTGCCACGGTTCACCTGCAGCCCAAGAGCATCGTGAAGATCGACAAAGCCGTGACCGTTCGGGTTGGGTACAAGGTCGAAGAGGGCGATCTCCTCACCAAGGGAGTCGTAGCACCACACACGTTGCTGGAAACGGCGGGAGTCCACAAAGCCCGTCAGTATCTGTTGAACGAGATTCACAAGGTCTATAAACAGCAAGGCGTCGATATCAACGACAAGCACCTCGAGGTGATCATCCGTCAGATTCTGAACAACGTTCGAATCGTCGATCGCGGTGATTCGCGGTTCCTACTCGGGGACTCAGTGACGCTCGAAGAGTTCCGCAAGGAGATCCGCGAGCTGACTCAGTGGAACCAGGACGCAGAGCGCCTGAGAAACGACATACTTGGAGAACCGCTGGCGGAAGACATCGCGACCGGCGGGCACTTGATCGCGACGAGTGGCGATCAAGTGACGCAGGAACTGACGGCTCGGGCATCGAAGCTGGGAATCGACAAGGTCTACGTCGTCCACGGAGAGGAGACCGTTGAGATTCCGTTGGCCGCCAAGCAGTATCCCGACGGAGAGCGCGAATTGCTTCGAATCTCACGAGCCGCGTTGCAGACCAAGGGGTGGCTCTCGGCGGCGTCGTTCCAGCGAACGACCAAGGTGCTATCGGAAGCCGCTCTTCGCGGAGAGGTCGATGAACTCAGTGGGCTGAAGCCAAGCATCATCGTAGGGAAGAGGATTCCAGCGGGAACCGGGTTCCGGATTCCCGGTTTCCTGCCCGAGGCCGGCGGCGAGGATGCGGGCGATCCTCTCGAATCCGAGGAGGCATCCGCCTCGGCTGATGAGACGCCGGTTCAGGTTGAAGGCACCTGAGCCAGCTTCTATAATCCGTTCCAATTCTTAGGAGAGACTATGCCGACGATTAATCAACTGATCCGAATGAGCCGGAAGCCGAAGCGGAAGAAGAGCAAGGCTCCTCAACTCGATTCCTGTCCGCAGCGTCGCGGCGTATGTACGCGCGTCTATACGCGGACACCGAAGAAGCCGAACTCCGCACTGCGGAAGGTGGCCCGCGTCCGCCTGAGCAACGGCAGAGAAGTCACTGCCTACATCGGAGGCGAAGGGCACAACCTTCAGGAACACTCGATGGTGCTGGTGCGTGGCGGCCGCGTCAAGGACCTCCCCGGTGTGAGGTATCACATTGTACGGGGCACGCTGGATTCCGAAGGTGTTGACGATCGTCGGCAAGGGCGCTCGAAGTACGGCGCCAAGAAGGGAAACTAGGAGCGTTTGATGAAACTACCCGGCCGGACCGTGAGCCCCGACATGAAATACGGCAGCCAAATGCTCGCCAAGCTGATCAACTACATCATGCTGGAGGGCAAGAAGACGGCAGCCCAACGCATCGTCTATACAGCGCTGGAACTCGTCGAAGAACGGGGAGATCAGACGGCGCTCGAGATCTTCAATGAAGCTCTCGCCAATTGCTCTCCGCGACTTGAGGTGCGAACCCGCCGCGTCGGCGGCGCCAATTACCAGGTTCCCTACGAGGTTCCGCAAGATCGTCAGATTGCGCTCGCTCTTCGGTGGCTCGTCGAAGCTGCCAGAGCTCGTGGCGAGCACACCATGGCCCAGCGCCTAGCCGGCGAGATCCTCGACGCTTCGCGCAAGGAAGGAAAGGCGTACAACAAGCGTCTCGACGCCCATCGGATGGCCGAGGCCAACAAGGCGTTCGCGCACTACCGCTGGTAATCCGCAGCGCGACGAAATCTGTGTCTTTCCCTTCACTATGAATGGGTTGACTGTGGGCTAGGGGGAGGACGATATGGATGCCTCGGTGAGTCGAGAGAAGATCCGCAATATCGGGATCATGGCTCACATCGATGCTGGTAAGACCACCACGACCGAACGCATCCTGTTCTACACCGGCCAGATTCACAAGATGGGCGAAGTCCACGAGGGTGATACCGAGATGGACTGGATGACCCAGGAGCGCGAGCGCGGGATTACCATCACGTCAGCGGCGACGAGCTGCACGTGGCTCGACCATACGATCAACATCATCGACACGCCGGGACACGTCGATTTCACGGCCGAAGTGGAACGGTCCCTTCGCGTTCTCGACGGCGGCGTCGTGATCTTCTCCGGCGTCGAAATGGTGGAATCGCAGTCCGAAACCGTGTGGCGGCAGGCCGATCGCTATCACATTCCGCGCATTGCCTTCGTCAATAAGCTCGATCGTGTCGAATCGAACTTCCTCGGAACGGTAGAGATGATGGAGAAGCGGCTCGGTGTGCGTGCCGTGCCGTTGGTCCTTCCTGTCCGTGACGAGGATCGTCGACTGGAGGGACTGATCGACCTCGTCGAGCAGCGATTCCTCGTATGGGACGAGGCGAGCTTGGGGGCAGTGTTCGAGTTGCGCGACATCCCGGACGCATGGCGCGAGCAGGCGGAGCAACTGCGTGACGCAGCGATCGAACGCATTGCCGAGGTTGACGAGCGGGTCATGGAGATGTTCCTCGCGGACGAGGAGATTCCGTCAGACGCGATCTACGCAGGACTGCGAACAGGCTGCATCGAGAGCGGAATCATTCCCGTTGTGGGAGGATCCGCCTTCCAGAACCAGGGCGTGCAGCTGTTGATGGACGCGATCGTCCGCTATCTCCCATCACCGATCGACATGCCGGCGATTCAGAGCGTGGACGGGGACGACGAGAGACACCCGGATCCCGCCGAGCCGTTCTCCGCTTTGGCGTTCAAGGTCGTGGCGGATCGCTACGCGGGGCGCCTGGTGTTCATCCGCGTGTACTCTGGAACGCTTCACGCGGGCGGGCACGCCTACGACGTCTCCACCGGAAAAGGGATGCGGGTCTCGAAGATCTTCCACATGCACGCCAATCAACGGATCCCCCTCAAGCAAGCCGTGGCCGGCGACATCGTCGCCATCGTGGGTTCGCAGGACATTTCTACGGGAGATACGCTTGTCGACAAGAGCGCGCCGATTCTGCTCGAGAAGATCGAGTTCCCGGATCCGGTGGTGTTCATCGCCGTCGAGCCTAGAACAGAAGCGGAGTTTGATGATCTTCACTCCGCGTTGGCCACGCTGGCCCATGAGGATCCCACCTTTCACGTGCGGACGGACGAAGCGACGAACCAAACGATTCTTGCCGGGATGGGGGAGTTGCATCTCGAGGTCCTCGTCCGGCGTCTGCACGACGAGTTCAACATGCAGGTGCACGTAGGACAGCCGCAAGTCGCCTATCGCGAGACGCTCACGCAGCCGATTGAGGTCGAGGATCGCTTCGAGAAGCAGACCGGCGGGAAGGGGCAGTACGCGCATGTGCGGATCAAGCTAGAGCCACTCCCGCGTGGCGCGGGATTCGCATTCGATTTCACTGCCCCCACAGAGGAGATCCCAAAAGAGTACAAAACGCCCATAGAAAGCGCATTACGAGGAACGTTGACAAACGGCCCCGTTGCCGGTTATCCTCTGGCCGATATCGGAGCCACCGTAATCGGTGGGTCTTTTCATCCAGTTGACTCGTCTGAACTGGCGTTTCGGGCAGCGACTGCTGGTGCGCTGCACCGAGCGTACAGTGAGGGTGTGTTTGAGCTTCTAGAGCCGATCATGGAAGGCGAAGTGATCACCCCGGCGGACTATCTGGGTGAGGTGATGGAGGACCTGGCGCGCAGGCGAGGGGACATCCGGGAACTCCAACAGCGGGAAACCGTGCAGATCCTGCGCGTGGCAGTACCGCTCGCGGAGACGTTTGGATATGCCACGCGGCTGCGTTCTTTAACGCAGGGTAGGGCGACGTACTCATTGCGCGTGGAGCGCTATGACCTCGTTCCCGAAGGACTGAGAGAAAAGATCGTTCGAAGCAGAGGATACTAGAAATGGCGAGAGAGAAAATCCGGATCAAACTGCGGGGATATGACCACGAGCTCGTGGACAGCTCGATCCGCAAGATTGTCGACTCGGCCAAGGAAACGCGCGCCAAGATTTCGGGGCCCATTCCTTTGCCGACACAGCGGCGGATCTACACCGTGCTGAGGTCGCCGCATATCGACAAGCGGTCGATGGAGCACTTCGAGCGTCGGATTCATACCCGGCTGTTGGATATCAAAGAGCCGACCTCGGAGACGATCAATTCCCTGATGGATATCGAACTGCCCACCGGCATCGATATCGAGATCAAACTCTAGGACGGAGGTTGGCGGATCATGGCTCGTGGAATACTTGGACGAAAGATTGGGATGACCCAGCTCTTCGTCGACGACCAAGCTGTCGGCGCTACCGTCATTGAGGCGAATCCCTGCACGATCGTTCGAATCAAGACCGAGGAGACGGACGGATACAACGCCCTACAACTCGGGTATGACGAAATCAGCAAGACAAAGGTGACCCGGCCGATGGCGGGGCACTTCGAGAAGGCGGGCGTGGCGCCGCATCGTCACCTGTTCGAAATCCGGATCGACAACCCGACCGACTACACGGTCGGAGACGCGCTGCGTGTCGACTTTTTCGAAGAAGGGGAGACGATCAACATTGCCGGCACGTCAAAGGGACGCGGCTTTCAAGGCGTTGTGAAGCGATGGAACTTCGCAGGGGGACCCAAGTCACACGGGTCCCATTTTCATCGTCGTCCGGGATCGGTGGGAAACTGTGTCGAGCCGGGGCGCGTGATCAAGGGCAAGAAGCTGCCCGGCCAGATGGGAGCCCGTCGTGCGACGGTGCGGGGTCTTCGCGTGCTGCGGGTCGATCTAGAGCGAAATCTTCTCATTGTGAAGGGATCGACGCCGGGAGCCCGAGGTACTGTTCTTGAATTGGGGAAACGTCATGGCTGAAGCGAGACTGTATTCATTCGCCGGCACGGGCGAGCCGAAGACGACGGCCCTGGACGATCGGATGTTCGGTGCAAACGTGAACGAAGACCTGCTGTACCGTACCGTGCGGATGCAGCTGAACAACCGCCGTCAGGGGACGCACTCCACCAAGACGCGCGGCGAAGTGAGCGGCGGCGGCCGCAAACCGTGGAGGCAGAAGGGGACAGGACGTGCGCGTTCCGGTTCCCGTCGATCTCCGCTATGGGTTGGCGGGGGGACGATGTTCGGCCCCAAGCCGCGATCGTATGAATCCAAGCTGACGAAGAAGATGAAGCTGGGTGCACTCGCCGCCGCGCTGTCCGACCGTGCGGCTTCCGGCGATGTCGCCTTGATTGACGAGATCCACTTCGATGCACCGAAGACGAAGGCGGCGGTCGAGCTCTTGAACCGAGTGGAGCTATCGGGCAAGACGTTGGTGGTCGTCGCGACCGGCGAGTACGACCGCGCGGTCAAGAAGTCCTTCACCAATCTCCCCCACGCGAAGTGCATTGCGTGCGGGGGGATCAATGTTTATGACATCCTTCGACACGATCACGTGCTGATGACGGCGACGGCGGTCGAAGAACTGACGGAGAGGTTCTAGCCATGGCAAGGTTCGAGCATCACGAGGACATTCTGCTCTCTCCCATCCTCACGGAAGAGACGTGGAAGAAGATGGACGAGCGGAAGTATTCGTTCCGTGTGGCACGTGGCGCGAACAAGGTTCAGATCCGCAAAGCGGTTGAGCACCTCTTCGACGTCAAGGTCGAGAAGGTCTGGACGGCCAACCGTCGAGGCAAGCCCCGACGGGAGCGGCTGAGCCAACTGCACGGGCGGACCACGCATTGGCGAAAAGCGATCGTTCGGCTAGCTCCGGGCGACCGGATCGAGATGATGGGAGGCTAGGACATGACGCTGAAACGGTACAACGCAACGTCGCCGGGACGCCGCCATGCAGAGCTTCCCGACTTCTCGAGCCTGTCCGATGTCGCGCCCGAGAAGAGCCTCTTGCGGCCGATTACGAAGACGGGCGGTCGCAACAGCCAGGGCCGGATTACGTCCCGGTTCCGCGGCGGGGGGCACAAGCGACGCTACCGGTTGATCGACTTCACGCGTGGCAAGGATGGAATTCCAGCTCGCGTGGCGACGCGGGAATACGATCCGAATCGGTCGGCCTGGATCACGCTCTTGCATTATGTGGACGGCGAGAAGCGGTACATTCTCGCTCCCGTGGAGCTGGAAATCGGCACGATGGTCGAGTCAGGCGAGACTGCGGAGATCCGCGTAGGGAACTCGATGCCGCTGGCCCGAATTCCGCTGGGCGCGATCATCCACAATTTGGAGTTCACCCCGGGCAGCGGCGGCAAGATTGCTCGATCTGCGGGCACGTCCGCCAAACTAATCGGTAAGGAGGGCTCCCGTGCACATATCCGCCTTCCTTCGGGTGAGGTTCGCATCTTCAGCACGAATTGCCGCGCGACGATCGGAGAAGTGTCGAATCCCGATCACAAGAACATCAAGCACGGCAAGGCGGGACGCGTACGGCATCTGGGTCGCAAACCGCACGTCCGCGGCGTCGCTATGAATCCGGTGGATCATCCGCACGGCGGTGGTGAAGGGCGCGCTCGCGTGGGACGTCCGCAGGTTTCCCCAACGGGCGTCTTGGCCAAAGGCGGCAGGACGCGGAAGAACCGCAAGAAGAGCACAGCGCTCATCGTGCGGCGGGCCGGGAAGGGTCGCCGGTAAGGAGAGAGCATGCCCAGATCGACGAACAAGGGACCGTTTGTCAAGGAAAGCCTTCTCAAGAAGGTTCAGCGTGCCAAGCGTGGAGAGATCGATGAGATTATCACATGGTCACGGGCATCGATGATCGTCCCCGACATGGTGGGGATGACGATTCGAGTCCACAACGGGAAGGTTCACGTGCCCGTCTATGTTGTCGAAAACATGGTCGGGCACAAGTTGGGCGAGTTCGCTCCGACACGAACGTTCCGCGGTCATGGCGGGATGAAGAAAAAGAAGGCTCCTGGCCTGACGTAGGGAGAACGAATCATGGAAGCACGAGCTGTTGCCAGATATGTACGCACGTCCACCCGGAAGGCTCGGTTGGTGATCGACGCCATTCGTGGACGGAACGTCAATGACGCCTTGCGGATCGTGCGGCTTTCCAGCAAGAAGGTGGCACGGCCTATCCTCAAAACGCTCGAGTCGGCCATCGCCAACGCCGAGAACAACTTCGACGTCGACGTGGACAAGCTGTCCGTCGTCAAGGCAACGGCCGACATGGGGAAGCCGCTTCGGCGCCTTCGTCCTCGTGCGTACGGGCGAGCCGACATCATTCGCCGACCGACCAGTCATATCACGATTGTCGTCGGCGACGGGGAGAGTGAATAATGGGCCAGAAGATCCATCCGGTGGGTTTTCGTATCGGGGTCAACCGAAAATGGGTTTCCAACTGGTATAACCCCGTACTGGCCCCGGAGTACATTGCCGAGGACAAGCGGATTCGCGACCTGATTACCGAACGGTATCGGCGCGCTTCGGTATCCGAGATCAACATCGAGCGGTCGAAGGAAGACCGCGTGTCAATCGTGATCCGTTCCGCCCGTCCCGGCATTATCATCGGGCGAGGCGGCTCCGAAATCGAAGTCCTCCAGGCTGCGCTGGAGGACCTGACTCGACGTCATGTGAAGGTGTCGATTCAGGAAATCGAGCGCCCCGACCTGGAAGCTCGTCTGGTGGCGCAGGATGTAGCTCTCCAGATCGAGAACCGCACGGCTCCGGCACGCGCTATGAAGGAAGCGATGCGTCGCGTGATGGGCGCAGGCGCGGGCGGCGTGAAGTTCAAGGTGAGCGGACGATTGGGCGGCGCGGATATTGCACGCTCCATTACGATGAAGGAAGGACGGATCCCTCTTCAGACGTTGCGGGCCGATATCGACTACGGCCTGGTCGAAGCCCGAACGAAGTATGGAAACATCGGCGTCAAGGTGTGGATCTTCCGTGGCGAGTATCCGCACAAGGGCCAGCGGGACGAGGTGAGCTAGTATGGCGCTTCTGTTCCCAAAACGCACCAAGCACCGAAAGACGCATCGGGGGAAGCGGCGCGGCATGGCGACACGTGGTGCTCACGTGACCTTTGGCGAGTACGGTATACAGTCGATGGAAGCGGCGTGGATCACCGGAGCTCAGATCGAGGCCTGCCGAACGACGATCGCGCGAACCACGCAGCGTGGGGCACGAATCTGGATTCGGATCTTCCCGGACAAGCCGATCACCAAGCACCCGGCGGAAGCACGCATGGGAAAAGGTAAGGGGCCGGTGGATCACTGGGTTGCCGTTGTTCGACCCGGTACGATTCTGTTCGAGATCTCGGGACTGGACGAAGGCCAGGCCAAGAGGGTCCACGAACTGGTCAGTCACAAGCTGCCGATTCAGACGAAACTGAAGAAGCGAATTGTTCTTGGAGGAGAGGTATGAAGGCTGCAGACTTGCGCGAGTTGACGCTTGAGGAGCTTATGGATCGTCAATTGGATCTCAAGCGAAAGCTCTTCAATCTGCGGTTCCAGCTCGCGTCCGGCGAACTTGACAACAGCGCGGAGTTGGAGAAGACGCGCAAGGACATTGCGCGCGTGATGACCATCATTGCGCAACGCAAACCGGGGGCGAGCAACGCATGAAGAAGATCAAGATTGGACAGGTCGTCAGCGACAAGATGACGCAGACGATCGTCGTGCGAGTCGAGGAACGGAAGCTGCATGCGCGGTATCGGAAGCACATCCGCCGCCACGTCAAGTTCCATGCGCACGATCCGCAAGAGCAAGCCGGTATTGGCGATATCGTGAAGATCGAGGAGTGCCGTCCGTTGAGTCGTCTCAAACGGTGGCGGTTGATCGAAGTTATCGAGAAGGCGGAGGGTTAGCCATGATTCAGATGCAAACGATGCTCAAAGTGGCCGACAACTCCGGCGCCAAGCTGGTTCGTTGCATCAACGTGTTGGGACCGTCCAACCGGCGGCAGGGCGTCATCGGCGACATTGTCGTCGCCTCGGTACGGAAGCGACTTCCGACGAGCGATATCGAGAAGGGCGAGATCGTACGTGGCGTCATCGTACGTACGCGGCGCCC
Source organism: uncultured Thermotogae bacterium (assembly GCA_964643395.1). GTDB lineage: Bacteria > Bipolaricaulota > Bipolaricaulia > UBA7950 > UBA9294 > SPBW01. The sequence continues at coordinate 9,139 of CAZXQL010000074.1, forward strand.
GTATCGCCGAAAAGATGGGACGTTCGTTCGATTCGACGACAACGCCATCGTATTGATCAATCCTCAGGGCGAGCCGATCGGGACGCGCGTGTTCGGGCCGGTGGCGCGAGAGCTGCGGGACAAGAAGATGATGAGGATCATTTCGCTCGCACCGGAAGTCCTCTAGGAGACGCTAGCCATGAACAGAATCAGGAAGGGTGATCGCGTGCAGGTGATCGCGGGCAACGACCGGGGCAAGATCGGCCGGGTGCTTGCCATCCAGCCTTCACGAGGACGTGCCATTGTCGAGAACGTCCACATGATCACCAAGCACCAGCGTGCGACGCAGCAACTCCGTCAACCGGGAATCGTGCAGCGCGAGGGAACGATCAATCTGTCGAACCTGCTGCCGATCTGCCCGGAGTGCGACGAGGCGACACGCATCGGTTTCGTCGACGTGGAGGGCAGGAAGATGCGGCGCTGCAAGAAGTGCGGGGAGACGTTCGAATAATCATGTTGCGTAAACG
>CAZXQL010000075.1:0-9576 GCA_964643395.1 uncultured Thermotogae bacterium
TGCGTTCCAGACGGAGTATCGGCCGCCAGTTGATAGTTGATGGGCATGAAGTTGGCGTCGAACTGGGTCTGCTGAGCCAGTGTGATCGTCTGCCCATTCGCCATGATAGAGCCTTGTGAGTTCAGCAGGTACCCTTGCGCCGGTTGGAACTCGAGCGTGTACGCTTCCTGGAGGATCGGCGTCCCGTCAAGCTCCACCACGAAATGGGCCGAGTCGAGCAGCTGGCTCGGCTCCTCGGTCGTCACCGGTGGGGACTGAGGCATGAGCATTGCCAGGATCAACAAGCCCAAGACTGCGCCAAGTAGTAGGAATAGCTTCGTGTTCATGATTGCACCTCTCGCACGGTGGAGTATACCAGAGCGCCCTTTCCACCGTGCCAATCGTACAGCGGCACCCTGCTGCGATCACCCGGGGCGGCCTACTTCCACCGCGTCAGGATCTGTTCGCGCCGGAACAGACGGATCGCGACCCACAGCACTGCCACGCCCGCCACGACAAGCAGACCCGCCTCGAGCAGGATCAACCGGAGATCGACCAGCGTCTTCATGCTGCTATAGATGATGAGTGGAATCATCCCCGGGAGAATCGCCAAGCTCGAGAACTGATAGGCCGCCCGCGCATCGCTTGCACGAGACGAGACGATCATCGTCACCCCGACCGAGAACAGCGCGAGGAGAGGGGACAACCCGAAGATCGAAACCAGCCACGGAGTCGTCAGCGTCTCGACCAGAAACGCTCCCACGAGCAGACGAACCGCCAGCAGGAAGACGCCAAAGCTGATCCAGTTGACGAGAACGGCGGGGATCACACTGGCCAGTGCTTTGCCGAGGAAGAGCTCTGTGTCCGTGATCGGTGTCGCCAACAGCGGCTCCAGCGTCGTTTGCTCCTTTTCCCCGACGATCGAGTACACGGCAATCGCCAGCGGAATGATTGCGGGCAGGATCATGAAGTACATCAAGCTCGTGTTGAACAGCACGACCTGCGCGACCGAGTCGTTCTGGGAAGCGCCGGTTGACAACATGAACACGGAGATTCCGATGAACACGACCGGGAGGAACACCACACCGAACAGGACCATTCGATTCCGCAGCGACTCTCGCCACTCCTTCTTCAGCAACACGCTAAGCCGATGCATGGTTCCCCTCCATCAGGTCGAGGTACAGGTCTTCGAGCGATACCCGCAGCTCGCTCACGAATTGGATCTCGCCTCCGAGCTCGACCAGTCGCTTCACGAGAGTCGGATTCTGGGTCTCCGGATCGGTCAGCGAGATCAGGAGCTTCCCGTCGACCCACTCCGTCTTGGTGATGAACGGTAGATTGAGTTCGTTCTCGATACCCGGACGCGGATTCGCCAGATGAACAACCGTACGCTTTCCGTACATCTCTTCCTTCAGCGTCCGCGGGTCTCCTTCTTTGAGAAGCCGCGTCTTGAACAGGGCGATCCGATCGCACAGACGGTCCGCTTCGTCGAGGTTGTGCGTACAGAGAAAGATGGTGCGATGCTCCGACCGAAGCGATTCGATGAGCTCGCGCACCGTTTTGGCCGCTTCCGGATCGAGTCCGGCCGTCGGTTCATCGAGAAATAAGATCTCCGGCTCATGGACGAGGGCGCGGGCCAGAGCCAACTTCTGACGCATCCCTTTGGAGAATCCGCCGGCCAAATCGTCCCGCCGATCCCACAGATCGAACATCTTGAGGTACTTCTCCGCGCCTCGCTCCGGACTGGGGATTCGGTACAACCGAGCGAAGAACATCAGATTGTCCCAAGCCGACAGCCGCTTGTAGAGACCGGGCGTCTCGGTGAGCACGCCAACAGATTGGCGAATGGACCGATTGTCCGGCCCCAAGGTCTTGTCCGCGATCGTCGCCGTTCCCGTCGTCGGCGCAATCAAGGCCGACAGCATGCGCACGGTCGTCGTCTTCCCAGCTCCATTCGGCCCCAGAAAGCCGAACACCTCGCCGCGCTTGACATTGAGATCCAGGCCATCCACAGCTAGGAGATCGCCGAACCGCCTCGTCAACGCTCTTGCCGTAATCATTCTGCTACCTCGTTTCCCGCATCACTTGTGATCTGATTCCCTGTCAACAATCCAAGAACAATCGCCAACCGCATCGGATGCGCCGACCCGATCAGGACCGACCGACGTCCCACTCTCTCGATCTGCACACCTGTTCTCCCTGTGAGGTAGTACGCGGTCACACCGTGGGCCACTCGAATGCCGTACCCGCCGAACTCGGCCAGCGGTGCGAACGTTCTTACCCGGATCCCGGTGATGTCATCCAACGAACAACGGAAGATCCGAATGCCGGCTAGGCCGTAGCGGATCGTAATCCCTTCCCGGTTCACGCGCGTGCGCTGCCCGCCGTAGTACAGAAGGAACACGAGGCCGATGAACGCCTCGATGCAAGCCACCCACAGCTGAGCACGGAACAGGTAGCCGGCGGCCGCCCATAGAACGAGAGGCAGGCCGATCGACAGCCAGGTGACATAGCGAGGGTTCTGGATATCCCAGTAGACGATGGGCTCGCCTGCCTCGATGCGGCCTTCCAGGTACGTACGGAATCCCTCAGCATCGGAGGACATCGGCATCGTAGGGATTGGACCGGGGATAAAGGGCCGGGCCCACTCGACGAGAGCCCCGAGAGCCAGCATCCCGACAATCCCTGCAGCGATACCGGCAAGTGGGAGGGGATAGACGCTCGCCCCGGCGGCCGCATCCAGGAGGAAAGTCGCCTGGATCGGAACCATCAAACCGAGAATCAGCTCGTCCAACAGGCTGAGGAGATTGAACCGCTTGCGGGACTCCTGCCGGGCCCACAACATGTCGAGGAACATCGAGAGTCCGATGAAGAACAGCCCCAACCCGAGAACCAGCCCCACCGCGCCCCATGACGAGCCCCATGCGACGGGAGCTCCCGACGCATCGATCCGAAGAGGCACGCGGTCCACCCCATTGGGGATCCACACGAGGGACCAGACGAGGAATCCGGCCCAGAGGCCCAACGCCGGCGCGTGCGTCCAAATGCGAAGCCCCCACCTAGACTTCACGATTTCTCCTTGCCCATACCAAGCGCTCGCAACTGGGCTCCCCGGGCCTGCAGAGCCTCCAGCTCCCGATCGAGAGCGTCATGGAGAGCTTTCGGGGTCTGCCCCTGGAGGAGTCCGTCCACGATCCACTCCCGGATTCGAAGACTCAGTTCGTCTCTCGACAAGCTCGGGTCATCGGACGATTCAGGCCGGACAATCCGCGCCTTCCTGCCGAGTCGGATCCGCAGCAATCCCTCCTCAGCCAGCGCCTGATACGCACTGCGGGCGGTGTGCAGACTGATTCCCAGGGAGTCGCCCAGCTCACGCACCGATGGAAGTTCGTCCCCCGGATTCAACTCACCGGTCAAGACTTGCTCCTTGATCTGCCGCACGATCTGAAGGTAGATCGGCGTGGGGTCCGTTTCGCTTATCGACAGCAGCATCTTGTTCCTTATCCTTCTGTTATAGAACAAGTATAACAGTTGTCGCGCGAACCGCAACCTGTCGTTAGGTCTTGGACGCTATCGTGTCTGGATTCAGCGATCCTCGAATCGTGAGTCGTCGATCGACCGGCGCAGCCGCTCCTCCGGCGTCTCCGCTACGTCCTGTTGCTCTGCGTCACCCTCGTCCGGCGCGTCCTTGCGGACGGCAGGTTTGATCCATCCCAGCTTCTTGGCGATGTACTTGAAGTTGAGGGTGTATCCCAAGCCCAACCGTCTCGGCATGAACAAGCGATCCTCGTCACTCCAGAGATTGGAGCTCATTTGTCCGACATCTCCTCCCATTCCGACTTGAGAATCCCCATGATGTGCGTATCGAAGAACTGACCGTTGCGATAGTAGGCCTCTCGCTGCGTGCCCTCCAGTGTGAAGCCCGCTTTCTCGTACGCTTTGCGAGCTCGCGGGTTGCTCGAGTAGACCTCGAGGGCGATGCGATGCAATCCCAGTTCTCCGAATCCGTAATCGAGGATGAGACCCGCCGCTTCGGGGCCGTAGCCTTTGTTCCAGGCGTCTTTCTCGCCGATCAGGATCCCGAAGATCGCGTTTCGGTTCACGTAATCGATCTCGTTGAACCCGCAGTTGCCGATGTGCCGATCTCCATCCTTGAGAACGATAGCCAGGTTGAAGTGATCCTCGTTCTTGTACTGATCGGTCAACCACTCCGTTTCCTGCTCACGCCCCATCGGGTGCCGTCGCCCGAGGTATTGAAGGATCTCGGGATCGTTGATCCAGCGCATGCACAGCTCCAGATCGGCAATGTCCAACGGTCTGAGGTACAGATGTTCGCCGTCGAGGAACGCGATTGTCACGTCATCCTCCTTCTCCACGAGAACGGGCTCCGGTCGGTTGCTCCGGAGCCCGCATCATCGTTCGCGTTTCGTAGAACTCGCGATGAGTTCTACAGGAATATCGGATACAACGGGAACAGCGAGGCAAACACCAGAGCGATGACCGACATCAGCTTGATGAGGATATCGAGCGACGGGCCGACCGTATCCTTCAGCGGATCTCCGACCGTGTCCCCGGTTACGGCAGCGTCGTGCGCCTCGGAACCTTTGCCTCCGTAGTTGCCCTCTTCAATGTACTTCTTCGCGTTGTCCATCGCCCCGCCCGCGTTCCCGCAGAAGATGGCCAGCTGGATCGCCGAGAGCAGTCCTCCGATGAGGAACCCCCCCAACGCGTATCGCCCAAAGATCAGACCGAACACGATCGGCGTGATCACCGCGATCATGGCCGGAAGGAACATCTTGCGCAGGCCTCCGTGGGCCGTGATGCTGATGCACTTCTGGAAGTCGGCGACTTCCTCGCCCGAGATGATCTTCGGATTGCTCTTGAATTGGCGACGGATCTCCTGCACGAGGATGTCGGCCGTTCGACCGACCCCGCGGATCAGAAGCGCTGAGAAGACGTAAGGAACCATCGCGCCGAGCATGAGTCCGGCGATGACGAATGCCCCCATCAGAATCGGCGAATGCGTCGGCGAGAATTGCGCCGCGATCTGCCCAACGATCGGTAGCTGCGGCGGCAAGACCATGTCCGCGCTGCCGATCGCCGACCACATGAAGGCGGCAATCAGACCCAACGCCGCAAACGCCGCCGAGCCGATCGCAAATCCCTTCCCGATCGCAGCAGTCGTGTTGCCAATGGAATCGAGCTTGTCGGTCCGCTCCCGGACGTCCGGAGGCAGCTTCGCCATCGTGGCAATGCCGCCCGCGTTGTCGGCAATCGGCCCGTAGGTATCCACAGCAACCGTCATCGCGACGAACGAAAGCATCCCAAGCGCTGCGAACGCCACCCCGGGAAGGTTCCCGAGCTGATAGGCGCCGATCGTTGCGCCCGCGATGGCGAGCACAGGGAGGAACGTGCTCAGCATTCCGAGCGCCATGCCTTCCGTGACTCCGACGGCTGGTCCCGATTGGTTCATCTTGGCCAGCTCGCGCGTTGGGCGGTAGCTCGAGGACGTGTAGTACTCGGAGAAGAAGCCGATCGCGAGGCCGGCACCAAGACCGAGGACGACGGAGTAGAAGATATTCATTCCGACGGGGGTGAACCAACAGAACAGGAACGTCGTCCCAGCCGTCAGCAGGGCGGCCAGCCGCGTCCCGTTCATCAGTACGGCTTGCATGTTGTCCTGACGGCGGCTGAACCGGATGTAAAGAATCGCCAGCAAGCTCGAAAGGATGCCTCCGGAAACGATCACCAGCGGCGCCAGCAGGAACCAGTTGTAGTGCCCCTCGATGCCGAGCGGGGCCAACTTGTCAAGCAATGGCAGCAACGGAGCATTCCCTCGCCCTACCCAAATGTAGAGGAACATGACCATCACCGAGATGATCGCTCCCACGAAGGACTCGAGCAGGTCCGCCCCCAGACCTCCGACGTCACCCACGTTGTCGCCGACATTGTCGGCGATCGTCGCCGGATTCCGAGGATCGTCCTCCGGAATGTGCATCTCGACTTTTCCCACCATGTCCGCGGCCATGTCGGCCGCTTTGGTGTAGATGCCTCCGCCCACACGGTCAAACAGTGCGACAAGAGAGGCCCCCATCGAGTACGAGCTGACGATCAGCGCTCCGCGGATAAGGTTGATCCCCAGCGAATGGATGCCGAAAAGGTAGCGCGTCTCGATGTGAAGTGCATCGGGCGCGAACCACTTGTTGAAGAGGACCGTGACCAGAACAAGCCCGATGACGGCCAGGCCGGCCACGGACAGTCCCATCACGCTCCCTCCGGAGAACGCCACGTTCAGGGCCGACTTGAACGAGTGCTCTGCGGCGTTCGTCGTCCGCGCGTTCGCATGCGTCGCCGCGTTCATCCCGATGAAGCCGGCGGCCATGGACAGCAGGGAGCCGATCCAGAATGAGACCGCAATTTCCCAGAAGAAGAGGACCCAGAGGATGGCGCCGATGGCGACCATCGTAATCCCCATCACGCGGGCCTCTTCCAGCATGAATGTAAACGCGCCCTTCCGAATGAAACCCTGCAACTCCTTCATCCGATCCGTTCCCTGGGCCTTGCGTACGACCGAACGATTGAACAGGAACGCGCCCAGAAGTGCCACGACTGAAATGACTCCGGGGATTACCAACAATGCACTCATAGTTCCTACTGCACCTCTTCCTTTGGTAGCGGGGACAGCCCCTCGATTTTCACGATCTTCATTCGCAAATCCTCTTTGTATGGTGATTTGCTGCAGATCGCAAATCCAGGGAATTGTATCCACTCCCTGCGCCGACTGCAACAGCGAGCCGCTGCGGGAAACGCTGTTCCGATCGACGTTCCCCGTTGGCGCCTGTTTGGCACGGAAGCGGACTTCCCCTCGCGACGCGTGCTCCCGCGGCCGATCCACGACGAGTCGATTGGACAGTTGTCCGCACCCCCTCTGACAAACGGACGGCGTGCAGGCGGCAGCAGTCCCACTGCCTGTCTGCAGCAAACGCTATTCTCAACGTGCAATGCATAGGAATCAAAGGAGGACGACAATGAAGAGAGCGCTTTCTGTTACGGCGTTGATCGCCCTGTCGCTCCTTGTTTTCCTGGCTGTCGGCTATGCCCAGGAGGAAGGCGCTGCATCGACTCCGACTGCTGATCTTCTCAATCAAGAGATCGCAAAGATGGAGTCGGCCTTCGGAAGCCTGCAAGCCTTCATGACGGAGCTAATCGGCGAAGTCAAGGGAAACATGGGAGACATCGATGCCTTCAATGCCAAGGTCGATGATCTTCGCGACATCGTGACGGCCGTCTCCGTCGAGATCAAGTCGGCTGAGGGGAAGATCGTGGGGTTGCGTACGGACGTCGACGCCCTGGGGCAAACCCAGCAGGAGTTGAAGGTGCGTGTGGTCGCGCTGGAGGCCGGACTGTCCGAGCTCTCCGCAACGGTCGACGACCTGAGCAACAAGCTATCCACAACTCGAAGCGACCTAGGGGATCTCCGCGATGAGTTCGATGCCATGATCTCCGATTACGACTCGTTCAAGCAAGCGTTTGCCGACTTCCAAACGTCCGTCTATGGAGACATCGACGCCCTGCGTGACAGCGTGACGTCGGACATCTCCTCGTTGCGCGACGACTTCCAGGCCGACATCTCGATGCTTTCGATGACGGTCGACGATCTGAGCACACGTGTTCAGGCTCTGGAAGACGAAGACGTCGGCACGTTCAAGAAGAAGGTCCTGGATCTCGAACGATCGATGGCCGCGCTGTCGATTCGCGTCGACAACAACCGCGCCAAGCTGGAAGGATTCGACCAGGCCATCGCCAACATTTCCGACGGAATGGCGGGGATTCAGGATCAGGTCCTGTCCGCCAACCAGGCAGTGTTGGCCGAGTACGACGCACGCCTGACTGCACTCGAGTCCATCGACGTGCAGCCGCAACTCGACACGCTGTACTTTATCTCGATCGTGGCACTGCTCGCTGGAGTCGGTGCTCTGATCTGGGGATTCCTCGGCAACTAGGGCCAATGAAAAGGTGAGGGGACGTTCTCGAGAGGGGCATGATCGCCCCTCTCGTTTTCTTTGCAGCCGAGTGTAACAAAAGTTATATTGGTAAACCGACGAGGGGGGCTGCATGGACCGACTGGGTAGGCGCTTGCACAGCTTCCGCATACGAAATGGGTGGAGCAAGCGCGCCATTGCGTTGCAGTTGGGTGTATCGATCCCATCCATCATGCGTTGGGAAGACGGAACATCTGAGCCCAACGACTACAACCGCTACAAGATCGAGCAGTTGTTGGAAGAACAGGCATCCCCGTCCGACGCATCCCTGGCTCAATTGGACCTCTTCCCTCAGCCACAGCGGAAAGCGAGATCGCAGCAATGACCCGAATCACCAAAGTCGAACTCACGGGGTTCAAGTCGTTTCGCAAGCAGACCGTGATCCCGTTCTTCGAAGGCATGACGGCCATCGTCGGCGAGAACGGCTCGGGGAAGTCGAACCTGTTCGATGCCATCAACTTCGTCATGGGCCGCCGCTCGTCCGAGCTCCGCGCGGACCGATTCGAGCACCTGATTTTCAACGGCGGCGATCGCTACGCCGCCGCCGACTCGGCCGAGGTGCTCCTGTACCTCGACAACGGGGACGGCACGTTCGACTCGTTCCTCGAAAACGGACATCCGGCGCCGGAGATCACAATCGGACGGCGCATCACGCGCAAGTCTTCCACGTATACGATGATGGGAAAGGGCTGCACCCGCTCGGACATCGACCGTCTCCTGGAGGCCGGCAAGATCGATCCGGACGGCCAGCAGCTTATCGCACAGGGTCGAATCACCGAGATCATCCGCCGCACGCCCAAACGGCGTCGCGAGATCATCGACGAGGTCAGCGGGATTGCCGCTTACGACGACAAACGCAACAAGGCCATTGCCGAGCTGAAGGACGTCAAGTCGAAACTCAACACCCATCGCGTAATCCTCGCCGAGCGGCGTCGACGCCTGGTCGCGCTGCAGGGCGAGCGAGACGCGGCCCTCGAATACCAGCGTTTGAACGAGGAACAAGTCCAGCTTCAGGACTCCATCGTCCACAAGCAGCGAGAGCGCATCCTGGAGAAGCTCAAGCAGGCCCAGGAAGAGCGCCAGGGCATGGACGACCGAATCGCCGAGATGGACAAGGAGGTTTCGAAGCTCGATCTGGAGATCGAGAACAAGGAATGGGAGCTGGAGGGGATGCAAGAGGACATCTCCGGCGATCAGCAGATCTCCTTGGTCAAGGAAGTCGAGCGGCTTCGTTCCGAGATCCTCCACAAGCGCGGTGAGGTGAACTTCAAGCGCCAGCAGATCAAGGATCTGGAGGCGATGATCGCTGAGATCGCCCGTATGAAGGCGCAGGAAGCCGGCCAATCGGCCTCTACCGGAGGGCGCCGCGGCAATCCGGCTGTCGAGGCCCTGTTGGAGCGCAAGCGCGGAGGCGTCCGCGTCAGCCAAACGGTTCTGTGGGGCGGTTGGTGGCGGTCAGCAGCGGGCGGAGTCCGGGGACACCGACGTGGAGGGGGATCGGAGCCCGGTGTGGTTGCGAGGGAGCCAGCCCCCGATGAGAACGCCGCCGCACTCC